>NZ_JBWCCN010000012.1:0-233213 GCF_056279485.1 Pseudomonas sp. TE12508 | reverse complement strand
CAGGGCAATTCGCGCTTCAGTCTGCTGGTTTCGCAGGCAACACCCGTAGCTCTCAACTTTCGACGTATTCAGTGCGTTTTCACACAGCCTGGACCGTTAGCTGACCCATCGAGTCGTCTCTCTCAGAGCCAAGCTCAATGCCGTGTAGCGTGAGCCTGAGCTCTCGATCAAGTATTTGGTCGAGGTAGGAAGTGGGTGACATTTCGAACCGATCCGAGTCGCATTCTGACAAAACGGTCTCCGTTGGCATTTCTACGCTGGTGTTCATATTCAACCTTCCCTAGTAGTGGTGACCTGGCCTCAGGTGGCGTTGTAATTTCGTAGCTGATTTGTCCTGGCGTACTACGGAAATGATAGGCTTAGCCTGAGCCAGTAAATGTGGCACCGGTGCCCAGCGCGCGCATATTTCTGTACGACTATCCGCACTCAGGTGAGTCACCGACTTCGCCGGAGACAACTTTAAATTTGTAGAAATCCCTAGGGACAAAGCATGGGTTCAGCGTGGTCTGTGGATGGCAATGATCTTAATACCAAACCTCGGACGGGGGGCGCTATTGCCGAAAAAGGGTTTTCATTCCAGAAGGCCTACGCGCTGGTTAGGCTTACTTGGCTCCTAACGGGAGAAAGGGAACTTGTGGAGCTGCGGTATGAAGGTGCTCAGGATGTCGATCTCAGGTTTGCCGGGAATCGTGAGCTCTTAATCCAAGCAAAAGATCACCAGCAAGGCAGTTTCAGCTACTCAAAGCTCAAAGATGTCATTGCTGGTTTTGCACGGGATATGATCACCGTTACGGCACGAGAGGGTCTTGGTGCTAATTTCCCTGGTTTTCGTCTTGTTTGCACGAGTGCGCCTTACGAGGAGAGTGCTTTTCAGATTTTGCGACGAGTCTTCGTCCAGAACCATGCGGAGGCAATCGCACCACTGATTTCAGAAAAGTATCGAGAAGGCCTGGACGAGGATCAGGTGCTGGAATGCCTTCGAAATGTCTTGGGAAATGCGACTTTCGAGATTCTTCTCCATGAGGAGGCGATCGCAGACCTTACTGCCCAAGCGTCTTGGAACCTCGTGAGATTTGGTGTGCCGCCAGAGCATGTACGGTCGAGTATCACGAGGTTACAGGCAGCATTGGTGCCGAGAGCAAGCTTTCAAGTTTCGGACGTCGTCGAGAATCTGGTAGGTCTGCCCGATGGACATCCTGGAAAGGATGGGGCTGCTTGCCGACTGCTTCCAGCCAAGCGGTCTCTCGTAATGACGAGCTCGATGCGAACTGCATTTCTTCACGGTGCAGTTCAGAGCTTATGGGCTGCAGTAGCCAACGGTCTAGACGTGTCGAGGTCAGAGGTTTCGGAAGTAGTCCGAGCCTTGGCCGATATCCGTGCCTCGGGCGGGATGGTTGTCGTGGAGGGCAACTCTGGCACCGGCAAAAGCGCGTTGGTCCGCCGTATTGCATGGGATGCTCATCAAGCAGGTACTCACCTTGTGTTAGAGGTGGTAGTACCCGGAGAAGTTGATGATGCGAGCTGGAAGGCGGTTTTGAGTTTGCTGATGCTCTCCAGCAAACCGCTGCTCCTGATAGTCGATGACGTATGGCGACATTCCGATTTTTTTGAGGCTCTCGAGCGACATATCAGACCCGGCCTGTGTGTTCTTGGAACGAGCCGACCTGTGGCTGTGTCCCAGAAATCGGAAATGACCATGCTTGCAATCCACCCGGTGCGCCTCGGGCCGCTGTCAACTGAGCTTGTTGAAGAGTTGCGTGACCTTATCAGTACTGATCGAGAGCCTGCGGCGCAGGTAGGAACTGGTCAAATCGCGCGGTTCATGGAGCATGGGCAACTTCTAGCGTTATCGCTGACACTACAGGGAGGATCGTTGAACGAGTTTGCCGCCAATGTTCTTAGGCCTTTACGTACCAAAGCGGCATTCGATGATTTCTTAGATCTGTGCGTTCCGGGTAGCTATGACCAATCGGCTCCGCTATCGCTGTTCGAACGCATTCGACCAAATGGGATAGCGTTCTGGAAAGACGAAAGCTTTTTTGGTTTGGTGTCATTGCAAAAAACTAAAAACGGGGTCTCTCGCCTAAAGGTTGGCCATTCCCTGGTCGCGCAGGCAATCCTCGAAAATGAGCATTTGAGTATTGTTGATCGCGCCATCCAATTTTGTGACATCTGCGATTCGGAGATGGTGGCGGAGCGACGGTTTGTGGTGCGTTTACTGAGAGATGTTCTAGCTGACGACGATCTAATCGAAGAGGTGAAGTCAAAACGACAACTTTTGGCGGATGGCATCCAGAAACTGTTTGACCATGCGTCATTCTCAGACGCTCATCGCTTGGCAAAAATGCTCCTGTCACTCGGGCAACCTGCGCTTGAGCAAAAATTTCTTGCTGCGGCGAAAGCGGACCGTGTCATCGATAGTGTTGACGTTGGTTTGGCATTGAGCTTCAGGCGACGTGAAGATTATGAGGAGCTCTACCCACGCATACTCGAATTCTTCGAACGCGAGCCGAATGCTCCTGGTCGGCGAAGATTTGTGTATCGAGTACAAGACATGGGTTCGCCTGCGCAACAGCTTGTAGTTATTGAACAAACTGCATCTTGGGTGATGAAGCACAACTTCCCAGCTGACGAAACTCTCGCGGTATTGCAGCTTGGAGTCAGCGCTACGGAGAGGGCGGCCACATTACGTTTAGAGCCCATGATTGAGGCATATATCGAATCAGAGCGCCCTTCGATAACAATTCTCAATACTGTTATATCAGCTGCTCGGCGTATGAAATTATCTCAGCTATCGCTCAAGGTAATCCGCACAGTCATAAGCGTCCTTCGGAGAGCAGATGCCTGGGATTCAAACCAAAAGGATTTGGTGCGAAGGGTCTCCGAGCTTATTGCCCCTGAGCACGATCCAGTCACCAGAGCCGAGTTAGGTAAGATGATTGTTTCAACTTTTGAAAGCGCGGATAGCCCACGAAAGCTGATGAAAACAGTTACCGCCGCTATTATCGTAGGCGATATTGAAACGATTACACCAATTCGCGAAGCAATTAATGCGATGAGAATTCAGGGATGGCAAGAGGCTGATCAAATTCAACGGCATTTCATACATAAATTCAAGCACACTTAACTCGGTATATGTATTTGATTGGACGTTTAAAGGTGCCTCGCTGTAGAGGCCAAGGCACTTCGTGATCGGCCTTGGGATCGCCCGCTCTCGCCCGATATTTGAAATGGCCATACGATGCGTTCTTTTCCAAGAGAAATACACCTCGAGTGGCGAAGCGGATGGAAAAAGGGTCATAGCCTGCCTAGAAAGTCGAGAGGCGTTTCCACATGCACTTGGTACTAGTAATGGGTTCTTATCAGTCCTACTTGAAGAGCAAGAGTTATGTTTAAAGGATATTACCGAAGAAATATCTCCGAAAAGCTTAACAGGCTAAGGGATTATATTGAATTTTCTGATGAGCTATTGGGAGGGGGTTTAAATAGAAAAAAAGAAGGCAATAGTAAATTCCTCGCAGGGATAGATGACGAATTTTATCGGGAAAAATTTGGTGAGCTCGCATCAGAGCGAGAATACGAAATTGAGTTTGAGTTCTCTGCAATTCATTGGTCTTCGATTTTCATAACTCAATACTCCTATATCGAACACATCCTTGATAGTGTATGTGAATTCTACAGAAGGGAAGCTAATTCAGAACTAAGCTACAAGGACTTAAGCGGCGCCGGAATAGAAAGAGCAAAAGGTTATATTTCAAAGTGCATGGGAATTACATCGCCTTTTGAAAAGAATGAGTGGGGAAAAATAAAAAACTACGCAAAAATCAGAAACAAAATTATCCATGCTGGCTTAGATATCAACGAAGAAATTGCAATCGACAAATCAATCGTTGAGATAATAAAAAAGACACCTTCCATTTCACTTGATCGTTTTCTTATGACAGAACCATGTGATCCTTATAGTGAAGAGGACGGTAGTGAGGAGTTTTCATATCTAGTCGATCCAAGGCTAGAGTTAAATGAGAGGTTTCTCACAGAAGTTATCGATGATTTTGAGGCTTTTTTGGAGCAGCTTTTTAGCGAGCTTGAAGGTGTGCAGAAATGCAGTGCTAGCGTCGATTGATGAAGTGAATCGTCCTGAGCTGTAGCACCCCCTAATGGCAACCGCTCACTACTTTCCAGAGAGAGTCCATGCAAGGTCTTTTCTACGTTCATGACGGTCAAGTACTTCGCCACACAAAATGCTGAGTGTTCGATCTCTTGGCAAAAAAAGCTCCTGTACACCTTGCAGTTTCACGAGGGAATAACGGGTATGCGCGCTTTATCCAGTGTTTTCTAATAATTCGAGCCTCCACGTATGCACAAAGCCAATGATGAGCTGATCAAAAAGTTTCGCGAGATATTGTACGAGGGAAATACACACAACGATTCAGGCACGAAGGCAAATGAACATGCAATTCAAAAGTTCATGGCGCAAAATTCAAGCCTGATACCCACGCCAGACGTGCTCTCGGGCGGAGTATTCTGCAATGTTGTGATCTCGAAACTCCCTATCAATCATCGAGCAATTACCGATTTTGTGTATGTGTCGGTTTCCTCGGGGGTGATTAAAATAACCCTGATCGAGCTTGAAAATTCAGTTCGGAAGATCTTCCAAAAAAACAAGCCTGATAAATTCCACAGCGACTTTATTTCAGCCGTGCATCAAGTCGAAAGGTGGCAAATATACTTGCGCGATGGCGGGGCTAAAGTCAGATTTTTAGAATTGCTGAAAAATCTGCTTCCCGAAGAGTTGCCTGAAACCGTTCCGCAAATTGATTACATGCTCATCATCTCGGGCGCTTTGCCTGCCGGCCCGTTGTATAAAACAGAGCTTAACAACTTCGCTCACCATCGGAATATGAAAATTTGGACCTACGAAGATGTTATCGCCGCTCTTCCTTATAGCAGCGGTACTAAAAATATTCTGTCAAAAGCCGGTGATGGATATGTAGTAAATAGTCTTTCTGTGAGGCACGCTCAGCTACTGGAGAACTGTACGCCAAGTATCCTTCGTATTGACGCTGAGTCTTATAAAAATCTTAAGCTTTCCTCTGAGGCCAAGGAGCAACTGTTGCATTGGCAGAACGGAGCTAAACGCAAGGGCGACCCGTGGCGGGTACAACTCATGGGGCGTCACGGATTCTATTTTGACATGTACAGAGCAAACAAGTTGATGGAGGTTTTTCGTCGATCCATGAACTGCTGCGAATGGCAAAATTGCCAGAATCGAATATTACAAAGCTTCCAATCATTTAATGGAGGATTTTTACTCCATCGTTATGACGTGAAGGAAACAGGGTTTTGGGGGGAGGGCAACAGCCGCAAGGAGTTTGAGATGAGACTGTATTGCGATGTGCATTACAGACAGGTTCCTTTGGTAGAAGGCAGGTCCTCTAAAATGATGCCGTATCCAGTAGTGGAGGCGGAGAATAATAGTAAGAATTTCGAAATAGATGCGCTGGCAAGGCGAGCAGTTTTGCGCTTCGTTGTGCAGCATTGCCTTCCCGGGAATTTGCAAGCATTGGGAGATACTGCCAAGGTAAGGGATGTTGGAACGTATAAATTTATAACAAACTGGTTAATGGTGATTGCTAGTTTGTCGGGTTTTATGCGGGGGATCTATCTGCCATTAATCTACATGGCTGATATATCAGGAGATTCTTGCAGTGTGAACCCTTACATGCTGGCAGGAAGGTTTTTTTCTGGAAGCCTCTCTCCCGCTCGATACTCGCAGTCGTTGATAAAAGATCACCGCCTCGTAGAGTCTGCCGAACATGAAGAAAGCACGGAACTGGCCCGTTGGAATCTGCGCACTCAGGACGAAAATGGTGTGAGTATGAATGAGGTAATGCTGAAAATTCGGCAAAGGTTTACCTTGGACGAGCTCAGTTTAATGTGCCAATACTTTGACTTTAAGCCATTTGAGGATGCTGCGGCTCCACAGGTGGTTGACCTGCTGCCACTCTGGGTTGAGGGAGAATCGAGGCCCGTAGGTTGAATCCACAGGCAAAAGTTGCCCTTCCAGAAGGTCCGCTTATGGCCGTTTTCAGCCTGTCGCAACCAACTAAAAATGAGCCTGGCTGGACGTTGGAATCAATACCCGAGACCAGTCTGGCCAAGTCGCAGGTGGCGTCGAGTCGGGCCGGGCTGTCGCCGACGGTTGGCGTGGGCTTGTCGGGTTCGCGGGGGGAGGGCGGCGATAGCACCACCAACACCACCTCAAGCGGGGTCAAGAACAGCGTCAGCGCTAGCTTGACCGCCAGTTGGGAGTCGGACCTGTGGGGCGAGGTACGCCGTAGCATCGAGTCGAGCCAAGCGACGGCCCAGCAATCCGATGCCTTGCTGGCTGGGGTGCGGCTGTCCATCAGCTCCAGCGTAGCCAGTAACTACTTCGCGCTGCGGCAGATGAATATCGATGTGCGGTTGTAGCAATAGCAACAGAAGATCAATCAGCAGCTGCTGGACATGATCCATTCCCAGTACACCCAGGGTGTTGCCACAAACGACCAACTGCTGGTAGCCCAGGATCAACTGACTACCTCAATTGCCGATCTGCAGACCTCGCTGCGCGATCGCGAGCAATACGAACATGCCTTGGCGGTGCTGGTGGGCGTGGCACCGAGCGAGTCTGCTGTAGCATCTCGAAATGACTTCACCTTCGTCCTGCCTCGGCCACCGCTGACCTTGCCTTCTACCCTGCTCCTGCGCCGCCCCGATGTGGTGGCTGCCGAACGCTCGGCGGCGGCCCATGTTCGGTAGTCAGGAGGCGCAGTTGCGCGCTGGCACCGTCAGCCAAGAGGCGGTGCTTACCCAGCAACTGGTGCTGCCGCAAGCCGAGCAGAACCTGCGGGACACCCAGGGCCAGCTCAGTCAGGGAAGTGTCGCGCTGATCCAGAGCCTGGGGGGAGGCTGGCAAGCCATCGAGCACTGAACGGCTAGGGTGCACCATGCAATATCCGGGTCTGCGCGTTATCGGATATTACATTCGGTTACTGAACGCATTGTCTGCCTGCTCTTCTGTTTGTTGTTCAAACATCATGGGGTCAACTTAGGAGGTAAAAGCCGCGACCAATCTCGATTTAGCAGATCAACACACGCATCTTGAGCTCCTCCAAAGCATCTGAGTGAGACCTTAGTCATGTCGGTGCTATAAGTGATGATGTTGCTGTCTTGGTCGAACAACTCGCCTTTACTCGCTCTAAGTAGAGCGTGCCCGGCGGCCACATCATGAGCCGATACGGGATAAAGCGAAACACCGCAGACCCCATCACCAGCAGCTACACGGGCAAGCCGATAGGCGATGCTCGGCATGGCATGGAATTTACCAGGGAAGCACAGCTCGCTATTTTCTCCAGGTCTACCCACCGCGGCAGCGCTGACCATAACAAGCCGGTCAGGCGTTAAATTTTGTTGACTCAGATCCACTTCAATGGGGGAACCGTTGCGAAGCAGGTGTGGTAGTCCCTCTGTCCACGCAATGCAATCTTTACCGCGGTCATCAGTTACAGGCGCGTAAACCACACCTAGTACTGGGATCGAGTGTCGTAGTAAGCCAACAGAAATTGATGAGCCTTTGACACCTTTCAGGAAATCAGCAGTACCGTCATTTGGATCGATTACCCAACACCATGGATGATTAGTTAAAGCATGCCCAGTTTCCTCACCCCAAAAATCACAGTCAACCAACTGGAGTAGAGATTTGCGAAGCTGTTGCTCAATCTCGACGTCTACCGCTGCTTTGTCGTCATAACCACGAGCGCCTCCAGGCCTTTCCCACTCGGAGACTAAGAGTTCACCAGCAAGCATCACCTCGATCACTACCTGATCGAGCAGTGTAATCAGGTTGATGTCATCCATTTTGCGCACACTCGCTCTCCTGTGATTACCTTACGGGGATATCCTATTGAGGCTCCCATTTGGTCTACAAAGCGCATACACGCGCCCCTATGATGAAATTGCACTTTCGCTGGCCTTCATCAGGCAACGCCCCCCCATTTCAAAGTTTGAAGCACACGACGAACCTGCTGACTTCCGATTTCGGTCCCGCAGTGCATGATGGGCTTATTTCCGCCGAGGGCTTTATTTGGTTTCGACATCCAGCATGTGGCCATATCTCTGCTCTGGAAGATCTCTTCAGCTAAACGGCAGACAATGGCTATTCGATCTATTCGTTCTGAGACGGTATGGTCGAGAGGTTTTTGCCCACGCCGACGTCGTTCGAGCGTGGATATTGGCGAATTGAGCAGCGCCTCCAAGCTACGGTCCTGAAGGTCAAAGGTTATGCGAACCGCTTGGTAAAGATGAGCGGATAAGCCTGCCTTGATCTGGAGAAGTCGCTCCGATTCCATCAGTAAATCGCGATTGGCGCTGAAATCCCAAAATGCAGTGATCGCTGCGTCACGGAGGTTTTCTTTCTTGCTTGCCTGACGTTGAGCAGTCGTTGGGGAGTTCATCTCAGCTCCATCGAAAACTAGGTAAATCCGTCAAATGAAGCAAACATTCCGCCCTGAGCATTTCTGTGTGGTGAACTGTTTGGTGGCGGAAAATTGCAAATGCTCGACCCCAACTGCGCTTCCTTACCATGCCCTAGGTGCCAATCACCACGGTTTGCGCGATAGTTGCGATCACCCATTTATACTCAGAGTCTGCTAAGAATTGCTTTGTCCCTCGATGAATTCGTCGCTGTCCTGGCGGTGGTACCCATTCCGTTGCCGGTCACCTGAGGCTCGGTGGATGCATCCTGTGATGACCTTTAAGTTACTTTACAGAACGAGACCTGCATCCAAGCGGGAATCTCACTGTCGACGAGTTGCTTGAATTCAGATGGGTCTAGCTTAGCTTTGATACTGGCGATGACGGCGTCATTCACTCCTGCTTTGCCTAAGTAGAAGAGGGCGCAGAGAGCTAAACCGACCTTCGTTCCGGCATGTTGCAATTTTTCAGGGGAAACGTGGAGCAAGCGTACGATTGCCCGACCAACCTTTAACTCGCGACTGGCACCGCTCGTGTAAAAAACAGGCCTGATCTGCATCTGGGTACTCAACCCGAAAGACCTGAGCGCCTCCGCACCATGCACCTGAATAATCTCGCGATTATTTCTAGCGATCATTCGGAGAATTGACTCAGTACTTGGCCGCACATTACCGGCGAAAAAGCTGAGCTTTGGCCGCATGTAAATACCGCGACTCAATCGTGCCAACTCACCTGACGCAGCGAGCCGGGACAAGGTTCTGGCCACAGCCGCACGCGAACCTGCGCTAGCGAAACGGTCTATGCTGAAAGGCTGTCCTTTGGGGGTGTACTTGATGCGCTTGACGATATTGGCGGTAACAGACATACCACACACCAGTTTTGAACGGAAAATTAGGAAGCACTTGAACGTATCTCAAACGTTGAGCTATCGAAGCAGTGCTACAAGGTTAGACAAAACTGCTTAGTCGATTGTGGAGCTCAGGAAGCGGGCTGTGAACACATTTTTCATTTGTTCCTCCACCTTTCCAGCCAGCAGAACTTCATCTGAAGTGGGGTAATGACGCAAGAGCCGGCGAGCCTCGTTATGTACGGATTCAGGCAACGCTTGGTCACCGGATAGATCAACCAGAAAGTCTCGGGTCTGAATTATCGATCGCGTACGCTCATGCGGCATCGTCATCACTGACTCCTTAGGTAGGGGAACCTGCAACACTTGCGCCAGCGTATCACGGAGAAATGCACGATATCAGTCGCGCTTTCTTTTGACGGCGGGGAACAGAACCCTAACGTTTTTTAGGTTCACCTCGGTGTTCACACCCAAATGCGAGTAGGTTCGATCAGGAACCTTGAAAAGTGGAACCCGCTCACCCTGTTGATTGATAGCCTCACTCGCTTCCAGGAGCGGCTCCATTTTCCATTGACCGGTTTCATTTACAAAACCCGGAGTTACGTACTGAATGGAGCGCACCCGAAATGACTCGTGCTGGACTTTGAGAATGTCTTTCAGCGCGTCAAATGATGACACCATGAGCATTTCACCTACGAACTCCTTACCGTAGCGTACGTGTGCTTCGAGGTAAAACCAAGGGATCATGACTGTCTGCCGCATGAACGGACGCCCCAGAAAATCGGCATTGAAAAGGCTGGAAATGATGGTTGGCCCGTCATGATCGTTGCTCATCGCTGGTACCTCAGCATCTCGAATGAACAATATATGTTGTAGTCATATATTGCGCAATGTCGCTTTATCGTTCCTTTTGTGAGAAAGCAAAATGGAACTGAAAGAAGCATTTGGTGCGACGCTCCGACAGGCTCGCCTCCGGAAGGGCCTGACGCAGGAGCATTTTTCGTTAGTAAGCAGCCGCACCAATGTCAGCTTACTTGAGCGAGGTGGTACCAGCCCGACGCTTGTGAAGCTCGAGGAGTTATGCAGCGTCTTGGGGGTTCATCCCGTCAGCCTAGTTACAGCGTGTTACATACGAAAGGAAAACATAACGGATCCCAAAGCGTTTTTAGCTCAAGTGCGAAAGGATCTGAAAGCCATTGATTCCTGAAAGCCATTGATCGTAGGTTCAGTGCTCACCAGATTTTCGTGACACAAGAAAAGGTCAATTTCGCTCGTGATGAGACGCTGGAGGGTGTTAGGCGCCTCATCGCGGCGAAAGAAGCATCGGCCGATAAGCTGGATTTTGTGGGTGCAAGCCTAAACCTGCGGTGCACCAGTGCAAAAACCAAGTCGCGTTAAACGCGATTGGGCTAGGCGCATCAATACATCCAACGATCATGCCGTGCTGCGAGATCAGGTTGCGCACGCATTTGATGGGAAAATTTTAAACTAGCGGAGTCTCAAGGCTGGTAGGCAAGAGTGTAAATAGCGGGAAAATACCCAGATTTAGATCTTTGATGCCCCGAAATTTATGAAATTACTTCCGGGTACTTGATGAAAATGAACACTCATGAACATTTCTAACATGGCATCTGGTTTAACATAATATACATTACACGTAACATGATGTTTCAGGATTAGCCCGGTTGCACGCAGATTTTGAAGCCCTCAATTCATCCAAGCCCTTCATCCTTGCGTCAGCTTTCCAATCAGCTCTGAATGCTCGGGAAACTGTTCTCTGAGCTTCTGCCGATTGCCCATCTCCATATCTGCAAAATCAAATCCTGGTGAAACCGCTTCACTGATCAAACCGTATTCCGCCAAACCATTCATCAGCTGCGAAGCTTTCCAGACGCCACCAGGTACATGCAGCTGCAGACATTGCCCGGCGATAACATCGCTGCCCATCACCACAATATTCAACGTGCCGTCTGGAAAAATCAGGCTGTACTGAATCGGGTTTCCCAAATGGTAGTAATGAACGATGTCCGATTGATTCAAGTGAAAATGACCTATAGGCGAATCCTTGGTCAGCAGGTAATAAATTGAAGTCATCAAGTGACGTTGACCTCCATTGACCTCGACCATAGCGTGGTGATCAGATTGAAAGGTTCTTCGGTAGAAACCGCCTTCCATGTGAGGCTCCAGAGCCAATGCGGCGATGACTGCTTCAGCGCTGGGAATTTGAATGTTGAGCTCACTGTTGGTCATGTGGATTGCCCTCCTTAAAACACTGTAGCTATTACTAATATCTATTCGATAGATTATAACTATGCTAAATGGTTGTTTAGTCGTTTTATCTCGATAGCGTTTAAAAGCGTGAGCAAACGCAATTCGTCAGCTTGACTCTATAGCTACCCCTGCCCTCGCAACACCGCAATATCCCGCTTGGGAGGTACGCCAAACAGACGGCTGTATTCGCGGCTGAACTGGGACGGGCTTTCATATCCAACCTTGTAAGCCGCACTGGATACGTCCTGGTGTTCATTGAGCATCAATCGCCTCGCCTCGTTCAGTCGCAGCCATTTCTGGTACTGCAAGGGGCTCATTGTGGTGAGTTGACGGAAGTGGTGGTGAAAGGTAGGCGTACTCATCTGTACCCGGGCGGCAAGTTCGTCGACACGAAGGGCCGAGGTGTAATTCAACTTCAGCCAATCGATGGCTTTGGCGATTCGATAACCCTGGCCATCGACAGAAGTGATTTGTCGTAGCCGGCTCGCCTGATCACTTTGCAAGAGACGGTAGTGAATCTCGCGTTGAATCAAGGGGGCCAGAACAGGAATGGACTCCGGCTCATCGAGCAGTGCCAATAAGCGCTCGAATGACGCCAGCATTGCAGGGGTCACTGAACCAATTCCTACCCCCTTCGCAACTGATCGATCACGGGTCGGTGGTAGGTCACTTTGTGCTATCAGCTCAGCCAGCATGCGCAGATCGAGCTTCAAAGTGAGTCCCAGGCATGGCTGTTCCGGGCTTGCTGCCAGCACCTCCGAATTGGCAGGCAAGTCCAATGAGGTGATCAGAAATCGCGACGTGTCATACGGATAGCCTTCGCCGCCTACCCAGAGCTGTTTCTCACCCCGGGCAACGAGGATGATGCTTGGCTCGACCATGCAGACGACGGGCGGCGATGGATGTTCGCGCCTGAAGAAGCCGAGGCCCGTAATGGGCGTTCCGTAATCACCTGGTTTCGGGATCTGCGCGCCGATGATCTGCGCAAGCGTTTCTTGCGGCGATGTCTGTTGCGGTGCGGTGCCGTGTTTGATCGTCATGTTCGTCTAGTACCTCTTCGCTGAACTCTAACTCGCCAGTTCACGACCGTCCTGCAAAAAAACAGAGACTCATAGAATCAGGCAAGTAATCCAGCGATATGCACTACAGGGAGTATGGGCAGAACCGGAGAATGTTCATCCGACACACCCATTGAGGAATCTCCCATGTCGTCAAGTATTGCTTCGTGATCGACAACGCCATGTTGGCTGATTAAGCACTGGGTCAAAGCACTCCAGCAAACTACAACTCAATCGAAAGGACTATCCGGTGAAAGGAATTTTTCTTGCCCTGGGGCTTCTCATCACCTCTTTTTCTTCAATGGGAGCCGATATGTCAAACGGCGCGGACAACTTCTACAAAAGCGAGAAAGTGACCGTTGAAAAGGTCACCTTCAAGAATCAATACGGTATGAAGGTGGCGGGCAACCTGTTCACCCCGAAAGACCTCGCCCCCAAATCCAGGAACGCCGCCATCATCGTCGGCCATCCAATGGGGGCGGTGAAAGAGCAGAGTGCGAACTTGTACGCCACCAAAATGGCCGAACAAGGATTTGTCACCCTGTCCCTGGATTTGTCCTTCTGGGGTGAGAGCGAGGGCGTGCCTCGCCAAGCCGTCTCGCCCGATATTTACGCAGAAGACTTCAGTGCCGCCGTGGACTTTCTCGGCACTCACCCAATTGTCGATCCTGAGCGAATTGGCGTCCTCGGCATCTGCGGCAGTGGCAGCTTCGCTATCAGTGCGGCCAAGATTGATCCGCGTATGAAGGCCATCGCCACCGTCAGCATGTACGACATGGGTGCGGCCAACCGTAACGGTCTCAAACACGCAGTGACTGCGGAACAACGCCAGCAGATCATTCGCGACGCCACCGAGCAGCGCTATGCCGAATTCCAGGGTGGCGATATCCGCTACACCGGCGGCACGCCGCTCAAACTGACCGGCAATGCCGTGGGTGACGAGTTCTACGATTTTTATCGCACCCACCGAGGCGAAGTCACTCCGGCCGGCGCATCGCCGCAGACAACCACCATGCCGACGCTGACCAGCAACGTGAAGTTCATGAACTTCTATCCGTTCAATGACATCGAGACTATCTCCCCTCGCCCGCTGCTGTTTATTGCCGGCGCCCAGGCACACTCACGCGAGTTCAGTGAGGACGCCTACAAGCGGGCCGCCGAGCCTAAAGAGTTGCTCATTATTCCAGATGCCGGACACGTGGATCTTTACGACCGGGTCAACCTCATTCCATTCGCCAAGTTGACCACGTTCTTCAAAAGCACCCTGAAGTAATCTGATCGGTGCCCTGGCCGGGCATCACTTCTCTCGTAGCCTCGTCCTCGGGGCTACGACGCTTCGCGCAATACAGGATTCAACCAATGACTGATCACCTCCTCCCTGTGCCCCATAAATCATGGGGCGCCGTATTCGCCATGTCGCTCGCCGCCTTCGTGCTGGTGGCATCGGAGTTCATGCCCGTCAGCCTCCTGACACCGATTGCCGCAGATCTACACGTCACCGAGGGACAAGCCGGCCAGGGAATCTCCGTTTCGGGGCTGTTTGCCTTGTTCACCAGTCTTCTGATCGCATCGGTGGCTGCGCGGATTGACCGCAAACCGCTGCTCCTTTCACTGACACTGCTTATGATTCTTTCTGGAACAGTAGTCGCGTTCGCCCCGAACTACTGGGTGTTCATGATCGGCCGCGCGCTGATCGGTGTTGCGATAGGTGGCTTCTGGTCATTATCGGCGGCAACCGCCATGCGCCTGGTGCCTGATGACCAGATCACTCGCGCAATGGCAACCGTCAACGGCGGCAATGCTTTGGCGACGGTTATTGCAGCGCCACTGGGCAGTTTTCTCGGTGCCCTGATTGGCTGGCGCGGTGCATTCCTGTGCGTCATCCCCGTCGCGATAGTCGCTTGTGTATGGCTGTTGTTAAGCCTTCCACCGATGAAATCGCAAAGCGGTTCAGGCACTGGCAACGTCTTCAGGTTGATGAAACGCACGCCGGTCGCATTAGGCATGCTGGCGGTCAGCGTGTTTTTCATGGGCCAGTTCATGCTGTTTACCTATTTGCGCCCGTTTCTTGAAACGGTCACCCACGTCAGTGTTTCCATGCTGTCGTTGATGTTGCTCGTCCTGGGTATTGCGGGCCTCGCAGGAACCTTCCTGATTGAAGCGTTCTTGAAAAATGGTCTGCATCGAACCCTCATCGTCATCCCGATCTTGATGGCAGTGATTGCACTGGCGCTTGTTTCATTCGGTAGCTCGGCGGCCACCACGACTGTTTTGCTTGGCCTCTGGGGACTGGTTGCGACTGCTGCGCCCGTGGGATGGTGGACATGGCTGGCGAGAACGTTGCCAGACGCTGCTGAAGCGGGAGGCGGCTTAATGGTGGCGATCATCCAACTGGCAATCACGTCTGGTGCAACCATTGGCGGGCTGGTCTTTGACTTGAGCGGCTATCGAGCGACCTTCGAATTGAGCGCCACTGTGCTGGGCGTGGCGGCCGTTCTTGCCTTCCTGGCTGCACGCGCAGCATCGCGGGAGCCTCTTGCCGCGATGAACATCGCTTGAAATACCACAAGACATGCCAAGGCATATCTTGTGGTATGGGAAAAGCGTGCCGGTAAAGCCAAACCCGCGCGGTCGTAAACCCCAAATCACTAATGAGCTGTTTTGCCATGGAGATCGCGGGAAGCTCCTTCGAGGGTTTTCCATAGACTGCGCATCGTAGGGTTCTCGTTGGTGATGGAGCAGTAGGAGCGTATCTCCAGTCGCGTACTCCATTCATCACCACCCGCTTTTACCAACTGACCTCGCTGAAGCTCGTCAATGACAGCGCTTTGTGGCAACCATGCCACGCCATACCCCTCTATCGCCATTCGCATCAAAAGCATCGCCATGTCTGCCTCATAGCACCGTTCCAGCACACTCACACTTGGACCATTTTTGATGACTATGTCGGCAACGCGCCCTAGAAAAGTTGTGGCCGTATAAGCGAGGTGAGGCACAGCTTTAGCTGAGGTGCCGGGCAGGCGATACAGCGGTTGCCCCTTCTTGTCAGGGGCACACAACGGAATAAAGGCGTCATGCCCCAACGTCAGGCAACCGAATTTTTCCGGGTCTAGAAGAATGGGTGCCAAGGGATGGTGGTAGACGATCATCAGATCGCAACTCCCCTCCTCCAAGGCTATGACGGCATCATGAATGTTCGCGGCAACGACTCGGGCGTTGAACTGCTCATTGTGCTGCTGAAATTGGGTTAGCCATTTAGGTAGAAATGTCATTGAAAGGCTGTGGCCAGCAGTCACCTGGATAGATCGCCCAGGCATTCGCTCAACCTCGCGCAGGGCCGAGCGCAGTCTCAATAACCCCGCCAATGCCTCGCGGCCCTCTTCACAAAAACTTCGCCCCGCAGGCGTGAGCTGAACGGGATAAGTACCGCGATCTACCAACTCCGCGCCTACCCATTCCTCAAGTGACCGTATGCGACGCGACAGAGCCGACTGGGTCACGCAGCGAACCTCCGCAGCCCGAGAAAAGTTCTTCCACTCGGAAATCGCTAAAAGATCATCCAACCATTTGATTTGCATACCGGCACCTCATGCCCCGAATGCGCAGTGTACTGCGCCTCAGTCAGGACAAAGCAGCAGTTTCGAAAACTATTCCAAAAGCGCATGAGGCTAGCGAGATTACTCATCACGACCTTTCAATCCCGCCCCTAGAATCGAAAACGTTGAAGCGATGCCATAGAGCTTCGACCCAATGACACTTGTCTCCTGCCAAGTAAAAAAAGCAAAAAAACCACTTGAGGAAAGCTCCGTGAAGAAAAATAAACTTCCGCGTCGGATCGCAATTGGCATCGCCTTGGGCGTGCTTGTCGGTTGGGCGTGCCACCATTTCGCAGGGAGCGAACAAAGCGCCAAAGAGATCGCCTCTTACTTCTCTATGGTCACCGACATCTTTTTACGCATGATCAAGATGGTCATCGCGCCGCTGGTATTCGCTACCTTGGTCGGTGGCATTGCCAGCATGGGAAACTCCCGCTCTGTTGGCCGGATTGGCCTAAGAGCCATGGCCTGGTTCGTCACCGCTTCGGTGATCTCGCTGGCAATCGGCATGGGCCTGGTCAACCTGTTCCAACCCGGTGCGGGATTGAACATGGAGGTTGTCCAGCATGCGGCAAGTCCCGTGGTGGTCAACACCGGGGATTTCAGCCTTAAGGTTTTCATCAGTCACGTGTTCCCTCGCAGCATTGCTGAAGCTATGGCCAACAACGAAATCCTGCAAATCGTGGTGTTCTCGTTGTTCTTCGGGTTTGCCTTGGCAAGTGTGAAGCGAGCGGGTTACACAACGATTGTCGATAGCATCGAAGAGCTAGCCAAGGTGATGTTCAAAGTCACTGACTTCGTCATGGCCTTCGCGCCCATTGGCGTTTTCGCAGCCATCGCATCGGCTATTACCACGCAAGGTCTTGGCTTGATAGTCGATTACGGAAAACTGATTGCCGAGTTCTACTTGGGCATTGTGATTCTGTGGTGCGTGTTGTTCGCTGCCGGCTACCTGTTCCTGGGTCGTTCAGTGTTTACCTTGGGCAAGCTGATTCGCGAACCTGTCCTGTTAGCATTCTCGACTGCCAGTAGCGAATCCGCGTATCCGAAAACCATGGAGGCACTGGAGAAGTTTGGTGCGCCGAAGCGCGTATCCAGCTTCGTTCTACCGCTGGGTTACTCATTCAATCTTGATGGTTCGATGATGTATCAAGCGTTCGCCATCATGTTCATTGCTCAGGCCTACAACGTTGACTTGAGCTTCACACAGCAACTGCTCATCTTGCTGACGCTGATGATTACCAGTAAGGGAATGGCCGGTGTAGCCCGAGCATCGGTGGTTGTGGTGGCGGCTACGTTACCCATGTTCAATCTTCCCGAAGCCGGTATTTTGCTAATCCTTGGCATTGATCAATTCCTTGATATGGCCAGGACTGCCACCAACGTGGTTGGCAATAGCATCGCAACGGCTGTGGTTGCCAAATCAGAACCACATGAAGAACTTGAAGAAGCGCCCGGCACGAAATCTCCGCTCCCGATTCATACTGCAGCCACTGCCTGAGAACCTGAACATGAAAGGTAAATCGAAGCCGTCCAGCGGGTCATCGTTTGCTCGCAAACTAGGTATCGTCGGCGGACTTGGCTCACTGGCCGGCGGCGATCTTTTCTACAAATTGGTGAAGTCCAGAGCTGTTTTGGAGGATCAAGGTCGCTATCACTTCCTGTTTGAGCAACACCCTTTCAAAGACGTCCTGATGCCCCTGGACCGGGGCGCGAACATGACCTCCAGGAAGTTCTACGTTTTTCAGGTTTGTCAGACATTCGAGGCAAGCGAAGTAAATGCCGTTTTACTACCTTGCTTTGCCAGTCACACCTTTCGAGAGGAAATTCAGGAGGAAATAGGCATACCCGTCCTGGATATGGTGGCTGCGTTGCGCAAGCATATTGATCACGTCGCTGAACGCGGCAGTACGTTGGGAATCATCGCATCCGACTATGTTCGGCACTCCGGGCTGTTTGAGCGATATTTCGGCAATGACTTCAAGCTCGTGTATCCAGATGATAACGAGCAGTCCGGGTTGATGGACGCGATGTATGGCATTAACGGCATCAAAGACGGGTACCTAGACGGGGTGCCGCTAGAGTGTGTTTATAAGGCGTGCCTTTCGCTTCAGGATCAGGGAGCCACAATCATATTGCCGGGTATGACTGAGTTCTCATTGATCTGTGGTGATCTGCAACGGCGAGGCATCACAGCTCTGGATATCAACGAGATTTATGCCGGTTTCGCGACGTCGCAAAGCGGCCAGTTGACACGTCCGCCGTTTAAATTAGGGATAGTTGGCGGAGTTGGGCCGGCGGCAACAGTCGACTTCATGGGTAAGGTAGTTGCGCATACCCCGGCAGGCCGAGATCAAGAGCACATTAAAATGGTGGTCGAACAAAACCCCCAGATTCCTGATCGCACAGCCAACCTGCTGTATGACGACACCGACCCGACAATGGCGATGTATGCAACATGCAAGCGTCTTGAAAGCGCTGGAGCCAATGCCATTGCGATTCCGTGCAATACAGCTCACGCCTTCGTCGAACGCATCCAGGCGCACCTGCGTGTCCCCATAGTGAATATGTTGACCGAGACGGTTGAGGCTATCGCTCAGCAATACGGTGCTGGCAAAACCGTAGGGCTGCTAGCGACGTCCGGCACAATCAAAAGTCAGGTCTATCACGAGGCTGCCCGGCGAGCAGGACTTCACGTCATCACCCCAGGCGTGGATTACCAAGTGTTGGTCATGGAGTCGATTTATGGAGACCATGGTGTTAAAGCGGGTTTCACTGACGGCATATGCAAAGACCAGCTTCTAACCGCTGCTGAGCACTTATGTGAACTGGGCGCTGATGTGCTCATCTTGGGTTGTACAGAGTTGCCTCTGGTGCTCGAACATAGCGAAGCTTACAAGATAAAAAAACATACGGTGGCGTTGATCGACCCGACAACTATTTTGGCATTGAAGTGTATTGAGCTTGCCCGTGAAAATACGGTCAAGCCTCACAGGCACTAGCCCATATCAGCTACAGAAAGGCCCTTCTCGGGCAATGATCGGACATGTAGGCGCCAGCGGTGCGGCGATCCGCTGGCGCCTACGAAAAGCGGTTTACTCGGTTAACTGACTGGCATTACCCTCCTCAGGCCTTTTTTGTACTCAAACCAAACTCACTTGGTCCGCCAGGACTCGACAGTGGCAGAGCCGAATTTGGCTTTCCACTCCCTCAGTATCTTCTGGTTGCCGCCCTTGGTCTCGACGACTTCGCCAGTGTTTGGATTTTTGTAGATCTTCACCTGGCGCGGCTTGCGTGTGCCGGATTTCGGCGCGGTTACTGATGCGCGACGACCCGTTTGTGGCTCAAGAAGATTGATCACGTCTTTCAGGCTATAGCCGTATTTGGCTAGCAAATCACGCAGCTTCTTTTCGAAATCAATTTCCTTTTGAAGGCCTGCATCACCTTTCAGTGCTTCGAGCGCCTGGAGCTGTTTAGCCAGATGTTTTTCCAGTTGACGGAACTCTACGAGCTTGGACATGTAAAACCTCATATGTGTTTTGTATGTACATGTGACAGAGCCAGCTAAAGAAAAGTCCCCCTACAATGACCGTTGACTGATCTAAATCAGATGCTTGAACAACAAACGAAGTCAGCTTGTTGTCTCAAGTCTCCTGCTTTGGAGTCATACCCTGTCGGCCATTTCTTTTTGCTGTTCAGAACCCCAAAAGCCATCTTCGATGAGACTAACTGGCGATAAATCTGTTCGATGGGCTATTTCCCGACCTTGAGCATGGCAATCAGGGCTATGGTCAATGTGTTGAGCAGATCAAGGAGTTTCCGATGGCCGACTCAAACAAGAAAATGAGCCTCATGGGGCTCACCACTCTGGTGACGGTGAACATGATGGGGTCGGGCATCATCATGTTGCCGACGAGCATGGCCCAACTCGGGGCCGTTTCGTTGCTGTCATGGATCGTCACTGCCGTCGGTTCGATGGCCATCGCTTACTGCTTTTCCCAGTGCGGCATTTACTGCCTGCGCTCAGGCGGGTTGTCTGCCTACACCGAAGAGGCGCACGCCAAATCAGGCTTCTTCCTCTGTTCGTACCTGTACTTTCTCTCGCTGGGCATCGCCAACGTGGCCGTCGCCATCTCTGCGGTGGGTTACATGACATCGTTCGTGCCCTGGCTGGGCAGTGGCGCCATTCCTCTGTTCATCGGTACGGTTGGCCTGCTCTGGTTGACCACCGTGGCCAACTTCGGTGGCCCCGGTATCACCGGCAAGATCGGCGCGATTACCGTGTGGGGGGTGATCATCCCGGTGGCAGGCTTGAGCATCATCGGTTGGTTCTGGTTCAAGCCCGATGTGCTGATTGCCGCCTGGAATCCGAACAACCTGCCGATCTCCGACGCTATCAGTAAGGCTATTCCCCTTACCCTGTGGGCTTTCCTCGGCATGGAGTCGGCGGCACAGGCCTCCGATGCAGTGGAAGATCCCAAGCGCACCGTACCGTTGGCCTGCCTGTTCGGCACGCTGGGTGCGGCAGTGGTGTATGTGCTGTCGACTACGGTCATCCAGGGCATCGTACCCAATGCCGAACTGGCCAACTCTTCGGCGCCCTTCGCGCTCGTCTATGCACATATGTTCACCCCCACGGTCGGCAACATCGTCATGGCGCTGGCGGTGATGGCCTGTGTTGGTTCGCTGCTGGGCTGGCAGTTCACCCTGGCGCAAACGGCCAAGATGACCGCTGACAGAGGCATGTTTCCGAAATTGTTCAGCAAGGTCAGCGCACAGGATGCGCCCATAGTCGGCATGCTCGTCTGCGGCGTCTTTCAGACCTTGATGGCGCTGTCGACCATCTCGCCCAATGCCAGCGCCCAGTTCGGAAAGCTCGTCAGCCTGGCAGCAGTGACCAACCTGATCCCATACGTGACAGCCGCCACCGGCCTGCTGGTCATGATGTACAAAGCCAAAGTCAGTACAGGGGTCTACACCCGCAACACGACGCTTTTACTGATCGCCGTGGCCTATTCGTTGTACGCCCTTTATGCCTGCGGCAAAGATGCCGTTTTCGGTGGACTCATTGTCCTTGCATTCGGCTACTTGCTCTATGGCTTCCTCTCCAAGCGTTTTGTCGATGTGTCTCCAACCGTTCAGACCAGGGCCGGCAATCCTTAGCTGTATCTTCAGGACAGCACAGACATCCGAATGTGGGGCGCCAAGGATATGAAAGTACAACTGACCAAAGCCACTAACTTGCTGTTCATCTGCCTGTTCACAATGGTGCCGGTACTGGCTGGTGCCAATACCCTTGAACGCCTGCGGGCAAGTAATACCTTCACCCTCGGTTACCTGCCGGACTTCGCACCCTTTACCGTCCAGGCAGGCGACAAAGCCAGCGGTTATGCGATCGAGCTTTGTCTGAAGGTCGCCGACAAAATCAAGACCGAGCTGGGTTTGCCCGCGTTGCAGGTACGTTACCGCCCCGTCTCCATCAACGACGAGATGAATGCCGTGAGCTCGGGCGAGATCGACATCCTCTGTACGCCGACGCCACCCACATTGGAGCGACGCAAGCGTGTGAGCTTCTCGGTTCCGATCTACACGGCCGGCCTCTCGGCAGTGGTGCGCCAGGAAGCGCCTGAGGCGTTGCTCAATGTACTTAATGGCAAAGTAGCCCATACCGGACCGACCTGGCGTGCGACCATCAATCATGGGCTGGCCAACCAAACCTATGCCGCCACCGCAGGTGGCGTCACCGAGGCATGGATCCGTCAACAGATGCGATTACTCGGGGTGGTGGCTACCCTGGTCACGGTCGAGAACACTGAAGCGGGCCTCAAACTGGTTGCCGAAGGCAAAGCCGATGCCTTCTTCGCCGAGCGCATGATGTTGAAGAATCTCCTCGCCAATAACTATTCCGCAGGGAATCTGGTCCTGCTGGATCGAATTTTCGAGTACTCGCCGACTTCAATGGCGGTGGATCGAGACGATGAAGATTTCCGTTTGCTGGTCGACACCGCGCTGAGTGAAATGTACCGATCGGGCGAGATCGAGCAGGCATACGACACCTACCTGGAAGGCATTACCGACACGGACAAAAAGCTGTTCAAGGTCTATGCGATACCGTAGAGGCAATCCTGAAAAGTACAACAGCCATCGCGGGCAAGCCCGCTCCCGCGGAGTTTTGTGAACGCCACAAAATCCCGTGTAGGAGCGAGGCTTGCCCGCGAAAAGGCCATCAAACTCAACACACATCCTTCAGGCCCGTCGCACCTGCAGCAACTGCGCCGCACACGATGCAATCCGCTGACACGCATCCGCCAGCCTCGCCTGATCCACCACCAGGCCAATGCGAATATGCCCCGCCGCGCTCGGCCCGAAGGCTTCGCCAGCCAGCACCGACACGCCGTACTCTTCCAGCAAACGCTCGGCAAAATCTTGCGCACCGAGCCCGGTCTGGCGCACATCGACCATCACGAACATCCCGCCATCCGGTTTGATTGGCCGGATACCCGGGCAACCGCTTAGCCTTGCGCACACCAGATCGCGACGCTGGCGATATTCCTCACGCATCAGCGCCACTTCCGGCAAATCTTTATCGAGCGCCACTTGCGCGGCGTTCTGGACGAAATCCGGAAGGCCGAACAGCATGCACAGCGACAGATGCATCAAATGTTCAGCCAACGGTTTCGGGCCGATCATCCAGCCCACCCGCCAGCCGGTCATGGCATGGGATTTGGACAGACTGTTGATCGTCGCGGTGCGCTCGGCCATGCCCGGCAGACTGGCCGGGCTGATGTGCTCGCCCTCAAACAACAGGTCGCTGTAGACCTCGTCGCTGATCAGCCAAAGGTCATGCCGCACACACAACGCTGCCAACGCTTGCCAACTCTGCAACGACAGACTGGCACCGGAGGGGTTATTCGGGCTGTTGAGCAAAATGACGCGGGTTTTTGAGGTGATCAGCGCCGCGACATCCGCCGGTTCAACCCGAAAGCCATTTTCCGGACGCACCGCCACCGGCACCACGCTGGCTCCGCAGGCACCGAACACGCCTTCATAGGTCACATACATTGGTTCGGCGACGATCACTTCATCGCCAGGGTCGAGCAGGCATTGGGCAACCGAATACACCGCGCACTGCGCGCCAGGCAATACGATCACATGGTCGGCATCTACCAACTGGCCGCTGCGCCGCTGATGACGGCTGGCGATGCTACTGCGCAGCGCGCGGGTGCCGCGTACATCCGAGTAATGGGTGTCACCCGCCAACAGGCTATCGATGGCGGCGTGAATGATCGGCAGCGGCGTGTCGAAATCCGGGTCGCCAATGGAAAGCAGCAACACGTCGACGCCCTGCTCGCGCAATTCCAGCGCTCGATCATGAATCTTCCAGGCTGCGGCTCCGTCACCATCGATTCGTTGGGTCAAGGCTGAATAGCGCATGTACTTCTCCTAACGCGCGAGTTCCAGTTTCAACCCTATCTCAAATCACGAAACGCGCCACCATCGCATTCAAATCAACCGCCAATCGCGACAGTTCGTGGGTGGCGGCGCTGGTCTGGTTGGCACCGGCGGCAGACTGGGTAGCCAGGTCGCGAATGTTCACCAGATTGCGGTCGACTTCACGGGACACCTGAGCCTGTTCTTCCGAGGCGCTGGCGATCACCAGGTTGCGTTCGTTGATCAGTTGAATCGATTGGGTGATCTGCTCCAGGGCGATACCCGCCGCACGAGCCATTTCCAGAGTGCTTTGGGTGCGCTGATTGCTTTGCTGCATCGATGAGACCGCTTCGCCGGTGCCGTTCTGGATGCCGGCGACCATCTTCTCGATTTCCTGGGTCGACTGCGCGGTGCGATGGGCCAACGCCCGGACCTCGTCCGCCACCACCGCAAAGCCACGCCCGGCTTCCCCGGCACGGGCCGCTTCGATCGCGGCGTTGAGGGCCAGCAGGTTGGTCTGTTCGGCGATGGCACGAATCACGTCCAGCACTTTGCCAATGTCGCGGCCCTGAGTCGCCAGGCCCTCGATCATCAACGCGGTGTTTTGCACGTCGTGGGTCATGGTCTGGATCGCGTCGACGGTTTCCACCACCCGGTCACGACCTTCGCGGGCCGCCTGGGTCGACTGGTTCGAGGCTTCGGAGGTCGACACCGCGTTGCGCGCCACTTCTTCCACGGCGGCAGTCATTTCGTTGACGGCGGTGGCGGCCTGTTCGATTTCGTTGTTTTGCTGTTGCAGGCCACGGGACGCTTCTTGCGTCACGGTGCTGAGTTCTTCCGCGGCGGCGCCCAGTTGCGTCGCGGAGCCGGCGATCTGTTCGATGGTTTTGCGCAGGTTGATCTGCATGGCGGACAAGGCGCCAAGCAAACGCGCCGGTTCGTCGTTGCCGTCGACTTCGATGACCTTGCTCAGGTTGCCGCCAGCAATGGTTTCGGCCGCAAGCACCGCACGGTTCAGCGGTGTGAGGATGCTGCGGGTCAACAGCCAGGCCAGCAGCACGGTCAGCAACGAAGCCATCACCGCCACCGTCACAATGCCGATAAAGGCTTCGTTGTAATGCTCGCCCGCCTTGGCCGACGCGACTTTGGCATCGGCGGCGTTGAGCGCCACCAGTTTGTTCAGTTGCTCGCCCATCTGATCGGTGCCTTCCTTGATCCGGGTATTGATCAGGGCGCGCATCTCCTCCAGTTTGTTCTGCCGCGACAGGTCCAGCATTTGGCTCTGGGCCTGCATGTAGTTGTCGAGGGTTGTCGCGAAGGTTTTGTACAGCGCGGCTTCTTCAGGGCCGGCCGGCAAGGCGGCATAGCTGGCTTGGGCGCTGCGCACCTTGTCGACGAGCACGCCGATGCGGGTCTGGGCTTCCTGCAATGCGGCCGGATCACGGTTGACCAGTACGCGGAACGAGAGAATCCGCAGCCGCAGGACGTTCTCCGTCACGTTACCCAGAAACCCGATGCTGGGTAACTGCGTGGCTTCCATGTCGATTGAGGCCTGGCGGATGATCGACATGCGGTTCACGGCAAACACACCCAGCACGATCACCAGCAAGGCAATGAAGGCGAAACCCAGGAAAGCTCGAGGCGCGATTTTCAGATTACGCAGTGACATAGGATGATCTCGGTAATTGAGGCGGCGAGCATCCTTGCGGGGGATCACTGTTCGGGTGGGCAATGGCGCGCGCACCTTTCAGTTTGGCGCCACTGTTGTAATAGGTTTGTGTGCGCCTGTTAGCTGTATCGGCCGGGGTTGAGGTTTTTGCAGGGGTTGGAGAAATATTTTTCGAGGGCGGCAGGAGTGTTTCAGTGGTGAAACAGATGCTGCGCGGAGATCGGCTTTGCGCAGTAGCTTTTGTGGCGAGGGAGCTTGCTCCCGCTGGGCTGCGAAGCGGCCCCAGAGAGTTTACGGCTGCTGCGCAACCGAACGGGAGCAAGCTCCCTCGCCACAAGAATTTCTTTCTGCTGAAGATTGAGTCAGGCCTTGCGAGCCGCCACCCGCCACACCCGCGCAATATCACGGGCGCGCTCGCGCAACAAACGCGGCGCCTCGGCGCAGGCCTGCTCCAGTGTCATCGGACCGCTTGCCAACGCGAAGGCCGCATCGATGCCATGCTCGTACAGCGCCTGATACCCCTCGCCCAAGGTGCCGGCGATGACGATGACCGGCACGCCGTGCTGGCGTGCGATGCGCGCCACGCCAAACGGTGTTTTGCCGCGCAGGGTCTGGGCATCGAAGCGACCTTCGCCGGTGATCACCAGGTCGGCGCCTTTGACCGCCTCGGCCAGCCCCACCAATTCGGCGACCACTTCCACCCCGGCCTGAAATTGCGCACCGAGAAACGCCTTGGCGGCAAACCCCAATCCGCCCGCCGCGCCGCTGCCCGGCTCGTCGCGCACGTCCTTGTCCAAAGCTTGTGCGCAGAGTTCGGCAAAGTGCTCGAGGGCCTGGTCCAGTTGTTCGACCTGTTCGGGTGTTGCACCTTTCTGCGGGCCGAAAATCGCTGAGGCGCCATGAGGGCCGCACAGCGGGTTATTGACGTCGGCGGCGATGTCGAAGCGCACCTTGGCCAGACGCGGATCGATCTCACTCAGATCAAGGCGGGCCAATTGCGCCAGGGCCAGACCACCCGGCACCAGGGTTTGGTCCTGAGCGTCCAGCAGTTTCACGCCCAAGGCCTGCATCGCCCCGGCGCCGCCGTCGTTGGTGGCGCTGCCGCCAATCGCCAGGATCACCCGTTGTGCTCCGGCATCCAGCGCGGCGCGGATCAATTCACCGGTACCGTAGGTGCTGCTGGTGCAGGCATCGCGCAGGTTCGGCGCAACCAATTGCAGGCCACTGGCCTCGGCCATTTCGATGATCGCGGTGTGACTCTGTGGCAACCAGCCCCACGCGGCATCGACCGTGGCACCCAACGGCCCGCGAACATGGGTACGGCGCAGTTCGCCGTCGCATGCGGCCAGAATCGATTCGACCGTGCCTTCCCCGCCATCAGCCATCGGGCACTTGATCAAGTGTGCATCCGGCCAGACTTCCGCCAACCCCAGCGCAATGGCCTCGGCCACACATTGAGCACTCAGGCTGTCCTTGAACGAATCGGGGGCGATGACGATTTTCATGCGAATTCTCCAGTTCCAATGCGTCCATGCTGCCAGCCGCCATGAACAATAACGCCGGTCCGCTGCACAAGCGGTCAAGAGGATTATTGTTCATTTCCACAAAACTCACTGCCTACATAATTCTCAACGTAGGAGCTGCCGAAGGCTGCGATCTTTTGATCTTGCTTTTTTCCGGCGCACTGAAGATCAAGATCAAAAGATCGCAGGCTTCGCCAGCTCCTACATTTGAACGCGTGCGAATGGATGCGCGTGATCGACCGGGGAATTGTGTGTATCAGTCGGTTTGGGGCAGGAGCTGGACTCCAAGGTAAAGCGCGAGCATTCCATCCAGCTTCAGCGGATCGACGCCGCTGAGTTCAGCGATTCGTTCCATGCGGTAACGCAGACTGTTGCGATGAATGCCCAACGCCTCGGCGCAGGCCTGGCTCTGGCCGTCGTGTTCGCACCAACTGCGCAGGGTCGCCAGCAGTTGGCCGTTGCCATCCTTGGCGATGACTTTGCGCAGCGGACGCAGCAGTTCATCCAGCGCATCGTCGTTGCGGTGCCGCCAGAGCATCACCGGTAGCCGATAGCGGTTCAGCGTCAGCAAGCGCGAATGCGGCAACACATCACGCCCGTAGGCCAGCAAATCACCGACCCGACGATAGCAGCGGCGCAATCCCGACAAGCCATCGGCCTGCCCGCCCACGGCAATGCGCAAAATATTCCAGCCTAGGCCATCGAGCTTCTCCAGCAGCCGATCATTTTCGATCGCAGGCGTCGCCGGTCGGCACCATAGCAACGAAGACTTGGCCGAGCTCACGCACCAACTGTCCGGATAACGCGACATCAGCCAGGCGCTGAGCGCTTCGACGGTCTGGCCCGGGCCGTGTTCCAGGCCCAACTCGAATAGATACGGCACTCGCGTCAACTGCGGTTTGAGCCCCAGTTGCTGCGCTTCGTCCAGCAACCGCGGCGAATCCCCCGCCTCGCTGAGCAGCAGCGCCAACAGATCGTCGCAACGCTGACGCCGCCATTGCTGCTCGGCCTGCTGATTGCGCTGGCCCACCAGCATCTCGGCGGTCATGCGCACCAGCTCGGCGTAGGTGCGCAATTGCTCGGGTTCGCCGGTAATGCCCAGCACCCCAATCAAACGCTGATCGAGCAATAGCGGCAGATTGATGCCCGGTTGCACGCCTTTGAGGTGAATCGCGGTCTGCGCGTCGATCTCGACCACGCGCCCGTTGGCCAGCACCAACTGCGCGCCTTCGTGGCGAGTGTTGATGCGCTCCGGTTCGCCGCTGCCGAGAATCAATCCCTGACTGTCCATGACATTGACGTTGTACGGCAGGATGGCCATCGCCCGGTCGACGATGTCCTGGGCCAGGTCGTGATCGAGTTCGAACATAGCGCGGTTCCTTGAAAACGTGATGGAACGGGTTGTACACCCGCACAGGCCTTGGTCATAAATCCTGTGCTCAGGCACAAAGACAACCACCCAAGGGGTGGCCGAGACTCACTGGGCGATCAACGTTACCCTTGCGTCGCAAAAAATCATAATAAAGAGAGAGCCCGCCATGTCACAGAGCGCCGCAGCTACCCTGGCCACCGCTGACGACAAAAACGCCGTTTACAAACGCATTACCCTGCGCTTGATCCCCTTCATCTTCATCTGCTACCTGTTCAATTACCTTGACCGGGTGAACGTCGGGTTCGCCAAGCTGCAGATGCTAGACGCACTGAAATTCAGCGAAACCGTGTACGGCCTCGGTGCCGGAATTTTCTTCATCGGCTACGTACTCTGCGGCGTACCGAGCAACCTGGCCCTGACCAAATTCGGCCCGCGACGCTGGATCGCGCTGATGATGATCACTTGGGGCACGCTCTCGACTTGCCTGCTGTTCGTCACCACACCGACCGAGTTCTACACTTTGCGCCTGTTTACCGGTGCGGCCGAAGCCGGTTTTTTTCCGGGTGTGGTGCTTTATCTCTCGCAGTGGTTCCCGACGTTCCGTCGTGGCCGCATCATGGCGCTGTTCATGTCGGCAATCCCGGTGTCCGGCCTGCTCGGCAGCCCGTTTTCTGGCTGGATCCTCAACCACTTCGGCGCAGGCCAGGCTGGTTTGGCCGGCTGGCAGTGGATGTTCCTGCTGCAAGGCATACCGACCGTTATTCTCGGCGCCCTCGCCTACTTCCTGCTCAGCGACAGCTACGCCAACGCCAAGTGGCTGACCCCTTACGAGCGTTCGGTGCTTGAGGCCGATCACGCGCAAGACCTGGCCAGCAAACCGAAAACCGCCACCGATTCCCTGCTGGCGGTGTTCAAGAACCCGGCGATCTGGGCCTTCGGCCTGATTTATTTCTGCATCCAGAGCGGTGTCTACGCGATCAACTTCTGGCTGCCGTCGATCATCAAGAATCTGGGTTTCAGCGATAACCTGGTGATTGGTTGGCTCAGTGCGATTCCGTATCTGCTGGCGGCGGTGTTTATGTTGATGGTCGGTCGTTCCGCTGATTTGCGCAAAGAACGCCGCTGGCACTTGGTGGTGCCGATGCTGATGGGCGCGGTGGGTCTGTTGATTGCGGTGAACTTCGCTGCCAACCCCGCCATTGCCATTCTCGGGCTGACCATCGCCACCATGGGCGCCCTTACCGGCCTGCCGATGTTCTGGCCCGTGCCGACCGCCATGCTCAGCGCGGGTGCGGCTGCCGGTGGGTTGGCGTTGATCAACTCCATGGGGCAGATGGCGGGTTTTCTTAGCCCGTACCTGGTGGGTTGGGTCAAGGACAGCACCGGGTCGACTGATGCGGCGCTGTATCTGCTGGCGGGTGTGATTGTTTGTGGGAGTTTGCTGGCGTTGCGCATGACGCGGACGTTGCGGGTTTAAAGGGCAAGATCAAAAGATCGCAGGCTGCGCCAGCTCCTACACGGGAATGATGTACACCCTGTAGGAACTGGCGCAGCCTGCGATCTTTTTGCTTTGCATGCTTTTGTGGCGAGGGGCTGTTGTGGCGAGGGGGCTTGTCGGAGTGCCGCATCAACCCGTTCGGCTGCGAAGCAGTCGTAAACCCGTTACATGCGGTTCAACTTTGAAATGCCGGGGCCGCTTCGCGCCCCAACGGGGGCAAGCCCCCTCGCCACAGGTGATCGGGCCTAATAATTCCGATTGCTCCCAGTCACGGTTCTGGTATTTGATTAGGGCTTTCTGACCGGTAAAAGGATTTCGTCATGAGCTATCGCACGCTGGGTCATTCGGGTTTACAGGTGTCGACCCTTACATTGGGCACCATGATGTTCGGCGAACAGACCAGCACCGAAGATTCCCTGCGAATCATCGACAAGGCCTGGGACCAGGGCATCAACTTCATCGACACTGCGGACGTGTACACCAACGGCCGTTCCGAAGAGATCGTCGGCGAAGCGATCGCCAGTCGGCGGCAGGAATGGGTACTGGCCACCAAGGTCGGCTTCGGACCGGTGGACGGTATGCCGAACCGCAGCGGCCTGAGCCGCAAGCATCTGTTCAACGGCATCGACGCCAGCCTGACGCGGTTGGGCACCGATTATCTGGACATCTATTACCTGCACCGCGAAGACCACAACACGCCGCTGGACGTCACGGTGTCCGCCATTGGCGATTTGATCCGCCAGGGCAAGATCCGCTACTGGGGCCTGTCGAATTACCGTGGCTGGCGTATTGCCGAAGTCATCCGCATCGCCGACAAACTCGGTGTCGACAGGCCGGTCATCAGCCAACCGCTGTACAACATCGTCAACCGTCAGGCGGAAACCGAACAGATCACTGCTGCACAAAACTATGGCCTCGGCGTGGTGCCATACAGTCCTCTTGCACGTGGTGTGCTCAGCGGCAAGTACGCGCCCGACGTGACACCGGACGCCAACAGCCGCGCGGGCCGTCAGGACAAACGCATTCTGGAAACCGAATGGCGGGTGGAGTCGTTACGCATTGCCCAACAGATCCAGGAATACACGCAGGGCCGTGGCGTGGGCATCGTCGAGTTCGCGATTGCCTGGGTACTGAACAATGGCGCTGTGACTTCGGCCATCGTCGGGCCTCGCACTGAGGAACAGTGGGATGCGTACACCAAGGCGCAGGCGGTGACGATCACGGCTGAGGACGAGGCGTTTATTGATTCGCTAGTGACACCGGGTCACGCGTCGACGCCGGGGTTCAATGACATGAGCCACTTTGTACCAGGGCGTAAACTGCGCACGGTTTGAGATTAATCGCGAGCAGGGCTCGCTCCCACAGGGTTTTGTGTCGATCACAAGATCTATTGGCGTTCCCGGCCAACTGTGGGAGCGAGCCTGCTCGCGATGGCGGTTTCACATTCAGCATTGATGTTGACTGGCAGTCCGCTTTCGCGGGCCCGCTCCCACAGGGTTTTGTGTGGATCACAAGATCTACAGTCGATCACGGCCAACTGTGGGAGCTAGCCTGCTCGCGATGGCGGTTTTGCATCCACCATTTGTCTGTGCTTCTGCCACACTCGATGGGTGTTGATCGTTCGGACAATATTCAACACAAAAACCACGTATCCTGCGCGCCCCGTTTGACCTTCAACCCGCGAGGACAGTTTGTCTAAAGGTATCGCTCTATCGGTTACAGCCTCGATGCTGTTTGCCGTCATGTATTACTACACATCGCTGCTCTCCCCCTTGAGCGGCGTAGAAATCTTCGGTTGGCGGATGCTGCTGACCGCGCCGTGCATGACCGTGTTCATGGTGGTGTCCGGTGAATGGAAGCGCGTGGTCGAGATTGTTCGGCGGCTGGCTGGCAAGCCGAAGCTGATTGTCGGCCTGATTGGCTCCGCAGTGCTGCTGGGTCTGCAACTCTGGTTGTTCATGTGGGCACCGCTCAACGGTTATAGCCTCGACGTGTCGCTGGGGTATTTCCTGTTGCCGCTGTCCATGGTCCTGACTGGGCGAATCGCCTATGGCGAGCGTCTTTCCTATCTGCAGAAAATCGCCGTGTTCTTCGCCAGCCTTGGCGTGCTCAACGAGTTGTATCAGGTCGGCGGTTTTTCCTGGGCGACCTTGCTGGTGGTGGTTGGCTATCCGATCTATTTCATCCTGCGCAAACGCCTGGCGACAGACAACCTTGGCGGGCTCTGGCTGGACATGGCGTTGATGCTGCCGGTGGCGTTCTGGTTCGTGCAGGGCGGCGAGCAAGGTTTCGGCGTGTTTGATCAACATCCGTGGCTGTCGCTGTTGATCCCGATACTCGGGGTGATCAGTGCTTCGGCGCTGGTGGTCTACATCATTGCCAGTCGGCTGCTGCCGTTCAGCCTGTTCGGGTTGTTGAGTTACGTCGAGCCGGTGCTGTTGCTCGGCGTTGCGTTGCTGCTGGGGGAAAGTATCAAGGCCGGCGAATGGCTGACCTATATTCCGATCTGGTTGGCGGTGGTGGTATTGGTGTTTGAAGGGTTCAAGCATTTGATGCGTCATCGACGCCCGTAACATTGCATGCACAATGAAATGTGGGAGCGAGCCTGCTCGCGATAGCGGTCTTTCAGCCAACATCCATGTTGAATTTGAAGTCCCCATCGCGAGCAAGCTCGCTCCCACAGTTTTAAAGCTGAACCGGGTTAATCGGTAGAGAGCACACCCCGACGAACCTGGTCACGCTCGATGGATTCAAACAGTGCCTTGAAGTTGCCTTCGCCGAAGCCATCGTCACCTTTACGCTGGATGAATTCAAAGAACACCGGGCCCATCAGGGTTTCCGAGAAGATCTGCAGCAGCAGACGCTTGTCGCCCGACTCGGACGAACCGTCCAGCAGAATGCCCCGCGCTTGCAATTCGTTGACCGGCTCGCCGTGATTCGGCAAACGGCCTTCGAGCATTTCGTAGTAGGTGTCCGGCGGCGGCGTCATGAAGCGCATACCGATGCTTTTCAAGTGATCCCAGGTCTTGATCAGGTCATCGCTGAGGAAGGCCACGTGCTGGATGCCCTCCCCGTTGAATTGCATCAGGAACTCTTCGATCTGCCCGGCGCCCTTGGAGGACTCTTCGTTCAGCGGGATACGGATCATGCCGTCCGGCGCGGTCATGGCCTTGGAGGTCAGGCCGGTGTATTCGCCTTTGATATCGAAGTAACGGATTTCACGGAAGTTGAACAGCTTTTCGTAGAAGTTGGCCCAGTAGGCCATGCGCCCGCGATACACGTTGTGGGTCAGGTGATCGATGATCTTCAGGCCGGCCCCGACCGGGTTGCGGTCAACGCCTTCGATGAACACGAAGTCGATGTCGTAGATCGAACTGCCTTCGCCGAAACGGTCGATCAGGTACAGCGGCGCGCCGCCAATGCCTTTGATCGCCGGCAGGTGCAGCTCCATCGGACCGGTTTCGATGTGGATCGGTTGGGCGCCGAGTTCCAGGGCACGCTTGTAGGCCTTTTGCGAATCCTTGACGCGGAACGCCATCCCGCACACCGACGGGCCATGCTCGGCCGCGAAGTACGACGCCACGCTGTTGGGTTCGTTGTTGAGGATCAGGTTGATCGCGCCCTGGCGATACAGGTGCACGTCTTTGGAGCGGTGGGTCGCGACCTTGGTGAAGCCCATGATCTGGAAGATCGGCTCCAGGGTGTTAGGGGTCGGCGATGCGAATTCGATGAACTCAAAGCCCATCAGGCCCATTGGGTTTTCGTATAAATCTGCCATGGTTGGCGCCTCATCATTTTCTTGTCAATTAACGGATCGTTAGTTGCTAGCAATGCTGAGACCGGCGGGTGGCGCGCAGGAGATGCCCCGCACGCTGCGGGCGAGGAAGTCACCGTAGATCAATTGAAACCCAAAACTCTTCATTGTCGACCCAAGGCTCTTGCGGGCGAGGCTTCTGCTGCCAGAAGACGATTATTCTTATATGCGTAACCCGATTCTACACAGCGTAAATCAGTTTGTCCGCCTTCTTATAAAATCCCCCTTTTTGTAGCGTGCGCAAGCGGTTTGTTGCACAGAAAAATCCCCGCCAGGATCAGCCCGCCGCCCAGGCACATCACCAGTGTCAATTGCTCGCCCAGCAACAATGCGCCAAACAGAACGGCGGTCAGCGGGTTCAAGGCGATGAACACACCCGAACGCGTCGCACCGATTTTGCGGATACCGTCGTAATAACCAATATAGGCCAGTGCCGAACCCAGCACGCCCAGGTACAGCAGGCTCAACCATTGTTGCGTGCCGAGTTCAGCCAGTGCCGCGACACTCAGCTCACCACGCACGGCGCTGGTCACCCAGAGCATCAGCGTGCCCAGCAAAATCGAGTACGTCACCGTCTGCACCGGCCCCAACGTTTGATTCAGGCCTTTGGAGAACAGAGAATAAATGCCCCAGCCGAGCACGCAGCCGAAAATCAACAGATCGCCGATCCAGGCATCAGTACCACCGGCCAGTAACTGCGGATTGCGGCTGACGATCACCAGGCTGGCGCCGGCAATGCAGATCGCAATGCCGGACACTTTCGCCCCACTCAGCCGCTCCTTGAACAATAGCCACGACGCCAGGCCGATCACGGCCGGATTCAACGCCACGATCAACGACGCCCGTGACGCGTTGATGTAATGCAGCCCATAAAAGAAGCACAGGTTGTAGAAGAAAATCCCGAAAAAACCCAGCAACGTCAGTTGCAGCCATTGCCGAGGGCTGGGGCGTACCAAAGGCACCCGCGCCAGCAACAGAAACAGCAGCAACGCCACGCTCGCCAGCAAGAACCGCAGGCTCGCGGCCAATAACGGACTGAGGCTATCGGCCAGAAATCGCCCGGCGACGAACGTCCCGCCCCAGATCATGGTGACCGCGGCCAGTTTCAGATAAACCGGTACATCGGAAGTTTTCGCAAGTGTCTGTTCGTACGTAGTCATTAAGTCTCCACCATCAGAAATCGGGTACATGGCATAACCAGTCAGTTAAGCCATAGCGCACCCGTAGCAGCTGCCGAGCCCGCGAGGCTGCGTTCGACTGCGCAGCAGTCGCAAAATCAGGGACTGCGGCACGTCAGGTAGACCGCATCAGCCGGATTCACGACTGCTTCGCAGCCGAACGCAGGCTTCACCAGCTGTTACAGATTGCGATCGGCCTCGGCACATGGCGTATCATTCTGCTAATACCCGATCATCGTAAAATGAGTAAATACTCATGACCCTGACTCAACTCGAGATTTTCTCGCTGGTGGCCGAACTGCGCGGTTTCACGGCGGCAGCCCATCGTTTGGAGATTTCCCAATCCGCGGTGTCCCACGCGCTCAAGTCGCTGGAACAGGAACTGGGTGTAGAACTGCTGCGTCGGCATCAGTCTCAGGTCGAGCTGAGTGACATCGGCCAGCAGCTGTTACTGCGCGCTCGGGCGATGCTCGGGCTGGCCAACACGTTGCGCCAGGAAGCGGCGGATGCCCGCGGGATGAAACGCGGCACCCTGCGCATCGGCTCGTTCGGCCCGACTTCATCGATCAAACTACTGCCGAAAATCCTGCAGCATTACCGCGCCGCACACCCGGGCATCGAGGTTCACATCGACGAAGGGCCGGATCGCCAAGTGATCCAGTGGCTGGAAGAGCGACGTATCGATATCGGCTTCGTGGTGTTGCCCCTGGAGCGTTTCGACACTTTTGGGCTGATCGAAGACCAGATGGTCGCGCTGCTGCCTGCCGACCATGCGCTGGCCGGTCGCGACAGTTTGAGCTTGAGCGATTTATGCCACGACCCTTTTGTACTGACCGAAGCCGGTTCTTCGGAACTGGTATCGCGCTTATTCAACGCGGCGCGGTTGACGCCGAATATTCGCTATCGCTGTTCGCAGTTGCTCAGCACACTGGACACCGTAGGCCGTGGCGACGCCCTGACCGTTGTCGCCGAAAGCTCTTTGCCTGACCACAACGACAACCGCTACGTGAAAAAACCGCTGTCGCCACCGGTCAGCCGCCAAGTCGGGCTGGCGGTGCTCGATCAGCGTCAGTCATCACCTGCGACGCTGGCCTTTATCAAACTGGCTTCAAGCCTGAATGATCATTGAACGGCATAGGTGCTGCCGGCCAACTATCATGGCTGAACTCTTCTGGGAGGCGTGTCGCCCTGCCAGCCTTTGAGAGCCCTCTTTTATCGCGATGGATTTGCGAATGCAATTGAACGTCAAAAGTCGCCGCAAACGCGGCACCCGGATCGTCGTGACCGTTCTGAGCGCGCTGCTCCCGGTGGCGTTGGGGGGCGCCATCCTCTATCTGCAGGCTGAACGTACGCTCAAGCAAAGTACCGAACTGTCTGGCGAAGAAGCCGTTCGCCAATTCGAGCTGATGCTCGACAACACCGCACTAGCGGCGCAAGAACTACTGCCTCTGGCCGGCCAAAACTGCAACGACGTTAAACTGGCCCTGCGTGAACAAGTCACCCGCCGACCATTCGTGCGCTCGACCAATCTTGTATGGAACACCAACCTCTATTGCAGTTCGTTGTTCGGTGAATATCAGGAAAAGATCAATCCCGACGATTACACCCAAGGCAAGCTATGGCTCATGAACGGCAATCCAGTCACGCCCAATACCGCGTTGTTGGTGTATCGGCTGAATGAAGGAAACCAGGGCGCATTGACTACGCTGGACGGTTATCACCTGAGTAACGTGCTGCGCCTGATTGGTCGCAAAACATTATTGTTGCTGCAAGTCGGCCCCCACTGGTTGTCAGCCGACGGCAAGGTCCATGACGATGCCCTGCCCGCCTTGCCCGTGGCGCTAAACACGCTGGCGTCTTCGCGTTATGCCTTTACCGTTACCGCAGGTTTTCCCGAAGGAGAAACCTGGCGTTACATGCGCAGTGAGTACCCGCCGCTGTTCAGTCTGTTGATGTTCTTCAGTGTGGTCTCCGGCTCAATCGGACATGTGCTGCAGAAACGCTCGATGTCGCCGAGCCGTGAAATGCAGCGGGCGCTGGAGGCAGCAGAGTTCATTCCTTATTTTCAGCCCGTGGTGCACGGCGACAATAAGCAGTGGTCCGGCGCCGAAGTATTGATGCGCTGGGAACATCCCAAGGAAGGCCTGGTGCGCCCTGATCTGTTCATCCCGTTTGCCGAACATTCCGGGCTGATCGTGCCGATGACTCGCTCCTTGATGCGACAGACCTGCGCATTGCTGGCTCCCCTATCGACCTCGTTCGACAGGCCGTTTCACATTGGCATCAACATTACCGCCAGTCACTGCCGGGATCTGGAACTGGTCGAAGACTGCCGTGAATTCCTCAGCGCTTTCGCCCCGGGCAGCATCAACCTGGTGCTGGAGCTGACCGAACGCGAACTCATCGAGCCGACAGCCATCACCCTGCAATTGTTCGAGCAGCTTCACGGGTTGGGCGTGATGATCGCGATCGATGACTTCGGAACGGGTCACTCAAGCCTGGGTTACTTGCGTCAGTTCAATGTGGACTTTCTGAAAATCGATCAGAGCTTTGTCTCCATGATTGGCGTTGACGCCCTGTCCCGACACATTCTGGACAGCATCATCGAACTGTCGGCCAAACTCGATCTGGGTATTGTCGCCGAAGGCGTGGAAACCGTAGAACAGAATGACTATCTGACGGCCCACGGCGTGAACTTCCTGCAAGGTTATCTGTTTGGTCGGCCGATGCCCGGCGCAGACTTCATTAGAGCATTAAGTGATCGTTAACTAACCGCTCTAAGGGGCGAAATCATGAAGATGCGCACCAAATTGAATCAAAAGACTACTCTTGTTACATGAAGAAAAAGTCAGGATTTACTCTTGGCCAATTAACTACTACAATTTTTCATGCCTGTGCAGAACTGGCAGGTGCGCCATTATCACCGAGTCGCTTCAAGGCTCTTGGCTTATAGCTTTGTTTGCGGTTGGTATCAGCCAAACACACTATTGGAGTAAAGATATTGTCCAGACTCGCTGAATTCCGTGCAGCTGAAAAGGCCCTTCAAGAACAGCTCAAGCAGTTGGAATCGCTGAAGAACGATGCCGGGCTCAAGAAAGAAATCGAATTCGAAGAAAAGCTCCAGGGGCTGATGAAAACCTACGGCAAGAGCTTGCGCGACATCATCGCCATCCTCGATCCAAACCCGGCAAAATCCGGCCTGCAGCAGGCAGCAGCGCCTAAAACCCGCCGCGCTCGCGTGGTCAAGGTGTATCAGAACCCGCACACCGGCGAACTGATTGAAACCAAGGGCGGCAATCATCGCGGCCTGAAAGCCTGGAAGGAACAATACGGTGCTGCCACCGTTGATTCCTGGCTGCGAGGCTAAGCACTCGCGATCATGAAAAAGCCCTGCAATGCAGGGCTTTTTCATGGACAGCGTCTAAATGCAACGAAAGTCGCCGATCAACTCGTTACATCCCGATGAACTTTATGCTTAATCCCTTTGGCTATCTAAAAAATGTCGAACACGCTGAAATCTACTGATACGTAAACCTTAAACTAAAGTTTCAAGCTGTTTCGAGCCGCCGCTATGTCGTCCTGACTTGCCTTATAAACCTCTGCCTGCCCCGCATAAGAAAGAACATAGGCCTTATCGGCGTCAACCGCCGCGACCAATGTTTGAGACAGCACATGTCGACCGTTCTGCGTAATCGTGCAGGTAGTTTCCAGCGCCGATAGCCGGCTTAAGGTAGTCGGGTGAATTTTAGTGCAAACGCTCTGATATCCACTCTGAAAAAAGTCCTTTTGCACCGACTTGCGCATTTCCAGGAGCACGCCTTCCAGGTTCACCTGATGACCACTTTCTACCTGAGTCATGGTCAACTCCATCACCATCACCGGCGTACCATCCTGATCGTTTTTTACCGCGCGTTGCCGGGATACCTGGGGTTTAGCCTCGTCTTGCGCAATAGCCTCGACGGTCCATCCGCCTGGCCAGGTCATGACCGGAGCCTCTGCATAAACGGGGGTAACACCTGAAAGCAGACACATCAGGACGAACATCGATTGACAGAATCGGGTCATTGCAATGAACACTCACGAATTGAGCCGTAAAGTCTGAGCCTCACCCGGCTGTCAGGCAAGCCTGCGGTTTTGGTTTGGCGATGCCGGAGCCCTTGCGTATCATTGTGACCATTCTTGGATTTTCCGGAGGGCCCCATGAGCCTGCACGAACTCAATACATTTCCCGGTGTGACTGCACAACCCGACACCGCCACCCAGAAGTTCGTCTTCAACCACACCATGCTGCGGGTCAAGGACATTACCAAGTCCCTGGATTTCTACACCCGCGTCCTGGGTTTCTCGCTGGTGGAAAAACGCGATTTCCCGGAAGCCGAGTTCAGTCTGTATTTCCTGGCGCTGGTCGATAAAAACCAGATCCCGGCCGATGCCGCGGCTCGCACCGAGTGGATGAAATCGATTCCCGGCATTCTCGAGCTGACCCATAACCACGGCACCGAGAACGACGCGGATTTCGCCTACCACAATGGCAACACCGACCCACGTGGCTTCGGCCATATCTGCATTTCGGTACCGGACATTCGTGCCGCGTGCGAGCGCTTCGAAGCGCTGGGCTGCGATTTCCAGAAACGCCTGAACGACGGCCGCATGAAGAGCCTGGCCTTCATCAAGGACCCGGATGGTTACTGGGTAGAAATCATTCAGCCTGCACCGATGTAAGCCCCACACACAGAAATGATCGTTCCCACGCTCTGCGTGGTAACGCCTCCTGTGACGCTCTGCGTCACGCTTTGGGACGCGGAGCGTCCCGGGCTGCATTCCCACGCAGAGCGTGGGAACGATCAGTGCGAGACACAAAAAAACCCCATGATCACTCATGGGGTTTTGTGTTTTCGGCGTCGGCGTTTATGCAGGCGCCGAGGTGCGGATCAAGTGATCGAATGCACTGAGGGAAGCCTTGGCGCCCTCGCCCACCGCAATCACGATCTGCTTGTACGGCACGGTGGTCACGTCACCGGCCGCAAACACGCCAGGCATCGACGTTTCACCGCGGGCATCGACGATGATCTCGCCACGCGGCGACAGCTCGATGGTGCCTTTGAGCCAATCGGTGTTAGGCAACAGACCTATCTGCACGAAGATTCCTTCCAGCTCGACAGTGCGCAACTCGTCCGACTGACGATCCTTGTAGCGCAGGCCGTTGACCTTTTGACCATCGCCAGTCACTTCAGTGGTTTGCGCACTGGTGATAACAGTAACGTTCGCCAGGCTGTGCAACTTGCGCTGCAATACCGCATCGGCGCGCAGTTGTACGTCGAACTCCAGCAGCGTCACGTGGGATACGATACCGGCCAGGTCGATGGCTGCTTCGACGCCGGAGTTACCGCCGCCAATCACCGCCACACGCTTGCCTTTGAACAGCGGACCGTCACAGTGCGGGCAGTACGCCACGCCCTTGTTGCGGTATTGCTGCTCACCGGGAACGTTCATTTCACGCCACCGGGCGCCGGTCGCCAAAATCACGGTCTTGGCTTTCAAGGACGCACCACTGGCGAAGTGGATTTCGTGCAGCGCGCCATTTTTGCCCGGCACAAGCTTGTCGGCGCGTTGCAGGTTCATGATATCCACGTCGTACTGCTTGACGTGTTCTTCCAGCGCCACGGCCAGTTTCGGCCCTTCGGTTTCCTGCACCGAGATGAAGTTCTCGATGGCCATGGTGTCGAGCACCTGCCCACCAAAACGTTCCGCCGCCACACCGGTGCGAATACCTTTACGAGCAGCGTAGATCGCCGCCGAAGCACCGGCCGGGCCACCGCCGACGACCAGTACATCAAAGGCTTCTTTAGCGCTGATTTTCTCGGCCTGGCGCTCGATGCCGCTGGTGTCGATCTTGGCGAGGATCTCTTCCAGGCCCATGCGGCCCTGGCCGAAGTTAACGCCGTTCAGGTAAACGCTTGGGACGGCCATGATCTGGCGCTCGTCGACTTCAGCCTGAAACAGCGCGCCATCGATGGCGACGTGGCGGATGTTCGGGTTCAGCACAGCCATCAGATTCAACGCCTGGACCACGTCCGGGCAGTTCTGGCAGGACAGCGAGAAGTAAGTCTCGAAGTTGAACTCGCCTTTGAGCGAGCGTATCTGTTCGATCACTTCAACGCTGGCCTTCGATGGGTGGCCGCCAACTTGCAGCAGGGCCAGCACCAAGGACGTGAATTCGTGGCCCATCGGGATACCGGCGAAACGCAGGCTGATGTCGGCTCCCGGGCGGTTGATCGAGAACGATGGCTTACGTGCATCGTCACCGTTGTCGAGCAAAGTAATCTGGGTAGAAAGACTGGCAACGTCTTTGAGTAATGCGAGCATTTCCTGGGATTTCGCACCGTCATCGAGGGATGCAACGATCTCGATCGGCTGGGTGACCCGTTCCAGGTACGATTTCAACTGGGCTTTAAGAGTGGCGTCCAACATACGGGCGATTTCCTTTATTCGTGTCGAAAAAAAACGCCCGAGCGAATCTCGCCCGGGCGTTTTTGAGGGCGGTGCAGCTTACTTAGGAGGTGCGGAGTTCCGCCCTGATGAAGCGCGTCACAGACTTAGATCTTGCCGACCAGGTCCAGGGACGGAGCCAGAGTGGCCTCGCCTTCTTTCCACTTGGCTGGGCAAACCTGGCCCGGGTGAGCAGCAACGTACTGAGCAGCCTTGATTTTGCGCAGCAGCTCGGAAGCATCACGGCCTACACCGCCGTCGTTCAGTTCAACGATTTTGACCTGGCCTTCAGGGTTGATCACGAAGGTGCCACGGTCAGCCAGACCAGCTTCTTCGATCAGCACGTCGAAGTTGCGGGAGATAGCGTGAGTCGGGTCGCCGATCATGGTGTACTGGATTTTGCCGATCGCTGGCGAAGTGTTGTGCCAGGCAGCGTGAGCAAAGTGGGTATCGGTGGAAACGCTGTAGATTTCGACGCCCAGCTTCTGGAACTCGGCGTAGTTGTCAGCCAGGTCTTCCAGTTCGGTCGGGCAGACGAAGGTGAAGTCAGCTGGGTAGAAGAACACGACAGACCACTTGCCTTTCAGGTCAGCGTCCGACACTTTTACGAAGTCGCCATTTTTAAAGGCGTCAGCTTTGAACGGTTTAACTTGGCTGTTGATGATAGGCATCGATGACTCTCCGTCAGGGGTTAAGAAGTTGATGGGTGAATCCTACCCAGTCGATCGCCGGCTGGCTCATTGGCAAACCTGATGCTGCTGATTGGTTTTCGCTATTAGCCGACAGTATTAATAGAAGAAAACGTGATCTACAGCGTCAATGGCTTTTCAGCGATGCGGGTCATCCCGATAAACGGGCTGGATTCAACATAGCGCATGGCGGACTTCATATCCTTCCAGCCCACGTAACTCATCAACGACTTCAAATCCCAACCGCTCTGATGAGCCCAGGTGGCAAATCCACGCCGCAAGGAGTGACTGGTGTAGTGCTCGGCCGGAATACCGGCGCGTTCCAGGGCCTGGCGCAACAACGGGATCACGCTGTTGGCATGCAAGCCCTCCTCGCTCAAATGACCCCAGCGGTCGATACCCCGAAATACCGGCCCGCGGACCAACGCGGCGTCAGTGATCCATTGGATATAGGCCTGCACCGGACACAAACGCTGCAAGGCTGGCGTCTGGTACGTCTGGCCGAGGTTCTCGCGGTCGCTCTTGCTGCGAGGCAAGTAGAGGGTAATGCCTGAGCCGGCGCTGGCCTGCACATGCTCAATCTGCACGCGACACAATTCATCGCTACGGAAACCGCGCCAAAAGCCCAGCAGAATCAGCGCCGTGTCGCGCCTGGCACGCAGCAATCCCGGTTGATCGCCCTGCGCCTTGGCGGTTTGCGCCTCCTGCTCCAGCCAGGCCACCACTTGCTCCAGATGCTGAAGCTGCAATGGCTCGGCCTGTTTCTCCTGTGCCGGGTGCAGCGCGCGAATGCCCTTGAACACTTTGCGCACCACGGGCGCCTTGGTGGGATCGGCGAAACCCTGACTGTTGTGCCACTGGGCCAGCGCGGACAAGCGCAACTTCAAGGTATTGATCGATAGCACGCCTGCGTGGGCCACGAGATAGCGCGCCACGCTGTCACTGGTCGCTGGCAGGAACCCGCCCCAACTGACTTCGAAGTGCTCGATGGCCGCGCGATAGCTGCGACGGGTGTTGTCGCGCGTGGCGGCTTGCAGGTAGCGATCCAGTTCAGTCATGGGCTCAGTTCTCGAAAACGTACCGCTCTGGCGGGTGAAACCACGGATTACAGTGCATCACACGGGGTAATACCAGTATATCCCGCATGATGAATCATAGAATTTAAACTTTATTCATATCATGGTACATTGTGTATATTAGTGGTACGTACCACAGTATCAAATCGTAGGAGAACACATGGCACGTGGCGGCGTAAACAAGGCACTGGTGCAAGCGGCACGCTCAGCAATCCTCGCCCGGGGCGAACACCCGAGCATCGACGCGGTGCGGATCGAGATGGGCAATACCGGTTCAAAAACCACAATCCATCGCTATATGAAGGAGCTCGATGACGGCGCCGAACCCGCGCAAACACCTTCCGAGCCTATCGATGATGAGCTGACAAATCTGGTGTCACGCCTGGCGCAACGCCTGAAAGAGCAGGCGCAAGAGCCCATCGACCAGGCACGCGCACAGTTCGAGCAACAACGAAAAGAGCTGGAAACCCAACTGCATGAGGCCCGCGAGGCCAATACCGAATTGCACCAGCAATACGAAATTCAAAGTCTGGCACTGACCCAGGAATCAGCAGAACTGCATGACACCCGCTCCATGCTGCAAAGCGAACAAACCCGCAACGCCGGATTGAACCAGGCGCTGGCAGATTTCGAATTACGCTTGCAAGACAAGGATGAGCAGATTCGCTCGCTGGAAGAAAAGCACCTGCACGCTCGTGAGGCGCTGGAACACTACCGCAATGCCGTCAAAGACCAGCGCGAGCAGGAACAGCGCCGCCACGAAGGCCAGGTGCAGCAGATTCAGATGGAGTTGCGTCAGGCGCAGCAAGGCGCACTGGTTCGCCAGGATGAAATCACCCAACTGCATCGCGATAACGAGCGCTTACTGACGGAAAACCGCGGAACGCTGCGAGAGTTGAGCCTGTCGCAAGAGCAACTCAAGCACACCAATAGCCGGCAGGATCAGCTGCTGGAACAGGTCAACCGTATCGACAGCGAACGCACCCTCCTCCAGGAACGCTTGCGCATTGCCATGCTGGAAAGCCAGTCACTCAAGCAGAACATCGACGAACAGTCGCACATCAACAAAGCGCTGGAAGTTGAACTGATCAAGTTGCAGGCAAGCCTGGATGAAAGCGCGCGACTGGCCGCTGTCGTTGCGGCAGGGCCAGACGCATCAGCGCCGCGTAAGGACGATTAACTCGCGACCGGCGTACGCATGGTGACGAACTCTTCGGCGGCAGTCGGATGCACGCCGATGGTTTCGTCGAAGTCACGTTTGGTCGCGCCTGCCTTCAAGGCAATTGCCAACCCCTGAACGATCTCGCCGGCTTCCGGGCCTACCATGTGGCAGCCCAGGACCTTGTCAGTCTTGGCGTCCACCACCAGCTTCATCAAGGTTCGTTCCTGGCATTCAGTCAGGGTCAGCTTCATCGGCCGGAAACGGCTTTCGAAGATCACCACCTCATGCCCGGCCTCCCGCGCCTCTTCTTCGGTCAGGCCGACAGTGCCGATGTTAGGCAAGCTGAACACGGCGGTCGGGATCATCTTGTAATCCACCGGACGATATTGCTCGGGTTTGAACAAACGCCGCGCCACGGCCATGCCTTCCGCGAGCGCGACCGGCGTGAGCTGTACTCGCCCGATCACATCGCCCAGAGCCAGGATAGATGGCTCTGCGGTTTGATACTGCTCATCGACCTCGACAAAACCTTTCTTGTCGAGTTTGACGCCGGTGTTTTCCAGCCCAAGGTTGTCGAGCATCGGACGCCGGCCGGTGGCGTAGAACACGCAGTCCGCCTCCAGTACACGACCATCCTTGAGCGTGGCTTTCAGGCTGCCATCGGCTTGCTTTTCGATGCGTTCGATATCGGCATTGAATTGCAGGTCCATGCCGCGCCTGGACAACTCTTCCTGCAAATGCTTGCGCACCGCACCATCGAAGCCACGCAGGAACAGATCACCGCGATACAGCAGCGTGGTCTCGGCACCCAGCCCGTGGAAAATCCCGGCAAACTCCACCGCAATGTAACCACCACCGACCACCAGAACGCGCTTTGGCAGCTCTTTAAGGAAGAACGCCTGGTTAGAACTGATCGCGTGCTCGTGCCCCGGAATCTCCGGGATCTGCGGCCAGCCACCGGTAGTGATCAGGATGTTTTTGGCGGTGTAGCGTTTGCCATCGAACTCGACGGTATGCGGATCGACGATTTTCGCGTGGCCTTCATGCAAGGTCACGCCGCTGTTGACCAGCAGATTGCGATAGATGCCGTTCAGGCGATTGATCTCGCGATCCTTGTTGGCGATCAGCGTCGCCCAGTCGAACTTCGCCTCACCCGGGGCCCAGCCGAAGCCTTGCGACTGCTCGAAGTCTTCGGCGAAGTGCGCACCATAGACCAGCAATTTTTTCGGCACGCAGCCGACGTTCACACACGTACCGCCCAGGTAGCGGCTCTCGGCCACGGCGACTTTCGCGCCGAAACCGGCCGCAAACCGCGCAGCCCGCACACCGCCGGAACCGGCGCCAATCACATACAGGTCAAAATCGTAGGCCATTTCTATCTCCTCGGCAGGCCACCAGCATACCTGCGAGCGGCCTTTGGGCAAGCGTTGCAAACTATTTGAGGCCGGAAAATGAAAAAGCCACCCGAAGGTGGCTTTTCAATACAAGCAGCTCAGGCGCTATCAGTAAGCCTTGCCAGTCTTGTAGAAGTTCTCGAAGCAGAAGTTGGTCGCGTCGATGTAGCCTTCGGCGCCACCGCAGTCGAAACGCTTGCCTTTGAACTTGTAGGCCATGACGCAGCCGTTTTGTGCCTGCTTCATCAGGGCGTCGGTGATCTGGATTTCGCCGCCCTTGCCTGGCTCGGTTTGTTCGATCAGGTCGAAGATGTCCGGGGTCAGGATGTAACGGCCGATGATCGCCAGGTTCGACGGCGCATCTTCAGGCTTCGGTTTTTCAACCATGCTGTGAACGCGGTAGATGTCGTCGCGGATCATCTCACCGGCAATCACACCGTACTTGTGAGTTTCTTGCGGATCGACTTCCTGAATGGCAACGATCGAGCAGCGGAACTGCTTGTACAGCTTGACCATCTGGGTCAGTACGCCGTCGCCTTCCAGGTTTACGCACAAGTCATCCGCCAGTACCACGGCGAACGGTTCGTCGCCGATCAGCGGGCGACCCGTCAGAATCGCGTGGCCCAAGCCTTTCATTTCGGTCTGGCGAGTGTAGGAGAACGAGCACTCGTCGAGCAGTTTGCGGATACCGACCAGGTATTTCTCTTTGTCGGTGCCCTTGATCTGGTTTTCCAGCTCGTAGCTGATGTCGAAGTGGTCTTCCAGAGCGCGCTTGCCACGACCGGTGACGATGGAAATTTCGGTCAACCCGGCATCCAGTGCTTCTTCGACGCCGTACTGGATCAGTGGCTTGTTTACCACCGGCAGCATTTCTTTGGGCATGGCTTTAGTCGCTGGCAGGAAGCGAGTACCGTAACCGGCTGCTGGGAACAAGCATTTCTTGATCATATAAGTCCTTGAAAGGGCTGTGTGTACGAGTTTCGGCGCAGTCTAATCAGGCGGCGTGCACCTTACAATGCCCCGCGCTGGCTAACCGATGCCATCATAGAGAAATATTCTGATGGATAGTTCCGCAGATACATTGCACAACCTCTTATAGATAGCAGAGATCGGCAGATTTGCGCGGCCATCATCCGAAAGACAATCCGCCCTACCCTACACCATAGGCACCCGTTGAGGGCATTTGGCGCTATCATTGTGCGATTGAACCAGCCAACGAGGCAGATAGATGTCGGCAGCAAAAAGTGTTAATGGGTACCTGATCAATCAGGCAAAAGACGGCCAGTGGTGGGTAGACAGCGTCGGCGGCGAAAATATTGCCGGGCCGTTCCCTACCGAAGCGTTGGCGATTGAAGTGGCATCAGTGTTGCAAGATCAACCCGCAGGCCCCAAGCGGCGCGGCAAGGACAAGCCTTGAACTGAACCTGACACGACGCAGCCCTGCCTTTGTGCAGGGCTTTTTTGTGATTATCTGCAGAGAAGTGGCCATTCGCTACAATCTTTCGATGCCACCGCTGTCACAGCCTTTAGCCCCCATCACCGACGATCACCACGACATGAATAAATTTTTGCCACTGATTGCAGTTCTGGCCCTGAGCGGCTGCGCCACGTCCGAAACGACTTACCTGAAAAATGGCGAACAAGGCCTGAGCATCGACTGCTCCGGGGAAGCCAACGACTGGGCCACCTGCTACGAAAAAGCCGATGCCTCGTGCGCTGGCACCGGTTATCGGATTGTCGGTACCGACGGCACACCTTCGCCGCAGGAAAGCGACAAGACCTTGGGCGTCGACGTCGGCAATTACAAAAACCGCAGCGTGGTGGTGGTCTGCAAGTAGCTCTCCCGTGTTAAGAAACTTGAGCTACGCAAATCCTGTGGGAGCGTGGCTTGCCCGCGAAGAACGATGACGCGTAATACCTGAAAAACCGCGGTGTATTCTTCGCGGGCAAGCCTCGCTCCCACAGGTTCAGTGTCTTAACTTAACGTCATTAGGGCTCCCCCTGCCCTACATATGGATTTCGGCGAATTTGATCCCGAGCCCGCGCACGGTCTCGATTAAATCGTCGAGGCGACTGAAGGACTCGACTTCATCGTTGTCATCCACCAGGAAAAAACTGCGCCCGGCGCTTTTCTTGAAAAACACGATCCACTCCCCCGGATTCGCCGGGTTCTGAATCACGTGGGTGGCAGAGATATGACCCTCTGCATGGCGCTCCCGCACCTGCTCTCGCTTCATGCTCAACTCCAGAAATGACAATGCCGTCAAAGCGCGACTTTGACGGCATCGATGCTGACTGGGGGTAGTTTATCAGCCGGATATGCATGCGGTGGCGGCATTGCGTACATCCCATGGGCGCAATGGCACATTGGAGATGCGCTCATGCAGCTTGATGCTGCTGCCGCCAGAGCGGTCTTCAATTTCAAACACGGCGGCCGGCCCCGACGAGAACTTTTGCGGCACGATAACTCGCACGCCGTCCTTGTGCGGTTCGACTTGCAGGGCTCCACGGCTATCGGCGAGCTTTTCGACCAGGCATTGGGCGTACTCATGGGGATTCTTGCCTGATATCACGCTCATGGTGGGCAGTGTCTCATTGATGTCCGAGACACTCGCACATCCACCCACTGCCAACGCCAACGGCCCGACCAGAACTCCCCACTTCATACAGAACCTCCGATAAAGACCTTCCGACAGCACAAATGCTGGTTTTCTCCGAGGCTCACTGCTTTTATCGCTCATAGAATTCCGTATAACTGTTTTTAATTGTCAAAGCGCACCTCGAGAGCCGGATAATAACCTGTTCGGGCTGATAAACTGCGCCAATCGCCCATGCTATCGTTTTGATTTTGTAGAAAAAGCCCTTCTGGAGGCGCCTCATGAAATTTATCCACCAGCGCGAGCACCTCAACGAAGACGACATCGTCGTCATCCAGTGCTCCCAAATGTGCAACATCCGCTTGATGAACGACGCCAACTTCCGCAGCTTCAAGAATGGCGGCCGTCATACTTACCACGGCGGCGCATTCGACACCTTCCCGGCCCGCATCACTGCGCCAAGCACCGGTTTCTGGAACATCACCATCGACACGGTCAATCGCCGGCCGATCAGCGTGACCCGCAAACCGACCCTGACGCACTCGATCAAAATCATCCGCCGCTCCAGCTCCAAACTGAGCTGAGCCCACACCAAAACAGGCAGGTATGACCGTGGCCCAGACGACCAAATACGTCATCAAATACAAACTCAACGGCGAGCGCCGCTTTGAATTCGCCCAGCTGGAAAACGGCACGGAAGCAGAAGCCAAGGCTGCACTCGACGTCATTCATGGCCAGACTGAAGATGTCATCAGCGAGATCAGCGTGAGCAAAGCGCTGTAAAGCGATCTGGAGCGACAACATGGACGTCTGCTCCCCTTTCGAATTCGACCGCAAGCGCCGGAGTGCCCACTCCCGCAACGCTCACTAAACTGACCGCCTCGACCTTTTGGTCAAGGAGTCAGAACCTTGTTTACCGACCCGATTCATAACGATGCCCTCGACTGGATCACGCTTGCGCAGCAACTCGATCAGGATGGCTGCGCGCTAATCCGGTCGTTTTTAGGCCATCAGTCCTGCGATGAAATAAGCGCCCTGTACGACCGGCCCGAGCCCTTTCGCTCCAAAGTGGTGATGGCTCGCCACGGTTTTGGCCGGGGCGAGTACAAGTACTTCAAGTACCCGTTGCCGGATCCGGTGGCCCGGTTGCGTAGCGCGCTCTACCCTCGACTGGTTCCAATCGCCAATCGCTGGTACGAATCGATGGACCTGCCGACCCGTTTCCCCGAATCGCACGAAGCATTTTTGCAGCGCTGTCATGCCGCCGGTCAGGAACGCCCGACACCTTTGTTGCTGCAATATGGGCCGCAGGACTACAACTGTTTGCATCAGGACCTGTACGGCGAACACGTTTTTCCGCTGCAAGTGGCGATTCTTCTGTCAGAACCGGGGGAAGACTTTACCGGCGGTGAGTTTGTGCTGACTGAACAACGTCCGAGGATGCAGTCGCGCCCGCAAGTCATCGGTCTGAAGAAAGGCGACGCGTTGATTTTTGCCGTGAATCAGCGTCCGGTAAAAGGTGTTCGCGGCTATTACCGAGTAACGATGCGTCATGGCGTGAGTCGCCTGCACAGTGGAAAACGGCATACCCTTGGAATCATCTTTCACGATGCGTTATGACCCCATGAGCCCGATCACTTTTGATCTGTTTGCCGATACAGAACCCGAGCAGCCGTCCAGACGCGAGCAGATTGGCGAACAATCCTACGTGCTTAGAGGCTTTGCCCTGCCTTGGCTCGACCGGTTGCTGCCGGCGCTGGAGGCGGTTCTGGCCGCCGCGCCCTTTCGGCAGATGGTCACGCCCGGCGGCTTTACCATGTCGGTGGCACTGAGCAGTTGCGGCACCTGGGGCTGGACGACTGACCGCAGCGGCTACAAGTACACCCGTAATGATCCGCAGACCGGCGCGCCCTGGCCTGAAATGCCTAAGGTGTTTTTCGAGCTGGCGCAAGCGGCGGCACGAGAGGCAGACTTTATGGATTTCGTACCGGATTCCTGCCTGATCAACCGCTATATTCCCGGTGCCAGAATGTCGTTGCATCAAGACAAAGACGAAGGTTCCTACGCGGCTCCCATCGTTTCGGTGTCCTTGGGGTTGCCGGCGACGTTCCTGTTCGGTGGCTTCGAACGCAGCGCCAAAAGCCAACGCGTGCCGCTGTTACACGGCGATATTGTGGTCTGGGGCGGCGTCGACCGTTTGCGTTATCACGGCGTATTGCCGATCAAGGAGGGTTATCATCCTCAGTTGGGCGAACAACGGATCAACTTCACCTTTCGTACCGCGGGATGAAACCGTTGAGTTCGACCGCAAGACCCGGAGTGTGGCGTCTCTGCCGGCTGGTTAATCTGCATGAAACGGGTCAACGGACATGAAGCCATGACAACTCAATCGACAAAAATCGCTACCGAGAACGATCCTCGCTGGGCTGCCGTGGTCGCGCGCGATCCCCGCGCCGACGGGCAGTTTGTGTATGCGGTGAAAACCACCGGCATCTACTGCCGCCCCAGCAGCCTGGCGCGTTTGCCGAAACCGCAGAATGTCGAGTTCTTCGACACCGCCGAGCAAGCTCAGGCGGCGGGTTATCGCCCCAGCAAACGAGCCGCGAAGGATCAAAGCGACGTCGCCGCACAGCACGCCACAACCGTGGCCGCCGCATGCCGTCACATCGAATCCGCCGAGACGTTGCCGGCGCTGAATGAACTGGCGGACGCCGCCGGCCTGAGCAGTTTCCACTTCCATCGCGTGTTTAAGGCCATCACCGGCCTGACGCCCAAGGGCTACGCCACCGCCCATCGTTCACGCAAGGTTCGCGAGCGCCTGGTGGACGGAGGCACGGTCACCGACGCGCTGTATGACGCCGGATTCAACTCCAACAGCCGATTCTATGAGGCCGCGGATCAAGTGCTGGGCATGAAGCCCGGCGATTACCGTGCGGCCGGGCAGAACAATGACATTCGTTTTGCCGTCGGCCAGTGTTCTCTGGGAGCGATTCTGGTGGCGCAAAGTGAGCGCGGCGTCTGCGCGATTCTGTTGGGGGACGACCCGCATCAATTGGTCTGTGACCTGCAGGACAAGTTTCGGCGTGCCAACCTGATTGGCGCCGATCATGAGTTCGAGCAGTTGATCGCTAAAGTGGTGGGTTTTATCGAAGCCCCGGCCCTCGGCCTGGACTTGCCGCTGGACGTACGCGGCACGGCGTTTCAGGAACGGGTGTGGCAAGCGCTGCGGGAGATTCCCGCCGGCAGCACCGCCAGTTACGCCGATATCGCTCAACGCATCGGCGCACCGAAAGCCGTGCGCGCCGTGGCCCAGGCCTGTGGTGCGAACAGCCTGGCGGTGGCAATCCCTTGCCATCGCGTGGTGCGCAGCGACGGCAACCTGTCGGGCTATCGCTGGGGCGTGGAGCGCAAGCGTCAGTTGCTGGAACGCGAAAACGCGGCTGAGTCCTGAATGCCGATGTAGATCGCCACTGACTCCGGGCCGGTGTAGACCTCGAAGTCCGTGGCGAATTTGCGACGAACCTGCGGGTTATCCTCGAAGTAAGCCCAGACCAGGCCCCACGTCTGGATGACGCTGTCGGGCATCGGCCCTTTGGCGCTGAATACCAGGTAATCGCCGCCCTCAACCTGAATCTGCGCAAAGTCCTCGGAGGGCGCGGTGACCGCTGCACCCGCGGTCACATCGAAGTGGCCCGAAGCGTCGGACTCGTAGTTGGAATAGACGCCGTACATAAAGGAATCCGGCTGCTTGTGGGCGATCTTGTCGAAAACGTCCTCAACGAAAAACTGTTCCCACATAGGGCCGATACGCGCGGTATCTGGCTGCTTTTCTGCGGCATTTAGGGTTCGAACCTGCAAACCCGAGACGCTAAAGGGCAGCACTTCACGCAGCTTTACATCCATTGTCGCTATTTCCTTGTTTCTACAGTTTGTCTGTTTGATTGGCGCCGAGACGATCAACGATTGACGTCGACTACCACCCGACCACGCAACTGGCCGGCAAGCAGGCGCTGGGCCGCGTCGATGGCTTCACTCAAGCCGATTTCGTGGCTGATCAGCGGCAGCAAGGCAAAGTCCAGATCCTTGGCCAGGCGATTCCAGGCCAGTATCCGCTTGGCTTTGGGTTGGGTCACGCTGTTGATGCCGGCCAGGGTCACACCGCGCAAAATGAACGGCGCAACGGAGGCCGGGAAGTCCATGCCCTGGGCCAGTCCGCAAGCAGCGACGATGCCGTTGGCCCGAGTGCTGGCGCAAGCGTTGGCCAGCGTGTGGCTGCCGACCGAATCGATCACCGCAGCCCAACGTTCCTTGGCCAATGGTTTGCCCGGCTCCGACAACGTGGCGCGATCGATGATTTCACTGGCACCCAATTGCTTGAGGTAGTCGTGCTCGGCGGTGCGGCCGGTGGACGCCACCACGCGATAGCCGAGTTTGTTCAGCAGCGCGATGGCGAAACTGCCTACGCCACCGTTGGCGCCTGTCACCAGCACTTCGCCTTGATCGGGGTTCACACCGTTGTGCTCCAGCGCCAGGATGCTCAGCATCGCTGTGTAACCGGCCGTGCCGATGGCCATCGCTTGCGCGGCGGTGAAGGCTTTGGGCAACGGGATCAGCCAGTCGCCATTCAGGCGAGCTTTCTGCGCCAATCCGCCCCAGTGTCCTTCGCCCACACCCCAGCCATTGAGCAGGACTTGATCACCAACCTTGTAATCCGGATGCCCGCTGACTTCGACAGTGCCTGCCAGATCGATCCCCGGCACCATCGGGAATTTTCGCACCACCGGGCTGCTGCCCGTGATCGCCAGGCCATCCTTGAAGTTCAGCGTGCTGTACGCCACACGCACCGTCACATCGCCTTCAGGCAATTGATCATCACTGATCTCTTGCAAGGTGGCCCGGTAACCGTTGTCGTCCTTGTCGATCAAAATACCTTTGAACATCACTGCCTCCCGATGGAATCGCTCAGTTGTCGTGCTGTTGAAATAACACATGAAAACACATCGCCGTAGCCGACTTTAAGCCAATCCTCAAACTCGACTGGCCTTGCGTCAGTCATTACTGATACAAATTCGCTTCTACCGACGTCGGAGAACACTGCACATGAGTCAATGGCCAGACACCCGCATTCTTGACCTGCTCGGGATCGAACTGCCGATCATCCAGGGCCCCTTGGCCGGCGCGACAACGTCGGCCATGGTGATTGCGGTGAGCAACGCTGGCGGCCTGGGCTCGATGCCCGCCGCGATGCTGAGCATCGAGCAGTTGCGCGAGGAGCTGAAAACGATTCGCCAACACACCCAGCGCCCGTTCAGCGTGAATTTCTTCTGCCATCAACCTCCGGCCCCCGATGAGCAACGCGCACGGGACTGGAAAAACCTGCTGGAACCGTATTACCGGGAACTGGGTGTCGACTTCGACGCGCCGACGCCAGTGTCCAATCGCGCACCGTTCGATAATGCAGCCTGCGAAGTGATCGAAGAATTTCGTCCCGAAGTGGTGAGTTTTCACTTTGGCTTGCCGGAAAAGTCTCTATTGGATCGGGTAAAAGCTACCGGGGCGAAAATTCTCTCTTCGGCGACTACCGTCGAAGAGGCCATCTGGTTGGAACAGCATGGTTGCGACGCGATCATCGCCATGGGTTACGAGGCCGGCGGTCACCGGGGGATGTTCCTCAGTGATGACCTGAGCAGCCAGGTAGGGACATTTGCCCTGGTGCCACAAATCGTCGATGCGGTGAAAGTGCCGGTAATTGCGGCGGGCGGGATTGGAGATGCGCGGGGTGTCGCGGCGGCTTTTCTGCTGGGCGCTTCGGCGGTCCAGGTGGGTACGGCTTATTTGTTCACGCCGGAGGCCAAGGTCAGCGCTTCTCACCAAAAGGCGTTGCGAACGGCCAAGGAGAGCGAAACGGCGGTTACCAATATTTTCACCGGCCGCCCGGCACGCGGGATTCTCAATCGGGTGATGCGTGAACTGGGGCCCATGTGTGACAAAGCGCCGACGTTCCCCCTGGCGGGCGGTGCGTTGATGCCGTTGCGGGCCAAAGGGGAGGCGGACTTCAGCAGCCTTTGGGCCGGGCAGGCGTTCACGTTGGGGGTTGAAATGACTTCGGCAGAGCTGACCCGGCGGTTGGCGGATGAGGCGTTGGCCAAACTGACTCGCTGCTAGACAGCGACCAACAAAAAACTGTGGCTAGGGGGTTTCCTGTGGTGAGGGCGCTTCCTGTGATGAAGGGGCTTTCCTGTGGCGAGGGAGCTTGCTCCCGCTGGGTCGCGAAGCGGCCCCAAAAGCTTCACGACTGCTTCGCAGCCGAACGGGAGCAAGCTCCCTCGCCACAGGAGCCGCTTCATCACAGTTCAACTCTCTTCACGCTGCTAGAAAGTTCCGTTTACAGGCAATTCGCTATATATTCCGCTATATAGCGTTTCACTCGCCTACCACGGAGCCGTTCCATGACCATTCGTGCCTCACGTTTTGCCCCCGCGTGCCTGTTCACCGTGTTCGCTTTCGGGTCCGCCCAGGCGGATGAAGTCCAGGTCGCCGTTGCTGCCAACTTCACCGCGCCGATCCAGGCCATTGCGGCCGATTTCGAGAAAGACACCGGGCACAAACTGGTCACCTCCTTTGGTGCAACCGGCCAGTTCTATACCCAGATCAAGAACGGCGCGCCGTTCGAAGTGTTCCTCTCGGCAGACGACACCACCCCGAAAAAACTTGAAGCCGAAGGCGACACGGTCAAAGGCTCGCGCTTCACCTACGCCATCGGCACCCTGGCGCTGTGGTCGGCCAAGGACGGTTACGTCGACGCCAAGGGCAAGGTGCTGAGCGACAATCAGTATCAACATCTGTCCATCGCCAACCCGAAAGCCGCCCCGTATGGCCTGGCTGCCACTCAAGTGCTGGCCAAACAGGGGCTGACCGACAAGGTCAAAGACAAGATCGTTGAAGGCCAGAACATCACCCAGGCCTACCAGTTCGTATCCACTGGTAATGCCGAACTCGGTTTTGTGGCCTTGTCGCAGATCTACAAAGACGGCAAAGTCACCAGCGGTTCGGCCTGGATCGTGCCGGCCGATCTGCATGACCCGATCAAACAAGACGCGGTGATCCTCAATAAGGGCAAGGACAACCCGGCCGCCAAGGCGCTGGTTGACTACCTCAAAGGTCCGAAAGCCGCCGCTGTCATCAAATCCTACGGTTACCAACTCTAAATGACGCTATCGAGTGCCGATTATTCCGCCATCTGGCTGACTCTCAAACTGGCGTCCCTGACGACCGTGATCCTGTTGGTCATCGGCACTCCGATTGCGTTATGGCTGTCGCGTACCCAGTCCTGGCTGCGCGGCCCGATCGGGGCGATCGTCGCCCTGCCCCTGGTGCTGCCGCCCACGGTGATTGGCTTTTATTTGTTGCTGGCGCTCGGTCCTAACGGGTGGGTCGGCCAGTTCACCCAATCGCTAGGGCTCGGCACCTTGACCTTCAGTTTTGCGGGGTTGGTGATCGGTTCGGTGCTGTACTCGATGCCGTTCGTGGTCCAGCCACTGCAAAATGCTTTTTCCGCCATTGGCACTCGCCCACTGGAAGTGGCTGCAACCTTGCGCGCCAACCCCTGGGACACGTTCTTCAGCGTGATTGTGCCGCTGGCCCGTCCCGGTTTCATCACCGCGGCCATTCTCGGTTTCGCCCACACCGTCGGCGAGTTCGGCGTAGTACTGATGATCGGCGGCAACATTCCCGACAAGACCCGCGTGGTCTCGGTGCAGATCTACGATCACGTCGAAGCCATGGAATACGCCCAGGCTCATTGGCTGGCCGGGGCGATGCTGGTGTTCTCGTTTGCAGTATTGCTGGCGCTCTACTCCAGCCGTAAAACCAAAGCGGTCTGGAGCTGATCGATGATTCATGCGCGCTTGAAACTGAATTATTCGGGATTCTCCCTGGATGTGGACCTGCAACTGCCCGGCCGCGGAGTGACGGCGCTTTACGGCCATTCCGGTTCGGGTAAAACCACGTGCCTGCGCTGCATCGCCGGTCTGGAACAGGCCGGGCAGGGTTTTGTTCAGGTCAACGATGAAGTCTGGGAAGACAGCGACAAGGGGATTTTTGTCCCGCCGCATAAACGCGCTTTGGGTTATGTCTTCCAGGAAGCCAGCCTGTTCCCGCATTTATCGGTGCGGGCCAATCTGGAGTTCGGCCTCAGGCGCATCCCTCGCCAACAGCGCCGGGTCGACATGGCGCATGCCACTGAGTTGCTGGGGATTGGCCATTTGCTGGCCCGTGATCCGCAGAACCTTTCTGGCGGTGAGCGCCAGCGGATCGGCATCGCTCGTGCCCTGCTCACCAGCCCGAAACTATTGCTGATGGATGAGCCGCTGGCGGCGCTCGATACCCAGCGTAAGAACGAAATCCTGCCGTATCTGCAACGGCTGCACGATGAGCTAGACATCCCCGTGCTGTACGTCAGCCACTCCCAGGATGAAGTCGCGCGGCTCGCCGACCACCTCGTTCTGCTCAGCAACGGCAAGGCTTTGGCCAGCGGCGCCATCGGCGAAACCCTGGCCCGGCTCGATCTGCCGCTGGCGCTGGGCGACGATGCCGGCGTGGTGATCGAAGGACACGTCAGCGCCTATGACGCCGACTACCAGTTGTTGACTTTGCAACTGCCCAACACGGAGCTGAGCATTCGGGTCGCCCATTCGCCGATGGCCGAGGGCCAGGCGCTGCGCTGCAAGGTCCAGGCGCGGGATGTCAGCCTGAGCCTGCAAGGCGTCGAACAAAGCAGCATTCTCAATCGCCTGCCGGTCACGGTGATCAGTGAAATCGGTGCCGATAACGCCGCTCACGTACTGATCCGCCTGAACGCGGCCGGCACACCGCTACTGGCGCGAATCACCCGCTATTCCCGGGATCAACTGGGCGTGCACCCCGGACAGCAACTCTGGGCGCAAATCAAAGCGGTGGCGGTGCTGGCCTGAATTCGTCGGCACCCCGACGATGGCGCGCGGTCAATGGCTTAACGCCCCATGATTCGTCGCCCAGGATTGCCCGCCATGCCAGATACCGCGTTGCCCGATGTTCTGCCGCCCGACCTGCATTACGTCGATGACAGCCAGCCCGGCATCACCCGCAAACTCCTGCGCGGCAAGTTTTGCTACTTTGACCCGGCGGAGCAACGCATTACCGATCCGGATGAAATCAAACGCATCAATGCACTCGCGGTGCCGCCCGCCTACACCGATGTGTGGATTTGCCCCGACCCGCGCGGCCATCTGCAAGCCACCGGCCGCGACGCTCGCGGTCGCAAGCAATACCGTTATCACCCGCGCTGGCGAGAAGTGCGCGATGCCGACAAATACTCGCGTTTGCGGGACTTCGGCCTGGCCCTGCCGAAACTGCGCAAGCAACTGGAAGCGCTGCTGGCGGCCCCCGGCTTCAGCCGCGACAAGGTCATGGCCACGGTGATTACCTTGCTCGATGCGACGCTGATCCGGGTCGGCAACACGCAATACGCCCGGGACAACCGCTCATATGGCCTGACGACCCTGCGCAACCGTCACGTCGAGGTCAACGGCAGCGCAATCCTGTTCCAGTTTCGCGGCAAGAGCGGAATCGAGCACCAGATCACCGTAAAAGACCGCCGCCTGGCGCGAATCATCAAACGCTGCCTGGAAATCCCCGGGCAAAACCTCTTTCAGTATCTGGACGAAAACGGCGAGCGGCACACCATCAGTTCCTCCGACGTCAACGCCTACTTAAAGACGCTGACCGGCGCCGATTTCACCGCAAAGGACTACCGCACTTGGGCCGGCAGTGCGTTGGCATTGGCGGTGCTGCGCGAGTTGCAGTGGGAATCGGAAGCCGACGCGAAGCGCCATGTGGTGGAAATGGTCAAGAACGTCGCCCGACAGTTGGGCAACACTCCGGCGGTTTGCCGCAAGTGCTACATCCATCCGGCGGTCGTTGATGGTTTCATGCAGGGCGCATTATCCAAACTGCCGCGATCAAGAGGACGTAAAAGATTGAGGGCAGAAGAAGTCGCGTTGGCTGTGCTTCTGGAGAAGCTTATCGAGACGGCTGAAACACCCTAAGACCTCTTCGAGGCGAATTAAACCGACGAACTGACCTGTCCTTTTTTTGCGTGATTGCAAAGGGCTTCTATGCTTGATCTGAATACGAATAGCTTCGGTGACGCCATGGAAGACATTTTCGTTGTGAAACGCTGCAACAAGATCATCATTCATGGCCGCCGGGCCGGAGAACCCGATCACCCGCCACCCGATGCTGCCGTCTGGTATCGCATTACCGATACCCGCACTCGCGGCTTCATCGGTGACGGCTTTGATCTTGAAGAGGACGCCGCGCGCGAATGTCGGCGGCTTAACGCGGTCAGCTCGCCGAAGTCCCGGCAGGCCTGAAGCTGGCCTGTTTTATTTCCGGGTCTATACTTAGAGGTGCTGAAGGATCAGCGACCCATCGGCAGAAAGCTCGCTCCCCGCGGGCTTTTTGTTGCCCTTTACCCGATTTCTTTGAACGGAGGTGTATGTCATGTCCGAGAAAGAGTCCATCACCACCCTGCTCACCCTGCTTGACTCCCGTCAGGCGCGCCTTGCCGCCGCGTGCAAGGAGATCGCCGATTGGGTTGATAATCAAGGGGGGCATCCGACAGCCCTCAGGATTCGCGATCGTCTGAATGACATCGAGAAAGACACGCCGCAGATTCGCAGCGCACTGTCTTCACTCAAACCTGTAGAGCCGCCGCTGCCTCGGTTCAGATGAATCGACCCAAGTACTTGAGCCATGCACAAAGCCCCCTTCAGGGCACCTGAACGGTGACAATCGTCACCAGGCTTATACCTGCCTGCCTGTCATGCGCTACACACCCACCCGGCCAAATTTGCCGGGATTTTTTTGTTTGTGTCTTTTCCCATTTCACACGGCCTTCACAAATCATCCCCTACAGTGCATCCACTCCTTTCAAGAAATCCCCCTGGCCCGCCCGCATGCGGGCCTTTTTTTGCCTGTTGTATAGCGAACGAACGCCCTCGCCCGCCTGTCGAACGATTACACATCACGAAGGAGATACCCCATGGTCACTCACTTCAAAGTCGGCGGGCACCTGGCCTGCGGACACAAAGGCAGCAACCTGACGTCAAGCAGCATACTGACCCGGGTGAAATGCCGAAGCTGCCGAAACACCGATGCGTTCAAAGAAGCACGCAAAGCCGAACGCAACGCTGCCCGTCGCGCCGCGCGCAAGGCCAAAGCAACCCACACCGCCAATGACTGGCGCGCAGCCTGGACCCAGCGGCTGATCGAAATGCCCGGTTTGCAAAGACTGCCGCGCGGTTTCACTGGCCAGCCATTCGTGTAGCTGACTCCCACCCTCAACAGGGGGCGCTATACGAGAGGAAATACTGCAGAGGCGCTGGCCAACCCTCAGTCGATAGCAAGGACAAGAACAGCAAACCGCTGAATATTCCCGACAATGCCCAGGTCATCACGTATTACTACAGCGTTGAGAACCTGCCGCAGGCCAAGATCGATTGTGAAACCGGTGTTGGGAAATGGACGCAGAAGTAGCTGCTTTATGAGCTGAAGGTACTCAGGGTCGATACAGGCGAGATAGCGAGCATCGCGGCTGAAATTCTTGTGACGGGTATCAACGATAGAGCCTGTCAAAAATTGAGAGGCAGAAACGACAAAGGCCTGCATGAGAAATCTCATGCAGGCCTTTGATAAATATGGTGCCCGAAGCCGGAATCGAACCGGCACGCCCTTACGAGCGGGGGATTTTAAGTCCCATGCGTCTACCAGTTTCGCCATTCGGGCGGTAGCGCGGTAAAGCGGTCTGAAGACTGACCAGTAACGATCTGGCAGTTCTGACGCTTGTGCAACAGAGGGGGAAATATATACATCCCGCCCCGGTGAAGCAAGTTCGCAAAGATCCTTTTCAAGACTAAATCTTGCAGGACTGCGAAAATAAAAAAGCTCCGTAGATCATGGATCTACGGAGCTCGTTTAAAGTGGAGGCCGAAGTCGGAATCGAACCGGCGTAGGTGGATTTGCAATCCACTGCATAACCATTTTGCTATTCGGCCTCAAACATCTGATGTCAGTAGCACAACATCAAACGTGTAAACTCGTATCTGGAAACAAGATTCTAATCTAGCATCCAACCCTTTGAAATCTAAGGGGTTTTCGTGTTCCCTAAGCAGGAATGGACGCAATTCTGGACTGGTTCGAAAGGCATGTCAAGAACTGGAGAAAAATAATTCCACGTCCATCCCGTCATCCTTAAAAGATCGCAGCCTTCGGCGGCTCCTACATGGGTCGCGTACATCCGTAGGAGCTGCCGAAGGCTGCGATCTTTTGATCTTGTGCCCTTTAATGACTGACCGCCACCACCCGTTGCAACCGCTGCCGATACTGACTGGGCGTTTCCTGCATTTCATGTCGGAAGTGCCGATTGAAATTCGACAGGTTGGCATAACCCACTTCAAAGCAGATATCTGCAACGCTGAAACTGCTTTGCGCCAGCAAACGGCAGGCGCGCTGAACCCGCAGTTTGCGCGTCAGGTCGACGAAGGTATGGCCAGTGGCGCGCTTGAAGAATTTGGAGAAGGCCGGTTCGTTCATGTCCAGGCGCTGGGCGATGACGGACATCCGCAACTCATCCGCAAGGTCGTTGAGGATGTAGTCGAAGACAATACTCATGCGCTGGGCCGTCAATGCGTCGAGCATCGGCGCATATTGCAGGCTGGCGAGCGTCTGTCGCTCGGTGTCGGGGGCCGATGCCAACAACTGCAGCAACGACAGGAACAGGCACAGCCTCTGTAATCCTTGGCACTGACCGATTTCTTCCATCAGTCGGGCCGCTTTTTTACGGGTCACGCCATGAAACTGGATGCCCTGGGCCGCCTGACGAAACAGGCTTTGCAATTCGCTGAGTTCGGGGACCTTGTCGCGCAGTTGCATCAACATCTGACCATCGAATTGCAACACGACGTCGCGGCCGGCAATCACCTCCCCTTTGCCCAGGTCGCTGATCCAGTCGTGAGGCAGGCCTGGACCGATCAGGGCGACGTGGCCGGCCTCGAACAGGCCGATGTAGTCACCCGCCAATAGCCGACCACTGCCTTCGCGGATCAGGTGGATCTCGAATTCCGGATGATGATTCCAACGCGCAAGGTCGAAGGGATAGTCATGCTCGTACCAACGAAAGCTGTGCTGGGGCTCGTTCAGAATGACTTCAAGCGCTGGCGGCTTGTCTGCGGTTACGTGATGGTTCATCACCCTGGCGATTCCATTTTTGTTGGTTTTATCAAGGCTACCGCGAAGCCGGGACGAATCGAAGAGATTCGAAACTCCACGGCGCTGTTATCAGATTCACACTAAGCAGACAGCAAGCCTAGCGCCCTGTGTGGCGGTCACTGATACTTTTTTTCCACTGTCCTGCCCGGTTAAAAAAGTATCAGTGCGGTGTATGCCGTTCATTTGTTCATCACTTGGGTTGCTGTAATCCTGTGGTCATCCCGTTGCGGCTATGACTCGCATCGTGGATTACAACAACAATAAGTGCCTCTGCCGCCCAAGGCGCAGAGCGGAGAACACGATGAAGATCATCCCAAGCGCGTTTTTTCTATCCGCCGGCCTGTCCTCTGCCCTGCTCTGCCAGGCTGCCGAAACGGTGACCATCGCCACCGTGAACAACAGCGATATGATCCGCATGCAGCGGCTGTCCAAAACGTTCGAACAGCTGCACCCGGACGTGAAGCTCAACTGGGTGGTGCTTGAAGAGAACGTGTTGCGTCAGCGCCTGACCACTGACATTGCCACTCAGGGCGGTCAATTCGACGTGCTCACCATCGGCACTTACGAAACACCGCTGTGGGGCGCCAAGCATTGGCTGGAACCGATAAAGGATCTGCCCGCCAGCTATGACCTCGAGGATATTTTCCCCTCGGTTCGCCAGGGACTGTCAGTCAACGACACGCTCTATGCCCTGCCGTTTTATGGCGAAAGTACAATCACCTATTACCGAACCGACTTGTTCAAGAACGCCGGCCTGAGCATGCCCGAGCACCCGACCTGGACGCAGCTCGGCGAGTTCGCCGGCAAGCTGCACCAGCCGGACAAAGAGCAGTATGGAATGTGCCTGCGCGGCAAGGCTGGTTGGGGTGAAAACATGGCGTTGCTGACCACCATGTCCAACGCCTTCGGTGCACGCTGGTTCAACGAGCAGTGGCAGCCGCAACTCACTGGGCCGGAATGGACCGCCGCCGCGAACTTCTACGTCAACACCCTCAAGCAGTACGGCCCGCCGGGCGTTTCGAGCAATGGCTTCAACGAGACACTGGCCCTGTTCAACAGCGGGAAATGCGCGATCTGGGTCGATGCCAGCGTCGCAGGCTCCTTCATCACCGATACAACTCAAAGCAAGGTCGCCGATAAGGTCGGCTTCGTCGCGGCCCCCACGCAGGTCACCGACAAGGGTTCGTCCTGGCTCTATGCCTGGTCGCTGGCCATCCCCGCGACGTCCAAACACAAGGAAGCCGCCAAAGCCTTTGTGACGTGGGCGACCTCCAAGGAATACATCCTGCTGGTCGCCGAGAAGGATGGCATCACCAACGTACCGCCGGGCACTCGCATGTCCACCTACAGCGACGCTTATTTGCAGGCTGCGCCCTTCGCCGGTGTCACGCTGAAAATGATGCAGCACGCCGACCCTGCACACCCGTCAGCCCAACCCGTGCCCTACGTCGGTATCCAGTACGTGACCATTCCTGAGTTCCAGGCCATCGGTACGTCGGTCGGCAAGCTGCTGTCTGCGGCGCTCACCGGGCAGATGCCGGTTGAGCAGGCTCTGGCCTCGGCCCAGCAAACCACCGAACGCGAGATGAAACGCGCTGGTTATCCCAAGTAGGTAATCCGTGTGGGAGCGAGCCTGCTCGCGATGAGGCCGGCATATTCAACATTGATACAGCCTGAGACGCCGCCATCGCGAGCAGGCTCGCTCCCACAGGGTTCTTCGCAGGCTGACGACCGCATTTAATGCCCTCAACGGGGGCGTCTCTCTTTAGCTCTAACGATTGGATGGGAAAAATGAAACGTTTGGAAGGAAAAAGCGCCCTTATCACCGGTTCTGCCAGAGGCATCGGGAGAACGTTCGCGCAAGCCTATATCCGCGAAGGCGCTACGGTCGCGATCGCAGACATCAACCTGGAACGGGCGCAAGCCACCGCTGCCGAGATGGGGCCGAATGCCTATGCGGTCGAGATGGACGTGACCGATCAGCAATCCATCGACGGTGCCATCGCTGCGGTTATCGCGACCACAGGCAAGCTCGATATCCTGATCAACAACGCGGCACTGTTTGATCTCGCGCCGATTACCGAGATTTCTCGCGACAGCTACGAACGGCTGTTCTCGATCAACGTTTCCGGCACCCTGTTCACGCTGCAGGCCGCGGCCAAACAGATGATCAGCCAGGGCCACGGCGGCAAGATCATCAATATGGCCAGTCAGGCCGGTCGGCGCGGTGAAGCGCTTGTCGCGGTGTATTGCGCGACCAAAGCCGCGGTGATCAGCCTCACGCAATCGGCCGGCCTCAATCTCATCCCCCATAACATCAACGTGAACGCCATCGCGCCGGGCGTGGTGGACGGTGAGCATTGGGATGGTGTCGATGCGCTGTTCGCCAAATATGAAAACCGGCCGCTCGGGGAAAAGAAAAGGCTGGCGGGTCAGGAAGTACCCTATGGACGCATGGGCACGGCAGATGATCTTGTCGGTATGGCGATCTTCTTGGCATCGGCCGAGAGCGATTACATCGTGGCGCAGACCTATAACGTCGATGGCGGCAACTGGATGAGCTGACTGGCCCCAGGAACAGGGCCAGCCAATGCCTCAAAGACGAAAACGATCCACCGATTGCGAGAGCTGGCCCGCCAATGTAGACAGCTCATCGGTGGTCGAGGCGGTCTGGTTGATGACCTTGCTGTTGCCTTCGGACATGCCGGCAATCATTTCCACCTGATGGGCGATTTCGTTACTGGCCAGGCTCTGTTCACCGATCGTGCGGCTGATGTCATTGACCAGCTCAGTGGTGCTGAGCGTGGCCTGGAGGATTTCGCGGATGGCGCGCTCGACATCGGCGGTCACCGCCATGCCTTTGTCGACCTGCGCGACGCCCGCCTCCATGCTGGTGACCGCCTCACGGGTGCTTTGCTGAATGCGCGCGACCATGGTGGCGATTTCCTGGGTGGAGGCGCTGGTGCGGCCCGCCAGGCTGCGCACCTCATCGGCCACCACAGCAAAGCCACGGCCCTGCTCACCGGCGCGAGCGGCCTCGATGGCGGCGTTAAGTGCCAACAGGTTGGTTTGGTCGGCGATGCCCTTGATCACCTGAATGATGCTGAAAATCCCCTCGGACTCCTTGTCCAGTGTGCGGATCACCTGTGCCGACTGCTGCGCCGAACGCGCAATACCGTCCATGTCGCTGACCACCTGATGGATCACGCGACCGCCGTCCTTGGCCAGCTCCTCGGCCTGGTTGGCCATGTCCAGTGCACGCTCGGCATGTCGGGTGATTTCCTCGATGCTCGCGGTCATTTCGCTGGCCGCCGCGGCCATGGTGCTGGCGGCGACGCTTTGTTGCTGGCTGCTGCCCGCGACCTTATGGCAGCCGCTGCTCAACTGCTGACTCATGCCACTGACGCCATGGGCGTTGCTGCGAACCACCTCGATCATCCCGCGCAGATCGCGCTGCATGGTCGCCAGGCTGCGAATCAAGGTGCTGGCTTCGTCCGTGCGGGTGGGTTCGACAATAGGTTCGCTCAAGTTGCCATGGGCGATGCTCTCGGCAATGCGACTGGCGATCTGCAACGGCCCCATGATGCTCAGGATCACCCAGCGCCCCTGGGCGAGCAGCAGTAACAAACTGGCGATGAGGACGGTGCCGAGGGTGAAGTTGGCGCTGCTGATGGCTTGCGCAGTGCCTGCGCTGGTCTGTTGGGTGTTGGTTTCGATCAGCTCGCTGAGGGCGGCCATCTGGTCTTCCAGTTGGCTGAACACGTTATTGAACGTGCCCAGTTGCTGTTGCGCGGTATCCGGATTATCCAGCGCCAGCGCGACAATGCGTTCGGCGGTACTGATGTACGTATCGAGGCTGGGCTTGATCTTGTCCAGCGCTGCCTTGAGGGTATCGTTGACCGGCAGCTTGAGGTTGTCACCGAGCATCTCGCGAAAATGCGCCGCATGTTCTTCGAGGGAGCTGCGCACCTCAGCCTTGCTGCTGGTGCTTTTGCCCAACCCGACCAGCATCGCCGACAGTACATCCGCGCGCAGCGCATCGTGCATCATGTCGGCTTCGAGGTGGTTGCGCAGCGCGGTCATGCTGACCTCGCTGTCACTCACCGCTTCAGTCATCCGGGTATTTCCCAGATAGCTGACCAGGCTCACGATCAGGGCGGTGAGCAAACTGGTGCCGATCAACAAAAACAAACGCAACTTTATGGACATTTGATAATTCCCCTGGCGGCATCTGCATGGTCGGCTGACTTGCTTTGCTCTTGGGGTTATCGACTGTTCCAACCAGTTACTTAGGCCTATTTCCATTTGAGCCGGTTTTTACGACCTGCGGTATGCCCTGTCGCGTTTGATCTTGTGATCGGTCCCGCAGCGTCCTCAGTGCCCGCGAATGTAGTGCTCCAGTTGCCGAATCAAATCCGCCTGCTCGACGATGGCTTCCTTGACCAGATCGCCAATCGACAACAGCCCGATCAGTTCACCGCTCTCAAGCACGGGCAGATGGCGCAAATGGCTGTCGGTCATGACCGCCATGCAGCGCTCGATGCTCTGCTGACTGTCGGCGGTCACCACCGGCGCGCTCATGATCTCGCGCACCGGTGTACCGACCGAAGAACGGCCCTGTAGCACCACCTTGCGCGCATAGTCGCGCTCGCTAATGACACCGACCACCTGCCCGTCTTCAATGACGGGCAACGCGCCGACGTTCTTCTCGGCCATCATTTTCAGGGCGTCGAGGACCATCTGGTCCGGTGCGATGCTGTGCACCTGCTGGTTTTGCACGACTTTCAGTTTGAGCAACTGTGCGGCTGTCTTCATCAACGTTCTCCGATACGGTTCAGAGCGGCGATCAAGCCGCTGCGACTTCCACGATGCCGGCGTTCAGGCGCACCGGCCATACCCGCAGGCGCTGCTCCGGGTATTCCAGGCAACTGCCGTCCTCAAGACGGAAATGCTGCTTGTAGATCGGCGAAGCAACCACCAGATCACCCTTGAGGCTGCCGATCAGTCCGCGGCCGATGACGTTCGCGCCGGATTGCGGATCATGGTTGTCGATGGCGTAGAGGGTGCGACCTTCGGCCTGCGGCAGGTAGAACAGCGCCACCTGCGCGCCGTCGAGCCAGACCACGACGCCGGAGTTGCTGACCAGATCCTGCTGACTGCACACCGCCTGCCAGGCCTGAGCATTGGCCGCGGTTGCAGGGATTTCGACACGCTGGGTAGTGGACTGGCTCATCAGGCATTCTCCTCGGTGACAGGGATAAGGTTGAGTTCGGCGGCCATGATCGGCCGGCGCTGACCGCGCTCCTGAACAAAATGGATGTCCGGGTCCGGGCGTTGATCGTTGACGAAGGTGCGGAAGCGCTTGAGTTTTTCCGGGTCTTTGAGGGCGTTGGCCCATTCGCATTCGTAGCGGTTGACCACCAGTTGCATCTGCGATTCGAGTTCCGCGCCAAGGCCCAGGCTGTCGTTGATGACCACGTCCTTGAGGTAATCCAGGCCGCCCTCCAGGCTTTCGCGCCAGACCGAGGTGCGCTGCAATTTGTCGGCGGTGCGGATGTAGAACATCAGGAAGCGGTCGATGTAACGGATCAGGGTTTCATCGTCCAGGTCAGTGGCGAACAGCTCGGCGTGGCGTGGGCGCATGCCGCCGTTACCGGCCACGTAGAGGTTCCAGCCGTTCTCGGTGGCGATCACGCCCACGTCTTTGCTCTGCGCCTCGGCACATTCACGGGTGCAGCCGGAGACCGCGAACTTGAGTTTGTGCGGCGAGCGCAGGCCTTTGTAGCGATCCTCGAGGGTCAGGGCCATTTTTACGCTGTCCTGCACGCCGTATCGGCACCAGGTGCTGCCGACGCACGACTTCACCGTGCGGGTCGATTTGCCATAGGCGTGCCCGGTTTCGAAACCGGCCTCAATCAGCTCGGACCAGATGTCCGGCAACTGATGCAACTGCGCGCCGAACAGGTCGATCCGCTGGCCGCCGGTGATTTTGGTGTAGAGGTCGTATTTCTTCGCCACCACGCCAATCGCGATCAGCTTGTCAGCCGTGATCTCGCCCCCGGCGATGCGCGGCACCACCGAATAGGTGCCGTTTTTCTGCATGTTGGCCATGAAGGTGTCGTTGGTGTCCTGCAACGGCACCAGCGAGGCATCCATGATCGGCTGATTCCAGCACGAGGCGAGGATCGAGCCCACCGCCGGTTTGCACACGTCGCAACCGGTGTGACCACGGCCGTGCTTGGCCAGCAGTTCTTCGAAGGTGATCACCCCTTCTACCCGCACCAGCGCATAAAGCTCCTGACGGGTGTAGGCGAAGTGTTCGCACAGGCTCTTGTCGACACTGACGCCACGGGCAATCAACTCGTGTTCGAACACTTGCTTGAGCAGGCCTGCGCAACCACCGCAACCGGTGCAGGCCTTGGTCTGCGACTTGAGCAGGCCCAAGTCGGTGCAACCACCGTCGATGGCCGAGCAGATCGAGCCCTTGGTGACGTTATGGCACGAGCAAACGGTCGCCGACTCAGGCAGCGCGCCCGGGCCCAGGGTTGGCGCGCCGGTGGACGATGGCAGAATCAGGCTGGCGGGTTCCGACGGCAAGGCAATACCGTTCTGCATGTATTGCAGCAAGGTGTCGTAATAGCTGTTGTCGCCGACCAGCACTGCGCCGAGCACGCGTTTGCTGTCAGCATCCACCACCAGGCGACGGTAGCTGGCCGTGGCTTCATCGATGAACTGATAACTGCGCGCCCCCGGGGTCTGGGCGTGAGCATCGCCGATGGAGCCGACATCGACGCCGAGCAGTTTGAGCTTGGTCGACATGTCGGCGCCCTGAAACGGCTCCGCCACTTGATTGCACAGCAGCGTCGCGACGCCACGGGCCATCTGATAACCGGGCGCGACCAGACCGAAGAGGCTGCCGTTCCAGGCGGCACACTCGCCGATGGCGTAAATATTCGGATCGCTGGTCAGGCACTGATCGTCAATCACCACGCCGCCACGCGGACCGATGTCCAGCGCACATTGGCGGGCCAGCGCGTCTTGCGCGCGGATGCCGGCAGAGAACACGATCAGGTCGGCTTCCAAAAATTCGTCGTTGGCAAAATTCATCCGATAACGGTATTCCTCGCCGGCACTGATCGACTGCGTGCCACGGGACAGATGCACACCCACGCCGAGCCGCTCGATTTGTGCCTTCAGCGCCAGGCCACCCTGCTCGTCCAACTGCACCGGCATCAGGCGTGGGGCAAATTCCACCACATGCGCTTCCAGGCCCAGGCTTTTCAAAGCATTGGCCGCTTCCAGACCGAGCAGGCCACCACCGACTACTACGCCACGCCGGGCATTGGCGGCCGCGGCACGAATCGCGTCGAGGTCTTCCAGGGTGCGATAGACCAGGCGCGAGTCACCTTCCGCACCTTCAATAGGCGGCACGAAGGGATAAGACCCGGTGGCCAGGACCAGTTTGTCGTAAGCGACGCAACCTTGCGCGGTGATCACCTGGCGTCGCGCTCGGTCGATTTCCAACACCGGCACGCCCAGATGCAGAGTGACGCCCGGCGTCTGGTACAGAGAGGCTTCGCCCAGGGCCAGCGACTCGGCATCGCGACCACCGAAATACTCGGACAGATGCACCCGGTCGTAGGCGCGCATCGGCTCTTCGCTGAAGACATGCAGGCGATAGTGGTCAAGGGCGCCGCGCTCGATGAGCTGCTCGACACAATGATGTCCGACCATGCCATTGCCGATCACGATCAGTGTTTGCAGTTTGTTCAACGCGGCAACATTGGAATTCATAGTAAGCACCCAGCCAAAGCCAATCACGGTTAAAAAAGCAAAAAAAACGCCTGAAACCTCTCGGTTTCAGGCGTCTTTGCCTGTTCTTCGCGGTGTTCGACCTGGCGCCTTCGCCGGATCCACCGATGTTGCCCACGACCTGCTCGGCCGGTCGATCTTCGTTGATCGAGTGGGCTGCCCATCTGTTTTCGATGGACCTGAGGGGATCAATGCAGCCTTTGTGCCAGTCCGCGGTGTATGACTTCCTCAGTTCTGGAAAACCGGCCTCTGAACGATGGGGAAATGTGATAAAGACACCGGCCCACGCGGGTCTCATCGGGCGCGAGCCAACTTTGCAGGCCCCTGCGAGCGGGTGGGCGGACGTTGGAGCTGAAGGAAGGAATAGCTCAGGAAACCGCTTCGCACTGGTGCACGGTGTCAGGCATGGCTCTGTAAAAGTGCATGCGGCTACGTTCTATTTGGGCTTAGTCCCGCGAGCAATGCCAGTCAGTTAAGCGCGAATCCCTGTGGGAGCGAGCCTGCTCGCGATAGCGGTGGATCAGTCAATATTGATGCTGAATGTTCCGCCGTCATCGCGAGCAGGCTCGCTCCCACAGGTTTCCTCAACATTGCCGGAATGCGCGTGTTTAAAAGCCCTGAAGGTTACTTCCTGAAAGCTACAAGATCTTGCGCCGTTGCCTACGCTTACGCCAGAATCCGCCGGCTTGTGCGCCTTGGGGTTGCTCGGTAACTTGAGTCCTGTCACTGCCCATCAGTGATCGGGTTTAGCAGCCTGGGGTTACAAGCAAGGTGCACAAGCTGTTGTCAGTCAGGCATTCCCATGCCTGCACTTGATGGTGGTTGTGCGCAGGGCGCCTTCGGGCGCGCCGGCTTTGCTAGCTTCCCCGGTCTGCTAACCTGCGTACAGCTGCCTCCCTCTCGTTTAGCAGCAGGAGGGCGGCACCCAATCAGAGAAGCCAGCTTATGTTCAAAGTTACGCCCAACCCACCGGACACAGATCCGATATCCCCCTACGAACCCAATTCAAACAAACTCAACGAGGCCGCCGAACGGGCCCTCGATTATCACCTCAACACGATTGCCGACATCAAAGCCACCGCGCGTAAACCCAGCAAGCTGTTTTCCGTGGCCCCAGAGGCGACTACCGAAACCCTGGCGGTTTTTTTGGTCGAGACGCTGGCCTCGGTCGATGTGATGGTCCATCAGTTGGTGGATCATCTGGAGGGTGAGTCGCGTCACGCCCTGCTGGGCATTTCCAACAGCATCATGGTGGCGGAGATCACCGCGAACCGGGTGCTGGATCACATTAATACGCCTGAGTAGGTATGGGCTGTTGTGGTGAGTGAGTTACCGACGCAGGGTTGTGCAGTGATCCTTTTTTGGGGTCGCTGCGCGCCCCAGCGGGAGCAAGCTCCCTCGCCACAGGTTTCTCGGTGCCATTCGGGCAAGCGTCAATGCCGGTAAGTCAAGCACTTGAACACCGCGGTCCTTGTGGGAGCGAGCCTGCTCGCGATAGCGGTGGATCAGCCAATATCGATGCTGAATGTTCCGCCGTCATCGCGAGCAGGCTCGCTCCCACAAGTTTGCGCACCTTAACTTACCGGCATTCAGGCAAGCGTTGCCTTCAGCAGCATCGCGTACTTGTAATTTTCATGTATCCCGAGGCCGCGACCTTTTGGCGCATGACCGGCGGGCCATCGATTGAGCGCCATAGCGCAACAGTTTGTTAACATCCGTGCGCTTTTTTTCGTCTGATTGATCAGCCACTGTAGATTCCCGGTCGCTACACAGGATGCTTTTTTCCATGAGTACGTTGTATACCCGTCGCACGGTCCTGCAAGGCATGAGCCTGTTGAGCCTTGGCCTGCTCGCCGGCTGCGATGACAGCAGCAAGCTGTCGTTCAAGTACGGCAAGGACCTCAGCGACAAGATCATGGGGCGCACCTTCAAACTCAAGGACGCCCAGGGCGAAACCCGGATGCTGGGCAGCTACCGTGGCCTGATGCCGATGGTTTTTTTCGGTTTCACCCAATGTCCGGCGGTTTGCCCGACGACGCTGGCCCGTGCGGCACAGGCGAAAAAACTGATGGGCCGCGATGGCGAACGCCTGCAAGTGATCTTCATCACCCTGGACCCCGAACGCGATACGCCGCAAATGCTCGACGCCTACGTCAAAGCCTTCGATCCGAGTTTCGAGGCGTTGCACGGTACGCTGGAAGAAACCGCCGCCACCGCCAAGGAGTTCGGTGTGTTTTTTGAAAAGATCCCGAGCGGCTCGACCTATACCCTCTCCCACACCGCGACCAGCTTCGTTTTCGACTCCCGAGGCACTTTGCGCCTGGGGCTGTCCGCGTCCCTTACCGCTCAAGAGTGTGCAGAAGACCTGCTCACCGTCATGGAGGTCTGCTGATGACTTCGATCTACGCACCACGTATTAAACAGCTGACCCTGGGCCTTTTCCTGATCGGCATGGCCTGGCAGGTGTCCGCTCAAACCCAGGTGAACGACGCCTGGGTCCGCGCGACAGTGGCCGGCCAGCATTCGACCGGCGCCTTCATGACCCTGCAGGCCGACAGCGACAGCAAATTGCTCAGCGTGCAGTCGCCGGTCGCGAACACCGTGCAAATTCACCAATCCAGCATGAAAGACGATGTGATGAGCATGAGCCAGGTCGAGTCCGTCGCGCTGCCGGCCGGCAAACCGGTGAGCTTTGATCCCCATGGCTACCACATCATGCTGATGGACCTGACGACTCAGGTTAAGGAAGGCGACAAAGTGCCGCTGACCCTGACCGTGGAAAACGCCAAGGGCGAAAAAGAGACGATCAAGGTTGACGCCGAGACTCGGGCGCTCGGTATGCACGATCACAGCAAGATGCATTGAGAGGCTCAATCCCGGCCTGTCCGAACGCCGGTGTTGCGGCGGTGTTCGGCTCGCGCTGAGAATTATCAGCGACACTTCGTAAATAACGAATTATTGGTAAAGAATATTCGATTTTTCTTCGCCGCAATCTCCCCGCTAGCATGACCCTGTCGGCTCCAGAACAAGTCCAGACAGGGAGAACGACATGCAACCCCTGAACATCGGTGAACTCTGGATGTGGGTCACCTTCATTGCCTTCGTCATCGCCATGCTGGCTTTGGATCTGTTTGTTTTCGGCGGGCGCAAGGCGCATCGGGTATCGGTGCGCGAGGCGTCTAGCTGGGTGATTGCGTGGAGTGCGCTAACGCTGACCTTCGCGGGATTGCTCTGGTGGTACTTGAATGGCGAGTTCGGGCCCGAGATCGCCCAGCGCAAAATCCTCGAATTCCTCACGGGCTATTTGATCGAACAGTCGCTGTCGATCGACAACATGTTTGTCTTCGTGATGATTTTCAGCTACTTCGCCGTACCTGCGGAGTTACAGCGTCGAGTGTTGCTGTACGGTGTGCTCGGGGCCATCGTGATGCGTGGGGTGATGATTCTCGCCGGTGTGTGGCTGGTGTCGCAGTTCGCGTGGTTGTTGTATGCGTTCGGTGTGTTCCTGATCATCACCGGAATCAAGATGCTGGCATTCGCCCATCAGCGGCCTGACCTCAATAAAAACCCCTTATTGCGCTGGATACATAGCCATCTGCGCGTCACCGACGAGTTTCGTGGCGATCGCTTTTTTGTGATGAAAGATGGTCGGTACTGGGCGACGCCGATGTTTCTGGTGCTGGTGCTGATCGAGGCGAGCGATCTGATGTTTGCGGTCGACAGTATCCCGGCAATCTTCGCCATTACCACCGACCCGTTCATTGTGTTCACCTCGAACATTTTCGCGATCATGGGCCTGCGCGCCTTGTACTTTTTGCTGGCCGACATGGCTGACCGCTTCCACCTGCTCAAATACGGTTTGGCGATCGTGCTGGTGTTCATCGGCGCCAAGATGACGCTGATGCCGTGGCTTCACATGCCGGTTGAATGGTCGCTGGCCGTTGTCGGCGGGATCATACTGACTTCGGTGCTGTTGAGTCTGATCTTGACCCGCAAGGAGGATCAAATGCGCTCCCTGTAGGAGCTGCCCACGATCCCTTGCCTGTCTTATCTTCCGGTGTTGCGGTGGTATTGGCCTGCCCTCAACTGGTAGCCTGTACGTCCCTGCCTGCATGTCTCTGATGGATCATCGGCGCGCGAAGACGCCGCGATGATCACTGCCCCCTTTTTAATCAGACAACGGTGACTCTTTTGACCAGCAGCACCCCCGCATTTGCCCGTGACATCGACGGCAAAGCCATCTCTGCCCAGGTTCTCGACGAAGTCCGGGAAGAAGTTCTGGCCCTGGCCGGCCAGCAAATCTATCCCGCCCTTGCGGTCCTGTTGGTCGGTGACGACCCGGCCAGCCACGTTTATGTGCGCAACAAACTGCTGCGCGCCAAGGAAGTCGGTATCCGCTCCCTTGAATACCGCCTGCCGGAAACCGCCAGCCAGACCCAGGTTCTGGAGCTGATTGCGCAACTCAACGCCGATCCCACGGTGACCGGCATCCTGGTGCAATTGCCCTTGCCGGACTCTATAGATGAGCAGGCAGTGATTCATGCCATCGACCCGATCAAGGACGTGGACGGTTTTCATCGGGAAAACGTCGGTGGGCTGGTGCAAGGCATGGAGGTCCTGACCCCGTGCACGCCCAGTGGCTGCATGCGCCTGCTGCACGAGACCTGCGGTGATGACTTGAGCGGCTTGCACGCGGTGGTCATCGGCCGTTCGAACATTGTCGGCAAACCGATGGCGACCTTGTTGTTGCAGGCCAACTGTTCGGTCAGCGTGGTGCATTCGCGCAGTGTCGACGCCCCGGCGTTGTGCCGGTTGGCGGATATCGTGGTTGCGGCGGTGGGCCGGCCAGAGTTGATCGACGCCAGTTGGCTCAAGCCCGGTGCGGTGGTGATCGATGTCGGTATCAACCGCATCGCCAGCGAATCCGGCGATCGTCTGGTGGGCGATGTCGACTATGCCAGCGCCCGCACCGTCGCCCGGGCGATCACCCCGGTGCCGGGTGGCGTCGGGCCGATGACCATTGCCTATCTGCTGAAAAACACCCTGATCGCCAGCCAGTTGCAACGCGCCGCCCAAGCCCGCGGGCAGCAACCTGTGGACGACTTGGCGTTGAACTGACACAAACGCACACGGCCCACTTCAAAGTGGGCCGTATCGGTAATACCAGTCAGGCGCGGAACCTGTGGGAGCGGGCTTGCTCGCGAAAGCGGTATGTCAGGCGACATCAGTGTTGGATGTGCTGACGCCTTCGCGAGCAAGCCCGCTCCCACAGGGATTGTGCTTGGCCGTTACTTCCCGGCGTGCAGCACCTGTGCTTGCGGCATCGCCGAAGAGTGATGGTTGAGAATCTTCCACTGCCCGCCAACCTGTTCATAGACGAAGGTGTAGCGCGCCTGCACTTGACGAGTCTTGCCATCGGCCTCGGTCAGGAAAAAGGTATAGACGCCGCTGTCCATCGCCACATTGGCGCCCAATGGACGGATCTCACGGTAGTTGATCTGGCCCACCGGCTTGAGCGCCATGAAGTGATCGAAGTAGTCCTTGATCTGTGCCGGCGTGGTGCGCACCTTGTTGGAAACCGTCGGCTGCAACACGGCGTTCGGCGCATACAGGTCGACCACGCTCTGAACATTGCCGCTCTTCAACGCGCTATTCCACTGGTCGAACAATGCGGCGATTTCGCGATCCTTCACATTGGCCGGCTGTTCGGCCACGCTGCTGTAAACGTAAGGCACTGCCTCCAGTGCCTGGGCCAACGGGGCGGTCAGGGCGAACAACAGGGCGATGGTTGAGGTCTTGAATTTCATTGCGCGATTCCAATGGTGGTCGATGGCCACACTGTGCCGCTCGGAACGTCGCCCGCCATCGGCCAACCGGAGTCATTTGCCTATGCCATTCGGCAGATAGCGCCCTGCCCCGTCAACAAGGTTTAATGACGCCCCAGCCCGAACGGGCGTGCCCGCCGGAATCCGCCCATGCAAAACACTGATCATGACCCCGGTAGCGCCCTGGCCATTCGCACCCAGTATCGGCAATCGCAAAGTCGCGCCGCGCGGCTGCGGCTGCTGGTGGATACCGGCCAGGAGCTGACGCAACTGGCCCCCGCAGCCATGCGTCAACGGGTGCTGCAACGGGCCTGTGCCTTCCTGGCGATGGACCACGCGTTACTGCTGGAATGGGACGTGGATGCGCAGGTCAAGACCACCGCCAGTCACGGTAGCCGTGATCGTTTACACAGCCTCGAGCGTCTCGCCGATACGGCGATGTGCTCCCCGCAATGGCAGGAACAGCCGAGCGCGGTTCTGCCCAATGTGCTGCGGGTGCCTCTGCGCGGCGGCGATGGCGCGGCCTTCGGTGCGTTGGTACTGGCCAACAGCGTCAGCATCAGTGCACCGGACACCGAGGACCTCGAATCCCTGCAATTGCTCGCCACCCTGCTGGCCGCGCACCTGGAAAACCAGCGGTTGCTGGATGCACTGGTGGCCCGCGAGCGCACCATGTCCGATCTGGTCCACAGGCTGTTCAGGGCACAGGAAGACGAACGCAAACGCATGGCTTACGACCTGCACGACGGCCTGGCGCAAACCCTCGCCGGGCTGCATCAGCGCCTGCAAGGTTTTGCCGGCCGCTGCCCGCCACTGCCCGACGAACTCAGCGCAGACTTACAGACGATTCTTGCACTGGCCCAGCACTGTGTCGGTGAAGGCCGGCAACTGATCAGCGGCCTGCGCCCGACGGTACTCGACGACTTTGGCTTGCTGAAGGCGGTCGACAAAGAAGCGGATCGCCTGCGTGACGCCGGGATCAAAGTGAACTGGAGCACGCGTTGCGAAGCACGTTTGCCCAGCCAGGTGGAGATCGCCCTGTTCCGGATTGCCCAGGAAGGCATTAACAACATTCTCAAACATGCGCAGGCCAGCCATGTCGTCCTTGCGCTGGAACTGCACGAAGGACTGGCCTCGCTACGGCTGGACGACAACGGCAAAGGTTTTGCCATGGAACAACGACTCGACACCTGCGGCGCCCGGCACTTGGGGCTCGCGGCGATGAAGGAGCGCGCAAGCCTGCTGGGCGGCGATTTCACTTGCGTCAGCCATCTGCATGGCGGGACGCAACTGCGTGCCACCGTACCCTCCGACCTCAATGGAACAGCTCAATGACTGAAGTTTTACGTCTGGTTCTGGCGGACGATCATGAGGTCACCCGAACCGGTTTCGTCGCGCTGCTGGCCGGCCATCCGCAATTCGAAGTGGTCGGCCAGGCCCGCGATGGCCAGGAAGCGGTAGACGTGTGCGAACGTCTGCTACCCGACATCGTCATCCTCGACATTCGCATGCCCGTGCTCAATGGGTTGGGCGCGGCGCGGATTCTTCAGCAGCGCCTGCCGGCCCTGAAAGTGGTGATCTTCACCATGGACGACAGCCCGGATCACCTGGAAGCGGCGATGAATGCCGGTGCCGTGGGTTACCTGCTCAAAGACGCCAGCCGCAATGAAGTGATTGACGCCCTGCAACGCGTCGCCGCGGGCGAGGAAGCCCTCAATAGCGCGGTCAGCGCCCGCCTGCTGCGGCGCATGACCGAACGCAACGCCAGTGGCGCCGCGCCTGCCGAAACCTTGACCGCCCGCGAACGCCAGGTCCTCGGGCTGGTAGCCAGCGGCTTCAGCAATCGTGAAATCGGCGAAGAACTCGGTATCACCACGGGCACGGCCAAAGCCCACGTGGAACGGGTCATCGGTAAACTCGGCGCCGCCGACCGAACCCAGGCGGCCGTTCGTGGCATGGCCCTGGGGCTGGTGACCCAGTCATGAAGGTTTCAAATGCTCGACGCTGGGCCGATCTGCCATTACGCGGCAAAGCCCTCGTGGTGATTTCCCTGCCGTTGGTCATCCTGTTGCTCTCGCTGGTGCTGATCTACATCACCGAACGCCAGACCGCACGCGCGGAAGAGGACGTGCGCCGGGTGCTGCTGGTACAAGGCGACATTCAGGCCGTGCATACCCTGCTCGCCGAGGCCGCCGCCAGCGTGCGCGGCTATCTGCTGACCCGCCGCGAGGATTTCCTGCCGGGTTATCGACAAGCCAAGCCCTTGATCGAATCAGCCCTGCGACGGCTCGACAGCAACGTTCGCGATGAGCGGGTGCGCAAACATCTGGAGGCGATCACCCCGTTGATCGAGACCAAGGTCGAGGGTCTGGTTGAACTGCTTGACGATCGCAGCGCCACACCCGAGTCGATTACCACCATCCTGATCAACAACAAGCATATCCTCGACGAATTGCGTGAACGCATCAGCGCCATGCGTACCCTCGAGGATACGTTGCTGGCCGAGCGTACCGCGGCCGCTGCCTCCACTCGACAGCGGTTGTTGTTCTCCACCCTGCTGGCCGCGGCCTGCGGGTTGTTCGGCGCCATCGTGGCGGTACTGTTTCTGTCCAAGGGCATCGTCGCCCGGGTCAAACAGGTCCAGGGCAACGCACAACGACTGGCACTCGGTCAGCCGTTACTGCCGCAACCGCCGGAGAATGACGAGATTGGTCAATTGGGCACGCGCCTGGTCGAAGCCGGATTGTTGCTGGCTGAACGTGAACGGGCGTTGCGCGACAACGAAGAGCGTCTGCGGCTGATCATCGACGGCGTGAAGGACTACGGTATTTTCGCCCTCGACACACAGGGCTTCGTCACCAGCTGGAATGCGGGCGCCGAACGGATCAAGGGCTACACCGAACAGGAAATCGTCGGCCAGCATTTTTCGGTGTTTTATCTGTCGCAAGAATGCCCGCAGCATCCCGACATGGCGCTGCGCGAGGCCACTCGCGACGGTCATTACATGGAAGAGGCCTGGCGTTGCCGCAAGGATGGCAGCCGCTTCTGGGCCAGCGTGGTGATTACCGCGCAATACGACAGCAGTGGCGCCCTGCGCGGATTTTCCAAGATCACCCGCGACATCACTGATCGCCGTGCGGCCGAGATAGCGCTGAGCACCGCACGGGAAGAAGCCGAACGCGCCAGCCGCGCCAAAAGCGAATTCCTGTCGCGCATGAGCCACGAACTGCGTACCCCGCTCAACTCCATTCTCGGCTTCGCACAACTGTTGGACATGGACTCACCCAAGGGCCAGCGGGCACAGATCGGTCACATCCTGCGGGCCGGACAACACCTGCTGACCCTGATCAACGAGGTGCTGGACATCGCCAAGATCGAAGCCGGGCGCCTGCCACTGAACGTTGAAGCCGTGCCCTTGGCGGTGGTGCTGCAAGAAGCCCTGACGCTGGTTTCCCCCATGGCTTGCGACGCCGGCATCCAATTGGTCGATTTGCCGATGCTGGCCGCTGACAGCGGGATCGTCGCCGATCGGCAACGCCTGGTTCAGGTGCTGCTGAACCTGTTGTCCAACGCGATCAAATACAACCGGCCCCGGGGCCAGGTGCACATCGAAGTCAGGGTTATTCAACAGCGAATTGCCGTGTCAGTCTGCGATACCGGCAAGGGCATTGCGGCCGATCGACTGGAGCAACTGTTCAAGCCATTCGAGCGTCTGGAGACCGATCCGAACGTGGAAGGCACCGGCCTGGGCCTGGCTTTGAGCAAGAGTCTGCTGGAAATGATGAACGGCAGCCTGACCGTCAAAAGCCAGCCTGGCGAAGGCGCAAGTTTCACCCTGGAACTGCCCTTCGTGCGCCTGCAGCCAATCACCGAGCCACCGGTTGCACGAATCAGTCACCCAACGGTCACAGCCGCCCTCACCGCCCCCGATTACCTGGGCAAAGTGCTGTGCATCGAAGACAATCTCTCGAGCCTGGCCCTGATCGAAACCCTGCTGCAACGGCGACCGCACATCCAATTGCTCTCAAGCATGCAGGGGCAAATGGGTCTGGACCTGGCCCGTCAACATGCGCCGCAGCTGATCTTGCTCGACGTGGCGCTGCCGGATCTGGATGGTTTCAATGTGCTGCAACGCTTGCGTCAGTCGTCCGTCACCCGTGCCATTCCCGTGCTGATGATCACCGCCGATGCCAGTGACCTCACGCATCTGGCCTTGCTGGAAGCGGGAGCGACGGCGGTGCTGACCAAGCCGATTAACATCCCTTCATTCCTCGCCCATCTTGACCAGCATCTACCGGAGCCCGTGTGAACACCGACCTGCGCATTCTGATCATCGACGACCAGCGGCCCAACCTCGACTTGATGGAGCAGTTGCTTGTCCGCGAAGGGCTGACCAATGTACTGAGCAGTACCCAGCCGCTGCGAACCCTGGACCTGTTCAACAGCTTCGAGCCTGACCTGGTAATTCTCGACCTGCACATGCCGGAGTTCGACGGCTTTGCCGTACTGGAACAACTCAACCGGCGCATCCCGAGCGGCGAATACCTGCCGATCCTCGTGCTCACCGCCGACGCCACCCGCGATACCCGCCTGCGCGCGCTGGCCCTGGGCGCCAAAGACTTCATCAGCAAGCCACTGGACGCCCTGGAAACCATGCTGCGCGTCTGGAACCTGCTCGAAACCCGCGCGCTGTATAAAGCCTTGCGTACTTTGGTCCCGGCGGATCAGATCGAGTTGCTGCGCCAGTTAAAGCCGCACCCAGTTAGCTGACTGAAGGGGCGGAATCACTGACGCTTTGCTACTGAACGTCAGGTCACGGGGCTGGCTCGGTATTTTGGCGACCGGTTGTAGAAAGCCCAGCAAGGCCTGCTGGGTATCATTCCAGGCCGTCGGGTGTTCCATATCGAGGAAGTGCCCGGCGTTCTTGATGGTCTGAAATTGAGCCTGACGGCTATGAGCGCCAAAAAGACGGGCGTCTTCCACCGAGGTGTACTCATCCCGTTCGCCGTTGATAAACAGCAGCGGAACTTCGATGGCATCGGCACAGGAAACGTAGCAATGAGTGTCCTGAGTCAGCACTTCGTTGACGTGAAAATGCATCTGCCGGTATTCGTGTTCGTCAAGGCTGCTGACATGGCGTTCGTTGAAACGCTTGAACAGCGACGGCAGATGCTTGCCGATCGTGCTGTTGATCAAGCGCCCGACATTGCGCCGATCACAGGCCTGGAGGAAGTGCCGGCCACTCTCCAGATAATCGCGCATCGGCGTATTGATTCGCGCCGCGAATGAACTGATCACCGCTTTTTCGATTCGTCGTGGGTGCTGGGCCAGCGCCAACAAAGTCGCCGCGCCGCCCCAGGAAAAGGACAGCACATGCTGCGCCCGAAAGTGCTCGATCAACTCCAGCAATATTTCGGCTTCGTCTTCCTTGCGGATCGGCAGGTCATGCTGGTTGTGTTGTTTCGATTGACCGGCGTAGGGCTGATCGTAGAGGACTACATTGAAGCGTGGCCGCAGGTAGCGCACCGTTTGGGCAAAAGATGCGGTCGTTGCCAGCGAGCCGTTGACCAGAATAATGGTCTTGTCGGCGGTGGCGTTGAGGTAATGCTCGGTATAAACCCTGTACTTCTTACCAATCTGGACGATCGCAGTTTTCAACGTCATTTCATTCTATTCCTTGAACAAATTGGATCAGACACACAGCTTGATTGACCGTCCGGCTTCCTCCGGGCAAGCCTGACAGCACAAACCAGCGACAACGGTACAAGGGCGCTGAGATGAACGCTATGACCAACAAGTCACAAACCGACCAATGGCTCAGTCAAGCAGAGTTTCTTCCGTTTGCAAGTATGCAAATTCGAAATTGACGGCCCTGACGCACTGCTGACATCCGCCTATGATTGTTCATTGCCCCCGTCTTTTCATATCAGGGCCTTGCTCTTCCCGCCCCTCCCATCCAATGAGGAGTTGAAAGATGTCGCTGACGCTTTACTACCATCCACTGGCGTCGTTCTGTCACAAGGTACTCATCGCGCTCTACGAAAACGGCATCGAATTCGAGAGAAGAATCATCGATCTCGGTGACCCTGCCGACAGCGCAGAACTTCAGGCATTGTGGCCAATCGGAAAGTTTCCAATAATTTTTGACGCTGTTCATCAGCTGAACCTGCCGGAGTCCAGCATCATCATCGAGTACCTGGATAGACGATTTCCAGGCACGCACAATCTGGTTCCAGACGATTGGGAGACCGCGCTGGAAGTCCGATTATGGGATCGCTTTTTCGACCATTATGTACAAGTGCCGATGCAACAGATTGTCAGTGATCGGCTACAGGCGACCAACGGCGATTTGACCAAAGAGCGATCCATGCTGAAAACGGCCTACAACATGCTTGAACGCCGGATGGCATCCAGAATCTGGGTGGCCAGCCCGGCCTTCAGCATGGCCGATTGCCCCGCTGCCCCAGCACTTTTCTATGCCAGGACGCTCGTGCCATTTCCCGATGACTACGGCCACTTGCGTGCCTATTTCGAGAGGTTGGTACAGAGACCATCATTTCAACGGGTGATTGACGAAGCAAGGCCGTGGTTTTCGTTCTATCCGTTTGCGGAGGCCCTCGAGCAACGGTTTCGCCAGGCGCCGGACAACGCATGATCCGCGTCCATAGGCTTCGCGCCTGATACCAGTCGGTACGAAGCGCGAAGGACAGTCACCGATTTGTTCGGGAATACGCGATCAAAAACGCGGTTTGATCGTCTTCCACTCCGGCTTGTAACGCTGCATCTGTTTCACGTCATCGCGCTGACGAATGCCGCAGCTCAGGTATTGATCATGCAGCTTGCCCAGTTGATCGTGATCCAACTCAAGACCCAACCCAGGCGCACGGGTGATTTTCACGCAGCCATCGACGATGGATAGCTTGCCGCCCTTGATCACCTCTTCGTCCGGTTCCTGCCAGGGGTAATGAGTGTCGCAGGCGTAATCGAGATTGGGCACTGAAGCGGCGACATGTGCCATGGCCATCAGGCTGATGCCCAGGTGCGAATTGGAGTGCATAGACACGCCAAGGCCGAAGGTGTCGCACATTTTTGCCAACGCCTGGGTGTCCCGCAGACCACCCCAGTAATGATGGTCGGCGAGCACGATCTGCACGCTGTTCAGGGCCACACTGCGGCGAAACTCATCAAAATCCGTGACCACCATATTGGTCGCCAGCGGCAGACCGGTGCGTTTGTGCAATTCGGCCATACCGTCGAGGCCCGGTGTCGGGTCTTCGTAATATTGCAGGTCATCACCCAGCAGCTCTGCCATGCGGATCGAAGTCTCCAGCGACCAGTTGCCGTTCGGATCGATGCGCAACGGGTAACCGGGAAAGGCCTTTTTCAGCGCCTTGATGCACGACACTTCGTGCTCCGGCGGCAGTGCCCCAGCCTTGAGTTTGATGCTCTTGAAACCGTAGGCCTCGATCATGCGGCGGGCCTGGGCGACGATCTGCTCTTCGTTCAGCGCCTCGCCCCAGCTGTCCGGTTTGTACGGTGAATCGATGTGTTGCGCGTACTTGAAGAACAGATAGGCGCTAAACGGCACTTCATCACGAATCGCCCCGCCCAGCAGGTCCACCAGCGGCACGTTCAGGGAATGCGCCTGTAGATCGAGAAACGCCACTTCAAACGCCGAATACGCGTTGCTCACCGCTTTGCTGGCGTGAGAGCCGGGCGCCAGTTCCGCACCGGCGATGCTCTGGGTTTTGTTCGCCGCCACGGTGGCCTCCACGATGGCGCGCAACTGATTGAGGTTGAACGGGTCGAGACCGATCAGCTGACTTTGCAATTGCTGTTGAATCGCCAGTGCCGGGGCGTCGCCGTAGCTTTCGCCCAAACCGATGTAGCCATTGTCGCTCTCGATCTCGATGATCGAGCGTAACGCGAAGGGTTCGTGAATACCGCTGGCATTGAGCAGCGGCGGATCGCGAAAGGCGATGGGGGTGACGGTAACGCGTTTGATTTTCAAGAGGCAGCTCCCTTTGGCTCGGTATTCAAGGCTTGATGACTGACAGAATTTTTTGCGGCTGCGGCGTCGACCGGTTTACCGGTGAGCGAGCTGCGCGTGTCGCCACGCGGTGCAGTACGGGCAAAAAAGATCACCACGGCCGCGACCAGCGAAGTCGCCGCCAGGCCGTACAAACCGCCTTCGATGGAGCCGGTGGTCTGCTCCAGGAAACCGAACGCGGTCGGCGCTACGAAACCGCCTAGATTGCCGATGGAGTTGATCAAAGCCAGCACTGCCGCAGCGATACGCGCATCCAGATAGCCCTGGGGAATTGGCCAGAACAAAGCCGAAGCCGCCTTGAAACCAATGGCCGCAAAACAGATGGCGACGAAGGCAAAGATCGGCCCGCCGGTGGTTGACATGAACATGCCGAACGCGGCAATCACCAATGTCACGGCCACCCAGGCCTGTTGGTATTTCCATTTACTGGCCATGGCGGCGAAGCCATACATCGCCAGAATGGAGATGATCCACGGGATCGAGTTGAACAGGCCGACCTGAAAGTCGCCGAGGTTGCCCATCTTCTTGATCATGCTGGGCAGCCAGAACGTGGCGCCATAAATCGTCAGGGCGATGGAGAAGTAGATAAAGCAGAACAGGGCGATCTGCCGATCGGCGAGCAATTTGAACATCGACGGTTTAACTGTCTGCACGGCTTCGCGAGCCTGCTGTTCCAGGTCAATGGCGCTTACCAGTGCATCCCTTTCTTCGGCGCTCAGCCATTTCGCCTCGCGTGGATGGGATTGCAGCCAGAACCAGACAAACCCACAGAGCACGATGGAAGCAAAACCTTCAATCAGGAACATCCACTGCCAGCCATGCAAGCTGAGACCGCTGACGTGCAGCAGCGCGCCGGATACCGGCCCGGAAATCACCGAGGCAATGGCTGAACCGCTCAGGAAGATCGCCATGGCCTTGCCCCGCTCGGTCGACGGTAGCCATTGGGTGAAGTAATAAATGATACCGGGGAAAAAACCCGCTTCGGCGGCGCCGAGAATGAAGCGCAGCACATAAAAGCTGGTTTCGCCGCGCACGAAGGCCATGGCCATCGCCGCCGCGCCCCAGGTGAACATGATGCGCGTCAGCCAGGCGCGGGCACCGTAGCGTTGCAGCAACATATTGGAAGGCACTTCGAAGATCGCGTAACCGATGAAAAACAGCCCGGCACCCAAGCCATAGGCCGCGGCGCCAATGCCCAGGTCGGTTTCCAGGTGGCTGCGCACGAAGCCGATGTTGACCCGGTCGATGTAGTTGACGATGAACATCACCACGAACAGCGGCAGTACGTGACGCTTGACCTTGGCCGCTGCTCGGGCGAGGACGGTCGGGTCCGGCGGACTCTTATAGGTATTCAAGGGGCGACTCCCGTTCATTGTTTTTTTAGGGGAGAACCGATCATGGACGCGCCTATTGATCCCGTCTAATCTAACTTGGCACTCGATTGATACCTGGATTAGATCAATGTTCGAACTGACGCAACTGCGCTGTTTCACCACCGTGGCCACCGAACTGAACTTCCGCCGGGCTGCCGAACGGTTGAACATGACCCAACCACCTCTGAGTCGCCAGATTCAACTGTTGGAACATCACCTGGGCGTCGAGTTGTTCACCCGCAGCACACGCAGCGTCGCCTTGACCGCCGCCGGCCGCGCCTTTTTTATCGAGGCACAGAACCTGCTGGAGCGCGCTCAGCAAGCCGCCGTAACCGCTCGGCGCTTCGCCGAAGGGGACATAGGTACGGTCAATATCAGCTTCGTCGGTAGCGCAGTTTACGAGTTCCTGCCCAAGGTCATCGCGGAAGCGCGGCTCAAACAGCCTCACGTCAAAATCGATCTGTCGGAGATGAACACCTACCAGCAACACGAAGCCCTTCGCGCCCGCCGGATCGATCTGGGCATCGTTCGCGCACCGTTGCTCGAGCCAGGCTATGCCACCGAATGCCTGGTGCGTGAACCTTTCGTATTGGCCGTCCCCCACAACCATCGACTGGCCAGCGCCAACACCGTGTCCGTCAAAGATCTGGACGCTCAACCCTTCCTCATGTACTCCCATGCGGCGTACCCGCCGTTCAACGAACTGCTGACCGGCATGCTCCGCTCGGCCCGCGTCGCCCCGGAATATGTGCAGTGGCTCGGCTCGTCCCTGACTATCCTGGCCCTGGTCAACGCCGGAATGGGCCTGGCCCTGGTACCTCGCTGCGCCACCAGTGTTGTGTTCAAGAACGTGGTGTTTCGCGATATCGATCTGGGCGAAGGCGTACAGAGTGAACTGCATTTGATCTGGCGTGAGAACAACGACAACCCGGCGTTTGCGATGTTGCTGGAGGGCATTCGTAAGGCTGTGAGGGATGGCTGGGGGTTGTGAGGAACCCCGCAGTTACCCGGCGATCGTCGCAATGACACTTTCATTTCATGATCGCTCCTCTTGTATGATGCCCCGCTTTCAAGCGTGAGCCACAGGCCAAGACTCGCCAAACCCGGGCCCGCAGTCGTCGAGGATTTTTCATGAATAGGCTTTACCGGACCTCCCGCCAGGGAGTGGCCGCCCCGCGGTTCGCGCTCAATCCTCTGAACCTGGGCTTGGGCCTGCTGCTGTCCAGCGCCGTGCCTTCGGCCTGGGCCACCGCAACCGAACTGCCAGCGGTGACCGTCACCGGCGAAGACACCTCCGGTTATCAGGCCGACAGCGCTTCGGTCGGTGGTTTCGAGGCGGCGCCATTGCTCGATACGCCGGCCTCGATTTCGGTGGTCAACGAGGCGATGATCAAGGATCAGCAGGCCCGCCTGCTCAGCGAAGTACTGCGCAACGACGCCTCGGTGGGTGAAAGCTACGCGCCGGTCGGCTACTACGAAAACTTCGTCGTGCGTGGCTTCTCCCTCAACTCCGCCAGCAGCTACAAGATCAACGGCCGCACCATCACTGGCGAGCAGAATGTCGGGCTGGAGAACAAACAGCAGGTGGAGTTGCTCAAGGGCCTTTCCGGTTTGCAAAGCGGTGTCAGCGAGCCCGGCGGATTGGTCAACTACGTGACCAAGCGGCCTGGCGACGTGCGTTCGGTCACCGTCTCCACCGACGATCGCGGCAGTGGTTACCTGGCGACCGACATCGGTGGGTGGTTCGGCAGCGAGCAGCAGTTCGGCCTGCGCGCCAACCTGGCCCACGAAGACCTGCATTCCTACGTCGAACACACCAATGGCCAGCGCGATTTCGCCTCGCTGGCCTTCGACTGGAACATCAGCCCCAATGCGCTACTGCAACTGGACGCCGAGTACCAGACCAAAGAGCAGCGCTCAGCACCGGGTTATCAATTGCTCGGCGGTTCCAGCCTGCCGCACCACGCCTCGCCAAAGAAACTGTTGGCCCACCAGAGCGGTTCGAAACCGGTCACCACCGATGCGCTGAACCTCAACGGTAATTTCGAATACCGCTTCAGCGACCAGTGGAAAGGCAACCTCAGCGCCTCGCGCAGCCGGGTGGTGATCGATGACTACAGCTCGTTCGCCTGGGGCTGCTACGGCTCCGCCAGTTGCGCCGGCGCGGCGGTGCCGAACTATTTCAGCCCCGAGGGCAACTACGACATTTACGATTTCCGCAGCCCCGACGATACCCGCCGCAACGATGAAGTGCAGGCGGCCCTCAGCGGCCACTTCGAAACCGGTGGCCTGGGCCACGAACTCAGCGTCGGGACTAGCGCGTTCCGCCGCGTGGTGGACAAACGCGATGCCATCAATCAGATGATCGGCAGCGCCAACATCAACAGCGAACCGGCTGATTTTGCCCCTTACGATGGCCCGCTCAACGATTCCTACCGACGCCTGGACAGCCGTCAGTACGGGCTGTTCTTCAATGACCGGATCAGTTTCAACGAGCAATGGCAGGCGGTGCTTGGCGGGCGCGAAGTGCGCCTGGATGAAGAGACCTTCGACAGCCAGGGCGACACCACCCGGCACACCCAACGCTATGAGTTCCTGCCCCAGGCCGCGCTGATCTACAAGCCGGTGCAAAACCTGTCGCTGTACACCCGCTATAGCAAGGGCCTGTCCCTGGGTGGCGAAGCAGCGTGGTTTACCACCAATGCCTATGAAATTCTTGCGCCCACCGTATCGCGGCAAATCGAGGCAGGGATCAAATACGACTGGCAGCGCATCAGTCTGGCCGCGGCGCTGTTCCAGATTCGCCAGGCCGACCAGTACTCGCGACCGAATGATGACGGTACGTTCACGTTCACCCAACAGGGCGAACAGAAAAACACCGGGCTGGAGCTCTCGGCCAATGGCTGGGCCAGCCAGCGCCTGCAGATCGCCGCCAGTGTCGCGGCGATTCGCGCGCGGGTCACCGACAGCGGCACGCCAGCTTATGAAGGTCACCAGGCGATCAACGTTCCGACCCTGCGCGCCAACCTCTATGGCGACTATGCCCTGCCCTGGTTCGATGGCCTGGCGCTGCTCGGCGGAGTGCAGTACAGCGCCAGCAAGTACGCCAACCGCCAGGGTGAAGTGCAGACCGGTGCCTATGCCATCTTCAACATCGGCAGCCGCTACAGCACTCGCATCGACGGTTACGGCACCGTGTTCCGCCTGACCGTGGACAACCTGTTCGACAAACGCTACTGGCGCGACGCCGGTGAATACATGGGCGATGGCTACCTGTTCCAGGGCGCCCCACTGACCGCCCGGCTGAGCGCCACGATCAACTTTTAGCGTCGGGCCAACTCATGCCGGATGCATTGCTCGTAATACGTTTGCTTGATAGCAGCAGGCTTGAGGCGCGAGAGACTGTTATAGGTTTGTTCGGTAATCCCCATGGCCGTCATGCGCATCCACGGCCGGGGGAATTTTCGCGTTTGCAGTTTCTTGCGTGCCCCGTAAAGCGTGAAACCGGAAAGCTTCGCCGCTTGCGCGTCTGCGGCTATGTCCGAGCCCCAGCTGCAGACGAAACGACTGTTCTTGCTCAGGTCCTTTGCCTGAGCCTCAAGCGAGAGCATCAGGGCAAACGTCACAGCCATCCATACCAAAGTCCGCATATCGCCAATGCCTAACCTTCTGAAAAGAAAGCAAGTTTGACAACGAAACAGAAATCGGTGGGCCAGCAGTTCGCCTCATTCTCATCTGTTTTTTTGGTCTCGATCGGCATAGCAGAATCTCCTTGACGGTGTCCGAAACTTTTTTGAGCTTTAACTGAGCCTTGCAGTCTCTAGTTTGAGAGCGTCGTGGTTATCGACAGGTCATTTGCGGCGAGCGCGCGGTCAGCCGGTGGAGGCTATCGATGTCAGATCTTGAGCATGTCATTCAGCCCTTTGATGCCAGGTTGGTGATGATCGGCTCTGGCTGTATCGGAAAAGGCGTACTCCCGCTGCTGTTGCGCCATCTTGAACTTGAACCGCAGCGACTGTTGATCCTCAGTCCCGATGAAGATGGACGTTTACTCGCACAGGAATTTGGCGTCGCCCACCAAGCCGAGCAACTGGATCAGAACAATTACGAAGCGGTGCTGGACCCTCTGTTGAGCGCCGGCGATTTTCTGCTCAACCTCTCGGTGGGGGTTTCGAGCCTGTCCCTGATTCAGTTCGCCCAGCGTAAAGGCGTGTTGTATCTGGACACCTGTATCGAGCCGTGGGAAGGCGGTTATACCGACCCCGACAAATCCCTGTCCGAAAGATCCAACTATGCATTGAGGGAAGCGGCACTTCGGCTTCGGGGCGAAAGTGCGCAGGGTCTGTCCACCGCCATGTTGACCCACGGTGCCAATCCGGGGCTGGCGTCCCACCTGGTCAAACAGGCACTGGTTAACCTCGCTGAGGATTTGGGTGACACAACGCCCCTGCCCGCTACTCGCGAAGAATGGGCGCAACTGGCCAGCCGACTGAATATCCGCTGCATCCACATTGCCGAACGCGATTCGCAGTATTCATCGCAACACAAAATTGCCGATGAGTTCGTCAACACCTGGTCCGTGGACGGTTTCATCAGTGAAGGCAGCCAACCGGCGGAGTTGGGTTGGGGCAGCCATGAGAAAGCGCTTCCCGAGGATGGCTATTACCACGCCTTCGGGTGCCAGGCCGGGATCTATCTGCAACGTCCTGGTGCTTCGACGCAGGTTCGAACCTGGACGCCCTCGACGGGGCCAACCCATGGGCTGCTCGTGACCCACAACGAAGCCCTGTCGATTGCCGACTACCTGACCCTTGGCCAGGGAAGGCAGCCGACTTACCGGCCGACGGTCCACTACGCTTATCGGCCCTGTGACGATGCCTTGCTCTCGGTGCATGAACTCGCCGAGCGCAACTGGAAACCCCAGAGCGGCCAGCGCCTGCTCGATGACGAAATCACCGGCGGCAGCGACGAACTCGGCGTGCTGCTGATGGGGCATGCCAGCAACAGCTATTGGTATGGCTCGCGCTTATCGATCCAGCAAGCCCGGACACTCTGCCCCCATAACAGCGCCACCAGCCTGCAAGTGACGGCGGGTGTGCTGGCTGGTGTGATCTGGGCTATTCGCAATCCGCAACGCGGTATTGTCGAACCGGATGAATTGCCCTTCAGGGAGATTCTGCAGATATGCATGCCTTACCTGGGCAAGGTAGAAGGCATTTATTCCGACTGGACGCCGCTTACCGGACGTCACTCACTGATGCCCGAGCAGACCGATGAATCCGATCCGTGGCAATTCGTGAACGTCAGGATCACTTGAAAGCCTGACATGGTTTGCTCCACGCCAGGCAACGGCTCAAATACCGGAACCGTTCTGAAATGAGTCGCCCGAACCGGACTCTCGTTGCCAGGCCCGGTGCAGAAGATCGATGACCTCTTCGTCAGATGTCTGCGAAAAATCCGTGTACCAATGCCCGATCGAGATCATCCAGTCGGGGATGAGCGGGCAAATCAGTTCGTCCACTTCATCACGCAGCGCCTCTGCCGTCTCAGCCGGTGCCACCGGCACGGCAACGACGATGCGCGATGGCGCTTGCAGGCGCACGGCCTGTATCGCGGCCATCATCGTGGCACCTGTCGCCAGGCCATCATCAATCAGAATCACCACCTGATCCTTGAGCGCCACAGGTGCACGTGATGCCCGGTATAGCTGTTCGCGACGCAACAACTCCTGCGTTTCCTTTGCAACCACGGCATCGAGCGTGCGTTGATCAATACCGTTAGCCCGCAGCGCATCCTCGTTGACGATTTGTATGCCGCCACTGGCAATTGCGCCCATGGCGAACTCCTGGTGCGTCGGTACTCCCAACTTGCGCACCAGCATCAGCTCCAGACGAACCTCCAGGGCCGTGGCGACTTCATAGGCCACCGGAACGCCGCCACGGGGTAAGGCGAGAACGATGACATCGGCTCTTTTAGCGTATTTGAGCAACGGCTCCACCAGGCCTCGGCCGGCATCAACCCGGTCATGCAAGATGGTTTGCAATGAAGGACTAGTCATTTGAAAACCTCCCTGGGGCGGGATCCCCAAAAACGGGCGTTCGTTTGACGGCGGCCATCATTCCGATTGGGGCGCCCGCCCCTAGACCGCCAGAATGCTGCAAGGCACCTGGTACAGGATATGTTCCGTCGTGCTGCCAAGCAGCCGCTCCAGGCCACGGTATTGAGCCCTGCCCATCACGATCACATCCACTTGATGCACGTGGGTGAATTCGCTCAGTACCGAGACAGGTTGCCCCATGATGAAATGTCGACACTCAGGGGGGACACCGAACCGAGCGGCCAGCTTGAGAAAAGCTTTTTCCAGGTCGTTGCGCAACTCCTTGGTCAGCTCCGAGAGCGTCAGATCGCCGCCCAGATCCGCCAGAAAAGCTGCCGAAATGTCACAGGCATACAGCATATGCAACTCGGCATTGCACTGCAGCGCAAGACCCGACGCCTGCAAGATGATCCGGTCATTGAGTTCACTGTTCGAAGGCTCGGTGTCTGACACGTCAACCGCGGCTACCACCTTCTGCGGCAAGGCATGGCATTCACTCCCCACCAGATAAACCGGGACCGGACAATGGCGCAACAAACGCCAATCCAGCGGCGTGAAGAACGCGCGCTTGAGCACGGGTTCATGCTGCACTTGCTTGATCAACAGATCGGGTTGCATTTGCGTGACGTGGTCAAGAATGTCCTGACGCATGTTGTCGGCCCATGCGACTTCGGTTGTCACCTCGATCCCCCGGCCTCGCATCTTTTCCGCTTGTTCATCGAGCCAGTCGCGGTGCTCCTGCAGGTAGGTCGCCCGAGCCATTTTGCGGTCGCCTTCTTCGAGCAGCGACAGAATATCCAACGAGGGGATCAGGCCGGCAATGTGCAAACTCGCCCCGCTGGCCTTGGCCAGGGCAGCGCCATGGTTTATCGCAGGAGAATGGCGCAGCAGCGGGTTGATGATCAGTAATAACCGTTGATACTGGCTCATGGGCAGACTCCAGACAGGTTGATTCTCGACGCCGGCTCGAGAATCCAGCATCAGGCCCAGATTCGTCCCTTAAAGCCTCTTAAGCGTTGATTTATATCAACTCCCTTGAATGAGGCATTGAAAGGGCCACTTGAGAAGAATAGTTCACAACGCTGCTGTGCATCTCATGCCAGACTCATCCGCGATGGCCGTTCGCCTGAAAATCGGCAATCTGCTGCCACATCGCGATCGGATTGGAATACATGGGGAAATGCCCGCACTGCGCAATCGACGCCAGCCGCACGCCTTGGGCCTGGATATGCGGCAGATAGGACAATGAAGCGTTCTGCTCGCCGTACATGAACATGCGCGGGCATGGCAGGCCGAGGAACTTGCCCATCAAGTCGGCGTTGTCGGAAAGATCGACCATCGACTCGAAGATCCCGCGTACCGCTCCGGCACGAACCTTGTGCCGCAAGCTTGCGGAATAAAGCGCGCTGGCATAAGCCGGGGCGTGTCGGGCGCGTTCGATGAAGGCGGCGAAAAACACCTCGGGATCGTCCGCCGGGTAATCGACGATCTGCCGGCTGAGGAAACAATCCTCCGGGGCGATGTTGCCCTCGATGTCGACGAAGCTGAGCACCCGATCCGGGCATTGATGAGCCAGCATCAGTGCGGTCAGTCCGCCCATGGAATGGCCGACCAGATGAAAGCGTTCGATACCGAAATGCTCCAGCATCTGCAAGGCGGTCTTCAGCAGAAAAGGGATGGAAATCCGCGAAAGGTCGCCGCACTGGCTTTCCCCGCAACCCGGTGCGTCATACGCGACGAAAGGATGACCGGCGAAGGCGGCCTGCTGCACGATGTCGGCGTAGTCTTCCTTGGTCGAGCCAAACCCATGCAGGAACACAATCGGCGCCAGGACACCGTCGCGGTGAAGGGTGGCGATGTTCAGCCGGACGCCCTCCACCGTCAGAGGAATGTGCGCTTGAGTGAAGGTTTCAGGTTTGGACACGTGATGGATTCCTTGAGCGAAAAGGTGACCGCCGGGCTGCAAATGCTGTTCACTGTGGCGAGCGAGCTTGCTCGCGCCGGGCTGCGTAGCGGCCCCGGAAATCTGACAAACATTGCCTGTTTTTTGTGAGTGCTGCGCACTCAAGCGGGAGCAAGCTCCCTCGCCACAGCAGGCCGTCAATTTCGCGGGGATCGGGCCTTCTGTAAATTCCTCATTCAGGAATACCGTGATAGGTCAAACCTATCAAACGTTCTTTCGGAGCCGGGCGACCACCTCCTCCACCAGCGGATTGGGCCGATCGGCGTTCCAGGCCACCGCTGTCGTCACCACATTGAGCGGCTGGCTCAGCGGTCGCAACACCACATTATCGGGGGCCAGTTTTTTCAGCGACGCCGGCACCAGGGCGATGCCTTGTCCACAACTGACGAAAGCGATTTGCGACGCGACGGAGCGCACTTCATGCAGCACGCGCGGGGAAAAACCGCTGGCACGGCAGGTTGCGATCAGATTGTCGAAGTACACCGGGCTGACCTTTCGGGAAAACATCACCAGGGGCTCGGTGGCCAGGCTCGACAGGCTGATGCGCTTGCGCGAAGCCAATGGGTGATCGCTGGGCAAAGCCACGACCAGGCGATCCTCGGTCAGTGGCAGCGACTTGATCGAGGCGCCCAGGTCGCCGTCCAGACGGGCGAAGGCCAGGTCGATGTCCCCGGCTTCCAGCGCAGGCACGGCTTCGACGCTGTCGATCTCCCGCACGGACACGGTGAGGTGCGGGTAATCGACCTTCAGCTGCTCGATCAACCCGGGCAACACATCGAACATCGCCGTGGAAATCGCGCCGACAGTCAACATCCCCGACTGCCCCGCCACTGCCTCCTCCACGGCCAGTTCCAGGCGCTCCAGTTGCTCGGCGAACTTGCGCACCGCCGGCAGGATCGCGGCGCCTACCGGGGTCAGTTTCGCTCCCCGCCGCGAGCGGTCGAACAGCTTGACCTTGAGCGCCTGCTCCAGCACCTGAATCTGCTCGCTTAACGGTGGCTGGGACATTCCCAGGCGTTTGGCGGCGCGGCCGAAATTCTGTTCTTCGGCAACGGCCAGGAACAACCAGAGGTGACGAATCAAGCGGAAATTGATCATGGTTAATCCATAGGTTTAACGTATGCAATGCTTCTGTGATTAGTAATATACCTATCAAATAGCCTCGCCGACACTGGGCGCCTCCGTCACCACTGGGGCTTTCCCATGATCAATAAAAGTTTGCTGGATCGCTTGGCGGCGCTGGATACCAACACGGTCTCCGATGCGCTCGACTTCCTCGGCCTGCCGGGCGCCACCGTGGGGCTACGCCCGCTGTGGAACTGCCCGAAGATCGTCGGCCGCGCCAGTACCGTCTTGCTGGCGCCCAAATCCGACACCCTACCGACCGTGCACCTGATTACCCCGGTGGTGGAACACATCAACAGCGACGATCGTGTGCTGGTGATCGCCGGCGGTATCGAAGGGATTTCCTGCTGGGGCGACATCCTCGCCAACGCGGCGGCCGGCAAGCACGTACGCGGCACGGTGATCGACGGTTTCAGCCGCGACATCGACGGCAGCGAAGCGATTGGTTACCCGGTTTATGGCCGTGGGGTCACCATGATCAGTGCGCGCAACCGGGTGGTGCAGATCGATGCCGCGGTGACGATCAAGGTGGCCGGTGTCGACGTCAGCGAGGATGACTATGTCATTGCCGATACCTGCGGAACCGTATTCGTCCCACAAACCCATATCGAAAAGGTCATCGATCTTGGCGAACGCATCGCCCGCCGTCAGGACGGCATGGTCGAGGCCGTGCGCAGCGGTCGCTCGGTGGCCGAGGTGATGCACGACACCCAGTTCGAAGCGATCCGCGTGGAGCACGTCTGATGAATCTTGAAGATCAAACCCTGGTCGCCTTGTTTGAAGGCCTCGACACTCCGGGCGTCTCCGATGCCCTGGACAAGCTCGGCCTGCCCGGTCAATGCCTCGACGTGGCGCCGCTGGACAATTACGCCAAGGTCATCGTCGGACCGGCGTTCACCGTGCAGTACGTCTCGGCCAGTGTTCCGCCGGGCACGGTGGGTGATTTCATCGAAGACGTCGCACCCGGCGACGTGGTGGTGATCGACAACGGCGGCCGTACCGACTGCACCGTTTGGGGCGACATCATGACCCAGTACGCCGGCATCCGACAGATCGCCGCCACGGTCATCGACGGGGTGTGCCGCGATGTGAACAAGGCGCTGGGTGATGGCTACCCGATCTTCAGCAAAGGTCGCTTCATGCGCACCGGCAAAGACCGCGTGCAAGTGCAGTCGGTCAACCAGCCGGTGTCCATCGGCACGACACGGGTCTGCTCCCGTGACATCGTGGTCGCCGATGCCAACGGCGTGGTGATCGTGCCTCGCGCCCGAGCCGCTGAAGTGGCGGCGTGTGCCCGTCAGATCGAATCGGTCGAAGCCGACATTCGCGCCCTGATCGCTCAAGGCAAAACCCTCAAAGAAGCCCGTGCTGCATTGGGTTACCACAACCTGCAGAGGAAAGCCTGATGACCACGCTCCCCTTCCCCCCGGATTTTCGCGCGCGGGCAAAAGTACTGGGCACCTCGACGCTGTATGAAGCGTCCCATCTGCCCTGCGCGGTTGACAGTGCGATCCGCCCGATCTGGGACGGCGCCTTTATCGCCGCCCCCGCCTACCCGCTGGAATGTTCGCCGGGCGATAACCTGGCCCTGCATCTGGCGATGGAACGCGTGCCCCGTGGCAGCGTACTGGTCGTGGGCACGGGTGGCTTCATCGCCGGTTACTGGGGCGAGGTGCTCACCGTGGCGGCCGAAGCGGCGGGCGTGGTCGGTTTGGTAATCGATGGCGGCGTACGCGATATCGCCGCCTTGAAGAAACGCCAGTTCCCGGTATTTGCCCGTGGCATTTCGGTCAAAGGCACGGTCAAGGCCAGCGCCCCCTCAGTGGGACAACCGTTCAATTTCAATGGTGCTTTCGTGGCACAGGGCGACCTGGTGGTGGCTGACGACGACGGCGTGATCATCATCCCCAAGGCCGATGCAGCACGTACCCTCGCCGAAGGCGAAGCGCGCGCGAACAAGGAAGCGCAGATGATGCAGGCGCTGACCGAAGGCCGCTCGACCCTGGAACTGATGAACCTGACAGACTGGAGAACCCGGGCATGAGCATCGACATTCAGCGCCTCAACCAGCGCCTGGCCAGCGCACAGCCCTCGGCGACTTATCGGATCATGGATCGAGTGGCGGAACGCCGGGCACAAGGGGCGAAGATCATTTCGCTGTGTGCCGGCGAGCCCGATTTCGATACCCCCAAACATGTGCGTGAAGCGGCCATTCACGCCATCGAGCATGGCCACACCCGCTACACCCAGGTGGCCGGTGTGCGCTCGTTGCGAGAAGCGGTGGCGGCCAAGTTCCGGCGCGAAAATGGTCTGAACGTGAGCTGGCAAGACACGCTGGTTTGCAACGGTGGCAAACAGGTGATCTACAACGCCCTGGCCGCCACCCTCAACGAGGGCGACCAAGTCATCGTGCCGGCTCCGTACTGGGTCAGTTACCCGGAGATGGTGCAACTGTGCGGCGGTGAAGCGCGGATCGTCACCTGCGACGCCGATACCGGTTTCAAGCTGACGCCTGCGGCACTGGCCGCCGCGATCACCCCGCAGACCCGTTGGTTGATTCTCAACTCACCGTCCAATCCGACCGGTGCGGTGTACAGCGAGGTGGAACTTCGAGCCCTGGCGGCTGTGTTGCTGGATCATCCCCACGTGCTGATTCTGGCCGATGACATCTATGAACACCTGATCTTCGACGATCAAGCGTTCTACACCCTGGCCCAGGTGGAGCCACGACTGGCGCCGCGAACCCTGACCATGAACGGTGTCTCCAAGGCCTACGCCATGACCGGCTGGCGCATCGGTTTTGCCACCGGGCCGCGCTGGTTGCTGGAGGCCATGGAAAAACTGCAGGGCCAGCAGACCTCGGGCGCGAGCTCGGTTTCGCAGCAAGCCGCACTCGCCGCGCTGGAGGGGCCGAAAGACTTCATCCGCGAAAGCCGTGTCGCTTTCCAGGGCCGGCGCGATTTGATGGTGGCGCTGCTGAACGACACGCCGGGGCTGGAATGCGTGAGCCCGGCGGGCGCGTTCTACGCGTTCGCCTCTTGTGCAGGGCTGATCGGCCGAACCTCGCCCGCTGGTCGAGTGCTGCACACCGACGAAGATGTCGCCCACGCGCTGCTCGACGAAGCGGATGTGGCCGTGGTGCATGGCAGTGCATTTGGTCTTGGCCCCTACATTCGCATTGCCTATGCCCTGGACGACGCTTCATTGCGCCAGGCCTGCGAGGCGATTCGGGCGTTCTGTACAGCGTTGCGTTAAACCTGAGGGAGCGGGCCAGCGTTGATCACAACACTCCCGAACGACACTGAACGAGTGTGGGAGCGAGCCTGCTCGCGATAGCGGTGTATCAGGCGACATCAATGTTGACTGTGCCGCCGCCTTCGCGAGCAGGCTCGCTCCCACATTGAGCCAGCGTTGATCGCAACACTCCCGAACGACACTGAACGAATGTGCGGGCTTGCCCGCTCCCACAGGTTCCGTGGTTGGCTGACTGGCATTGGTCGATCGCCGGTTTTGTTTGTGACTCAAGAATGGGGCATCCAGTCCCAAGAACAAACAACTCCAACATGGCCCAAACAGCATGCATCCGCAAAGACTGATCCTGCACAACGAGTTGCACGCGCGCCCGTCTCTGTATTTCGATGAGCCCGCCCATGTGTTTCATCTGGCGTTTCTGGCGAATGACGGGCAGTGCGACACTTTGCTGAGTCGCTGCTGCCCCGGCCCGGTCGACCCGGAAGCGGCTCAGGGCATCACCGAGTTGGAGGGCCATGCCTTGAAGTGGGAACGGCACGCAGAGTTCCTGACGCTGACGCTGGTGGTGCCCTCCTCCAGTCAGGAACCATGCTGGAGCCCGCCACCCAGGGCCTTCATGGACCGGGTCGAGCCTTTCATGCAGCACGTGATCAACGCTGTGCAGATTGTGGTGCGCACCGATACGTCTTTTTCCGGCGATCTGTCCGTTTATGGATTCAAGGATCCCAGCGGCTCTTGCATCGGCGGTGGCGATGCGACGGTCTGGAGCGATTTTCGCCTGAGCGAGGATGGCACCAACCGTTTTCTCTTCGTGAACAAACGCCTGAATGCCTATCGCTTGGGACGGATGATCCGCCGCCTGCTGGAAATCGAAACCTACCGAATGATGGCTTCGCTTTCACTCATCACCGCGAAAGCCTTGAGCACTCAGCTCAACGTCTTCGACAAGACCCTGGTCAACCTTTCGGAACGTAACGCCGGCCCCGATACCGGAAATGCGAAAGCGTTGCTGACCGATATTGCCAACCTGTCGGCGCAAGTGGTCAGCAGTAACGCAAAAACCCGACACCGCTTCAGCGCCACCCAAGCCTATGCACAGCTGGTTTTCGAACGCCTGGGCGAACTGCGCGAAAGTCATGTGGGTGATTGCCAGCGACTGGGTATCTTCATCGAAAGGCGCTTCAAACCCACGGTCAGATACTGCGCCGTCACCGAACAACGCCTGGAGCAACTGGCCGAAAGCGTGGCCAACCTCGGGGACTTGTTGCAGGCCCGTGTGCAGGTCGAAATGGAAGAGCAGAACTCGGAAATCCTGAAGAGCCTGAATGCCCGCGCCGATACTCAAATCAAAATCCAGCGCGCCGTCGAAGGCTTGTCGATTATCGCCATCACCTATTATTTGTTGAGCCTGTTCAAGCTGTTCTACTCGGGACTGCACGTCATGGGTGCGGACATTTCCGCGAGAGACGCCCTGCTGGCCATGACTCCGCTCGCGCTCTGCGTCCTGCTGTTTATTTTGATCAGGATCAGGAAGGCCAAAGAGCATTGATACGCGGCACCAGAATCGACCGATTTCGAAGCTGACATCCGGGATGATCCGCTACGGATCCGGCTGGCTTGGCAGAGGGCTAGAACTGCGCCAATGGATCCATAAAATCGTTAACAAACAGAATCAGTTTGACAATCACCCTATAAATCAACATTAATGGATCCACTAAACAACAAAAACAGCCTTGGAGAATCTCCATGTACCCCAAGAACACCTGGTACGTCGCCTGTACACCCGATGAAATTGCCGACAAGCCGCTAGGCCGTCAGATCTGTGGTGAAAAGATGGTTTTTTACCGCGGGCATGAAGGCAAGGTGGCGGCTGTCGAAGACTTCTGCCCTCATCGCGGCGCACCGCTGTCTTTGGGCTATGTGGAAAACGGCAACCTGGTATGCGGCTATCACGGCCTGGTGATGGGCTGCGACGGCAAGACCGTGGAAATGCCCGGGCAACGGGTTCGCGGCTTTCCGTGCAACAAGACATTCGCCGTGGTCGAGCGTTATGGATTTGTCTGGGTCTGGCCCGGCGATCAGGCGTTGGCCGACCCGGCGCTGATCCATCATCTGGAATGGGCGGACAGCGATGAGTGGGCCTATGGCGGCGGCCTGTTCCACATCCAGTGCGACTATCGCCTGATGATCGACAACCTGATGGACCTGACTCACGAAACCTACGTTCACGCGTCCAGCATTGGCCAAAAGGAAATCGACGAAGCACCGCCGGTGACCACGGTCGACGGCGACGAGGTGGTGACCGCCCGGCACATGGAAAACATCATGGCCCCGCCTTTCTGGCGCATGGCCCTGCGCGGCAACAATCTGGCCGACGATGTGCCGGTGGACCGCTGGCAGATCTGCCGCTTCACCCCGCCCAGCCATGTGCTGATCGAAGTCGGCGTAGCCCATGCCGGCAAAGGTGGTTATCACGCCCCCCAACAGTTCAAGGCGTCGAGCATCGTCGTCGACTTCATCACGCCGCAAACCGAAACCTCTATCTGGTACTTCTGGGGCATGGCACGCAATTTCAACCCGCAGGATGAAGCCTTGACCGCGAGCATTCGCGAGGGTCAGGGCAAGATTTTCAGCGAGGACCTGGAGATGCTCGAGCGCCAGCAACAGAACCTGCTCAGCCATCCCCAGCGCAACTTGCTCAAGCTCAATATCGACGCCGGCGGTGTGCAGTCGCGTCGTATTCTGGAGCGCCTGATCGCCGAGGAACGAGCCCCGCAGGAGTCAATGGCATGATCGAAGTGCTGGTGGTATCCCGCAACAACGAAGCCCAGGACATCTGCAGCTACGAGCTGGCCAGTGTCGATGATCGACCGCTACCGACCTTCAGCGCCGGCGCGCATATCGATGTGCACCTGCCCGGCGGCTTGATCCGGCAATATTCCCTGTGCAACCACCCCGAAGAACACCATCGCTACCTGATTGGCGTGCTCAAGGATCCGACCTCTCGCGGTGGTTCACTGGCCATGCACGAGCAGATCCACCCCGGCACGCGGCTGTCTATCAGTGAGCCGCGCAACCTGTTTCCATTGGCACATGAGGCCCGGCGCAGCCTGCTCTTCGCCGGCGGTATCGGCATTACCCCGATCCTGTGCATGGCCGAGCGCCTGGCCCACAGCGGCGCGGATTTCGAACTGCACTACTGCGCCCGTTCGCGAGAGCGCGCAGCCTTTGTCGAACGCCTGCAACACTCGCCTTTTGCCCACCGGGTGTTCCTGCATTTCGATCAGGAACCCGACACCGCGCTGGACGCGGCCAAGGTCCTGGCCACACCTCAGAACGATGTGCATTTATATGTGTGTGGCCCCGGCGGTTTTATGCAGCATGTGCTGGACACGGCCAAGGCCAAAGGCTGGCAGGAGCAATGCCTGCATCGCGAGTACTTCGCCGCCACCCCCGTCGACACTGGCGCCGACGGCAGTTTCTCGATCAAGGTCGCCAGCAGCGGCCAGGTCTTCGAGGTGCCGGCCGACAAGAGCGTGGTGCAGGTGCTGCAAAACCAGGGCATCGAGATCGCCATTTCCTGCGAACAGGGCATCTGTGGCACCTGCCTGACTCGGGTGCTGGAGGGCGTGCCGGAACACCGTGACCTGTTCCTCACCGAGGATGAACAGGCCTGCAACGACCAATTCACCCCTTGCTGCTCGCGCTCGAAAACGCCGCTGCTGGTGCTGGATATCTGAAGGAATCGCGCCTATTCCGAGCGGAGAATGACCTTCATCCGCTCTTCAGCCGTCGCCGAGCCGAAGATCTCGGCGTAGCGCAGCGTGGCGTTGGCGTGCTCGCGCATGATCGCTTCGGCACGCGCGCCCTGGCGGTTGACCAAGGCATCGAACACCGAATGGTGTTGCATGTGGGCGTAGTTGAAGCGTCGGTATTCCCGGACCATGTCGTTACGGTCCACAGCCAGGGCTGTTACCGAAGCGAAGGGCAAGTGGTCGTTGCGCGCCAGTGCGTCGGCGATCGCCGGATTATGGCTGCCTTCGACAATCACCTCGTGAAAACGCATGTTGAGGTCGTGATAGACCTCCAGGTCCTCGATGGTCACAAACCCCTTGTCGAACAGCTGATCACCTTGCATCAGGCACTGTTCAAGGGTTGCCCGGGCCTCGTCCGATAGCCCGCGCTCGGCGGTCTGTCGCGCCGCCAGGCCTTCGAGCACACCCCGCACTTCAACTGCACCGGCAATGTCATCGGGGCTGACCGAACGCACCTGAAACCCGCGCCCGCCAAAGCGCACCAGCAAGCCTTCCTGCTCCAGCGTGCGGAACGCCATGCGCACCGGCATCCGCGAGACACCAAACAACTCTGCTGTGGGAATTTCCATCAAGCGCTCGCCAGCCGCCAGCTCGCCCGAGGCGATCATCTTGCGCAACGCGACCAGCACCGTTTGACCGGGCTTACTCATCCAGGCAACTTCCAGAAAGGTGGGTCTGCATAGTAACGCAAGACGGTGACGCAAGGATTGGGCTGACTGCAGCAAAGGCCTCGGGGTTCTGCTTCAGCCTTGAAACGCCGGGTTTTCGATCAGCAGAGCCATGCCCTGCCCGCCACCGACACACGCGGCGGCGATGCCATAGCGCAGATTGCCCTCGCGCAATTGCCTGGCCAGGGTCAGCACCAGGCGCAAACCCGTGGCGGCCAAGGGATGCCCCAAAGCAATCGAGCCGCCCCGCCGGTTGAGCCGATCACCGTCCAGTTCAAGCGCCTGGGCCACAGCCAATACCTGAGCGGCCTGGGCCTCATTGATTTCCAGCAAGCCGATGTCACCAAGGGCCAAACCGCTGCGTTGCAGAAGCAGCTGGATGGCTGGCGCAGGCCCTATCCCCATGAATTCCGGTGCCACGCCCACCGCGGCACTGGCCAGCAAATGGGCCAACGCCGGACGCCGGGCCGCAGACGCTCGCCCCACCAGCGCGGCGGCCGCGCCATCGACCACCGCGCAACTGTTGCCGGCCGTTTGCACACCGCCGGCATGCACCGCCCGCAACCGGCCCAAGGCGTCCAGATCGGTGGGTCGCGGATGACTGTCGCGAGTCACGCGGTCTACGCCCCGTGGCAACTGGATACTGCGTGGCTGATAGCCAGCCAGTTCAAAGCGCTCATTGCCGAGCGCCACCAGCTCCGGTTCAAACCAGCCATCGGCCTGGGCCTGTAGCGCGAGTTGATGGCTGTCGAGGGCGTAACGATCCACCTCTTCGCGGCTCAGGCCGTGCCGCCGGGCCAGGTTGTCGGCGGTGGTAATCATGTCTACACCCGGGGCCGGGTCGTAGAGGGCTTCCCAGAGAAAGTCCTTGAATTCCACGCCCGCACCGAGCCGGAAACCACCTCGGTGGGTGTAGGCGGCAATCGGGTTGCGCGACATGGATTCAGCCGCCACGCACAGGGCTAACTGCACGCCGTCATCCAGCTGCCTGGCGGCCTGCCGCAAGAGTTCGAAACCAGTGGCGCAGATGCGCTGCACACCCAGTGCCGGAGTCTCTTGCGGCACGCCACTATAAAGGCCGATATGCCGAGGCAGCAGGTAAGCATCGAAACTGGCCTGAGCCATGGAGCCGGCCAATACGCTATCGACCAAAGATGGATCGATAGCGGCGCGGGCCAGCACCTCGCGCCCGACCTTGATCCCCAGGTCGATCGGCGAAACCTGGGCCAAGGCCCCGCCGAGATCGACCCAAGGCGTGCGCAGCGCTTCGAAAATGGCCACATCGCCAAAGCTCGAATACTGCCCCACTCCACTCATGGCAGAGGTCCGGCACGCAAGATGGAAGGTTCTTCGCCGCGATACAGCGCCTCGACCTTGTCGGCGCGCCACTGCAACACCGCGCGCTGGTTGATCGAGCCCTTGTCGGTGATTTCACCGCGGTCGATGGAGGCGGGTTCGTCGAGCAGCGCGATCCATTCCAGGCGGCTGGCATTCCCGGTGGCGTCGCGGTTGAGCCGTTGCAGCCAATCGCCGAACCACTCTCGCACCGGCGCGCTGGCCAAGACTTCGGCATCGCTGGCGTGCGCACTCAAACCGGCCAGACGTCGGCATTCGTAAAGACGGGGAAAGACCAGTGCCCCCAGGCACTCACGGTCCGGCGCGGCCACCACCAGGTCCTGAACATAGGGCGAACCTTCGAGCACCGCGCGATTGCGCAACGGGCCGACGCTGACAAACACGCCGGAGCTCAGTTTGAAGTCCTCGGCGATGCGCCCGTCGAACATCAGCCCCAGTTGTGGATCGCGGGCGTCGGCCAGTTTCAATGCGTCGCCGGAACAGTAGAAACCCTGCTCGTCGAACACTTCGGCGGTCTGCTGCGGCGCGCGCCAGTAACCCGGCATGATGTGCGGCCCGCGAAAACGCCCCTCCAGCTTGCCGTCCACCGGCACCAGCCGCACTTCGCAACCGGGTGCCGGCAGGCCGATGTAGCCGGCCATGGACAATGGCCCGGTGGTGAACGTGCAGGACGGTGCCGCCTCAGTCATGCCGAGCCCGGCCATCATACGAATGCGTTCGCCACAATGCAGTTCGGCAACCCGGTCCAGGCGATCCCAAACGCGTTGGGACAAACCGGCGGCGGCGAAAAAGAACAGTTTCATGCGCGAGAAGAAACATTCACGCAACTCGCCGTCCTGCTCCAGCGCGTTGACCAGTTCTTCCCAGCCTTTGGGCACGGTGAGGTACGCGGTGGGCGATATTTCCTTGAGGTTGCGCAGTGTTTCAGCAAAACCCTGGACGGTCGGCTTGCCGTCGTCCAGATAAAAAGTGCCGCCGTTGTACAGCACGATCCCGACGTTGTGGCTGCCGCCGAAGGTGTGATTCCACGGCAGCCAATCCACCAGCACCGGAGGTTCTTCACCGAACACCGGGAAGGTCTGCAACAGCATCTGCTGGTTGGCGCAGAGCATGCGCTGGGTGGTGATCACTGCCTTGGGCAACTTGGTGGAGCCTGAGGTAAACAGGAACTTGGCGATGCTGTCCGGCCCGGTAGCCGCGAAAGCGCAATCGGCCTCGGCACTGCCGGGTTGTTCCAGCAGGCTGGTAAAGCTCGCCTGATTGCGGCCAGGAATTTGACCGCGCACGGTGATCAGCGGCGTTTCGGCCGGCAGCACCGCATTGATCGCCCGCTGATAGGCCGCGGCGTCGCTGACGAACACCAGGCCCGGTTGCAGCAGATTGCAGACATGCCGCAGCTTGGCGAAATCCTGGGACAACAGCGAATAGGCAGGAGAAACCGGGCAGTAAGGAATCCCGGCATACATCGCGCCCAAGGCAATCTGTAAATGCTCGATGTCGTTGCCCGAGAGGATCGCCAGCGGTCGCTCGGCCGAAAGCCCATAACTGAGCAGGCGTTGGGCAATGGCGCGGACGCTGGTCAGCATCTCGGCGTAACTCACGCGGCGCCAGTCGCCGCCGTTCTGGCGAGCAGCGATAAAGGTCTGTTGCGGGCGCACATGGGCCCAATGCACCAGGCGATCCAGCAAACGTGCAGGCAACTTGGCCAAGGGTTCCAGGGAGCGCATATGCAGGATGCCCTGCTCTTCGCTGACCTCGACCGCAGGATTGCCGATGGACACCTGGCGATAGCGCGGTGCGTTGGCTTCGATCTGGCGTGTCGATCTGAATTCGGAACTCACGTGCTTGCTCTCCATCAAGGCACGCCACCGGCTCGCAGAAATGCGTTCAACCGGGGCATGGCAGCCAGTGGCTGCAGCCTCTTTATTGTTATGTCTGCCTGCACACGGGCAACGATTGCTCTCAAGCGTTCGCTTGCCCGACGGTGCGGCGGATGCTCAGATCGGGTAGTGCCGCGGGCCGTTCTGCAAGGTCACCCAGCGTAACTGGGTGAAATGCTCGATGGACGCCTTGCCGCCAAAACTGCCATAGCCGCTGGACTTCACCCCGCCGAAGGGCATCTGCGCTTCGTCGTGCACGGTCGGACCGTTGATATGGCAAATGCCCGACTCGACCCGCTGAGCCAGGGCCAGAGCACGGCCAGTGTCGCGGCTGAAAATCGCCGCCGACAGACCGAACTCGGAATCGTTGGCCAGGCGCAGCAGTGCTTCATCGCCCTCGCCGCGCAACACCACCGCCACCGGGCCGAAGGACTCTTCACGGTACAGGCGCATGGCATCGGTGACGCCGTCGAGCAAGGTCGGCTGCAGAATACTGCCCGCAAGCTGGCCACCCGTGACCAAAGTTGCTCCCTTGTCGAGGGCATCGTCGATCAACAATTTGATGCGTTCACCGGCGCTGCTGTCCACCAGTGAACCGAGCACCGAACCTTCGGCGTTGGGGTTGCCGGCGGGCAAGGTGGCGATCTTCGCCGCGAGTTTGGCGACAAAGGCATCGGCCACTTTGGCATCGACGATCAGGCGCTCGGTGGACATGCAAATCTGCCCCTGATTAAAGAAGGCGCCAAAGGCTGCAGCCTCCACCGCTGCATCCAGGTCGGCATCCTCCAACACCAGGAACGGCGCCTTGCCTCCCAGTTCCAGCAACGCCGGTTTGAGATGACGCGCCGACAATTCACCGACGATGCGCCCGACATGAGTCGAGCCGGTGAAGTTGACCCGACGCACCGCCGGGTTGGCGATCAACCGCTCGACAATCGCCGCGGCATCCTGGGGCGCGTTGCTGATGACGTTGACCACGCCGTCACCGAGGCCTGCGTCCTGCAACACCTGGCCGATCAGCCGGTGCACCGCAGGGCTCAGTTCCGACGCCTTGAGCACCACGGTGTTGCCGCAGGCCAACGGCATGGCGATGGCGCGGGTGGCGAGGATCACCGGAGCGTTCCACGGCGCGATGCCCAGCACCACGCCGCAGGGTTGCCGCAAGGCCATGGCGAAGCTGCCGGGCACATCGGAGGGAATGACTTCGCCGGTGATCTGGGTGGTCATGCATGCCGCTTCACGCAGCATGTTCGACGCCAGGTGCACATTGAAACCGTACCAGTTGGCCATGGCGCCGGTCTCGCCGGCCGCCGCGATGAACTCCGCGCTGCGGGCCTGCAACTGTTCGGCCGCACGCAGCAACCGGGTGCGTCGTTCATTGGGGGCCAGGGCCGCCCAGGCGGGGAATGCCGCTTTGGCCGCGGCGACCGCAGCATCGGCATCTTCCAGAGTGGCGGCGGCAACCCGCGACACGACTTCGCCGGTCACCGGATTACGCCGTTCGAAGGTTCGTCCGTCTCGGGCGGAGCACGACTGGCCGCCGATCAGCAGGGGCACGTCCAGCATGGTGATTCCTCTTTATTGTCTTTATCGGGAATACGTTCGAGGGGCTCACAGTAGCGCCTGGGCGCCGGGGCGAACAGCTGGCAGACGCTCGATCGCCCGGCCAGCTCGCCCTGATTCAATACCGGGTTTCAGCGTTTGTAAGCCTGCAGACCGGGCTTGATGCTCTTGTCGTCGAGGAACTGCTTCATGCCCTGCTCGCGGCCACCTTCGGTGTCCAGCAGGCGCGACTGATCGAGCTTGGCGTAGAGGTAATCTTCGTTCTGCTCCCAGGTCAGTTCACGGCAACGCTTGAAGCCGTGCTTGGCCGCCCGCAGCACCACCGGGTTTTTCTCCAGCAGGTTACGCGCCAGCTCGATCGTCACTTCACGCAGTTGCGCCAGGGGTACGCTCTCGTTGACCAGGCCCATCTCGGCGGCTTTCTGCCCGCCAAAGGTTTTGCCGGTCATGATGTAGTACAGCGACTGGCGATGGCCCACGGTGTCGGCCATGGCCTTGCTCACCAGGTTGCCTGGCGGGATGCCCCAGTTGATTTCCGACAGGCCGAAGGTCGCTTCATCGGCGCAGATCGCCAAGTCGCAGGCCACCAACGGGCTGAAACCGCCACCGAAGCACCAACCGTTAACCATGGCGATGGTTGGCTTGGCATACATACGCAGCAGTTTCCATTGCCATTGAGAGGCTTCGCGACGAATTTTTTCCTGAAGGATTTCCGGGCCAGCGTCCACTTCGCGGAAGTATTCCTTGAGGTCCATGCCGGCGGTCCAGGCTTCGCCCGCACCGGTCAGCACCAGCACACCGGCGTCCGGATCCTGCTCCAGGGTTTCCAGAACGTCGATCATCTCGCGGTTCAATGTCGGGCTCATGGCGTTGCGTTTTTCCGGGCGATTGAGGATGACCCAGGCAATGCCTTCCTCGATTTCCACTTTGACCGTTGTCCAGCGACCTTCGTAATTGCTCATGGCGTTGCTCTCTTGTTCTTGGCTTGACGATGGGTAAAAACTAAACCGCAATATTAGTTATGTCAATTAACTATTAATGAAATTAACCGAATATTTTTTGTCCTAAAAACAAGCGCAACGCCCCAAGATCTGAAAGAGGTCATGGCTATCCCCGGCCAATCTCGGCAAACTAGATAGTCTTCTTAACCGCCAGCCTGAGGATTCACCCTGCAATGGCCAAGTCTTCCAAGATTGCCGCCGCCCCCGAGGCCCCTGCCGACAGCGCCGAAACCCAGGCGCCGCTGGATTCCGCCCTGGACGATCTGATCGGTTACGCCATGCGCCGGGCGCAGCTGAAACTGTTCCAGAACCTCATTGGCCGACTCTCGGCCCATGACTTGCGACCGGCGCAGTTCTCGGCCCTGGCGATCATCGACCAGAATCCCGGGCTGATGCAGGCCGATCTGGCCAAGGCTTTGACCATCGAGCCACCGCAAGTGGTGCCACTGCTGAACAAACTGGAAAGCCGGGCACTGGCGGTGCGGGTGCGCTGCAAACCGGACAAGCGCTCCTATGGGATTTTTCTCAGCAAGACCGGCGAGGCCTTGCTCAAGGAGCTGAAACTGATCGCGGCCGAGAGCGACCTGGATGCAACGTCCAACCTCGACAGCCAGGAACGCGAAGAGCTGCTCAGGTTGTTGAAAAAGGTCTACCAGGCCTGAAACGCCAACGCCGGCGCGTTCCTGAGGAACGGCCGGCTTCATGGCAGGTAAAATGACTTACCAGATCGGTACGGTGTAGAGCACCAGAAAGCGGGTCTGGTTTTCATCGCGAAACGCTGCGCCGGCGGGGAAATCATTGCGATAGATCGACTTGCGCGCCATCAGCCCGACGTTCTTCAGCGGACCACTCTGGATGACATACCCGAGTTCCATCTGGAATTCTCGCTCCTTACGGTCGTCGGCATTCAACGCCGTCAGCTCGATATGGTCACCGCGCACATAACGCAGCCGGCTCTTCAGCCCGGGCACCCCGGCGGCGGCAAAGTCATAGTCGTACATCGCCTGCCAGGTCCGCTCCTTGGCATTGAGGAAGTCCGAACTCATGGTCAGCTCACTCATGCCCATCAACTCGGTGCCCGACACATAAGGCGTCGCTGTATCTCCACTGGCATGCATATAACCCAGGCTCAGGCGATGACCGCCGAAGCGATAGCCGAACAGCGCCGACAGGTTGCGGTTGTCCACCTTGCCAGCCTTGGCGCTGCCATCTTCGTCGCTGAAGAAACTGCGCAGATCGGTGGTCAGCGTGCCCTCGCCCACCTGCAGATTGTGCAGCAAGGCCAGGGTGTTCTGCTGGTACAGGTCCGCCACTTCGGCGTGATAGGCACGCAGACTGAGGTCCTTGTTCACCTGATAATCGCCACCGACATAGGCCATGTGCGATGAAGTGGCCGCGCCGTTGAAACGCCGGTTCGGCGAGGCGATGCTCATCGGCTGGTAGTCCGTGGAATCACGCTTGTTGATGCGATCGATGTAGCCGGTGTTGAGGGTCAGCCCGTCGATGTCCTTTGAGCTTAGGGTGGTGCCGCGAAAAGTCTGCGGCAACAGCCGCGACGGGCTGGCGAAAGCGAACGGCAGGAAGATCGACACATCACCGGTCTTCACCGTGGTCTGGGCAAAGCGCATCTTGGCAGTCATGGCCAGGCGCGAATATTCGTCCGCCGCGCGCTTGTCGCTGCTGGACACCGGCAGCAACTCGGTGCCGCTGCGGTCCGGCGACGAGTCCAGCTTCACCCCCATCAGCCCGCGGGCATCCAGGCCGAAGCCGACAGTCCCCGGGGTAAAACCCGACTCCACATTCATGATGAAACCCTGAGCCCATTCCCTGGTCGCGGTTTTCGCCCCGTCATCCTTGTAGTCCCGATCCAGGTAGTAATTGCGCAAGGTCAAGGTGCCGTGGCTGTCGTCAATAAAGCCTTCGGCCAGCGCCGGGGTGGCAATCACACTCAAGCCCAACAGGACCAGGCAAGGTGCGCGAACAGGTAAGGCTGAAGTCGCCGCAAGGGCGTTCCAAGGGAGCGTTGGCATGTTCGATGTCCACTTATTGTTGTTGTTTTTTGAACGGGATCGCCAAGGTTGCCCCAGGGATCTCAGGCCAGAGAATGGAAAGAGCTGAGGGCGGCGTCAATCCATAATGACCGATAAACGAACATTAATATTATTATCTATTTTTCAGATCCATCTTCGCCAATACGCCATAACATTGATTTAAATGGAATTAATGACATTTTCCAGCGAATATCCTTGACCGTTCATTTTTTAGTTATCTTTGTTAATCTTAATTCCAGCCTATCGTCACTTGAGGCGAGCGGGCTCGCGTTCATCCGTCAGCACACCCACAAAAACAATAAATGAGGTTCGCCATGGACACCCCATCACGTCGTACGACGCTGACCATCGCCCTGTGTTTTATCGTTGCACTGATTGAAGGCTTCGACCTGCAAGCTGCCGGCACTGCCGCCGCGGGCCTGCGTCAAACCTTTGCCCTGGACCCGAAAATGATGGGCTGGGTGTTCAGTGCCGGCATCATTGGCTTGCTACCGGGCGCCTTCTTCGGCGGCTGGATTGCCGATCGCATCGGTCGCAAGAAAATCCTCATCGGCGCCGTGCTGCTGTTCGGCGTGTTCTCGCTCAGCACTGCCTACGTCAGCACTTTCTCCAGCCTGCTGTTGGCGCGCTTCATGACCGGCCTGGGCCTGGGCGCCGCCCTGCCCAACCTGATCGCCCTGTGCGCCGAAGCCGTGGGTGAACAACGCCGTGGTACCGCCATCAGCATCATGTATGCCGGCGTGCCGTTGGGTGGAGCACTGGCGGCGGTGGTCGCCATGCTGTTCACCGATCATTGGCAGGCGACCTTCATCATCGGCGGTCTCGCACCGTTGCTGGTGGTGCCGCTGATGATCCTGTTGCTGCCCGAGTCCAGCGCCTTTCGCCAGCAGCAAGGGACTGTCAATGTGGCGCGCGCTTCAACCGGCCAGGCACTGTTCGGCGAAGGCCGGGCTCGCGTCACCCTGGCGTTGTGGCTGAGCTACTTCTTCACCCTGACCGTGATGTACATGTTGCTCAACTGGCTGCCATCACTGCTGCTGGAACAGGGCTTCAGCAAACCCCAGGCGGGCCTGGTGCAAATGCTGTTCAATATCGGCGGCGCCCTCGGCTCCCTGCTCGGCGGACTGCTGCTGGATCGCTGCAACGGCATCAAGGTGGTGCTGTTTGTCTACGCCGGGTTGCTGGCGGCGCTGGCCGGGGTCGGCCTGTCGGTGGGCATTGTCCCGATGGGCATCGCCGGGTTTGCCGCAGGGTTGTTTGTGATGGCTGCGCAACTGGTGCTTTACGCCCTGGCACCGCCGTCGTACCCAACCTCGGTGCGTGCCACCGGCGTCGGCGCGGCAGTGGCCATCGGGCGCCTGGGGTCAGTGGCCGGGCCCTTGGCCGCAGGGCAGATACTGGCGGCCGGGGCCGGCACCACCGGCGTATTGCTGGCGACCTCCCCCGGGTTGGTGATTGCAGCGCTGACCATCATCAGCGTGATTGCCCGTTCGGTCCCACTAACTGTATCGATGGAAAAGGCCAAGGCCTGATGTGCGAGACCTGTGGGAGCGGGCTTGCTCGCGAAGGCGGCGGTACAGGCAACATTGATGTCGTCTGACACTCCGCCTTCGCGAGCAAGCCCGCTCCCACAGGGTCCGGCGTGCCGAGCCCTACAGCCCTTCAGCCCTCCTTGACCCACTCCACAAGCAAACTCGCCTCAGGCTTTTTTGCGAAGACCTTCTGCGGCAGCAGCAGCCAGGCCAGTGCCGGCAGCAGGATCAAGGCACCGAGCATGTTCACCAGGAACATGAAGGCCAGCAGGATGCCCATGTCGGCCTGGAATTTGATCGGCGAGAAGGCCCAGGTCGATACCGCGACCGCCAGTGTCATGCCGGTCAGCAATACCACTTTGCCGGTGAACAACAGCGCTTGGTAATAGGCCTGGGCCAGGGTGTCACCGGCACGCATCCGAGCCAGGATCACGCTCAATACATAGAGCGCATAGTCGATGCCGATGCCCACGCCAAGCGCGATGACCGGCAGTGTCGCGACTTTCACCCCCATTCCCAGACCCACCATCAGCGCCTCGCAAAGAATCGAGGTGAGCATCAGCGGCAGCATCGCGCAAAGGGTTGCACGCCAGCTACGGAAGGTCAGCAGGCAAAGCAGGCTGACCGCGCCATAGACCCAGAACAGCATCTCGTGCATGGATTTTTTCACCACGATATTGGTCGCGGCTTCGATACCGGCGCTGCCGGCGGCCAGCATGAATTTGACCTCTGGCACCTGATGCGCAGCGATGAAGGCTTCGCTCGCCTCCACCACCCGATTCAGGGTATCGGCCTTGTGATCGGACAGGTAAACGTACAGCGACAGCATCGAACAGCCCTGATTGAACAGCTCCCGCGGTGCACGGGTCTGCACCGCACCCAGCGCGCCGTCATTGGGGATCAGCTCATACCACTTGAAGTTACCTTCGTTGTAACCGGCCGTGGCGATCTTGCTCATCGCCGCCATTGAAGTGGTCGACTCCACGCCAGGCAACTGTTCCAGTTGCCAGGCCAACGCGTCCACCGCAGACAGGCTGGCATAGCGCGTGCACTGATCTTCCGGCGTCTTGATCATGATCACGAAAATATCGGAACTGGCCGCATAGTTTTGGGTCATGAACAGCGCGTCGCGGTTGTAGCGCGAGTCGGCGCGCAACTCCGGGGCGCCAGGATCGAGATCGCCGATTTTCAGGTTCAGGCTCACGGCAAAACCGAATGCTGCCAGCAGCAGGCCGCCCAGCATGGCGCCAATGGCCCAGCGCCGCTGGGTGAACAAATCGAGCACACGCCACAACGGATGCTTGATCTGTGCTTGCAGCTCGGCGGTTTCCGAACTCAGGCTGCGTTGCGCCGCTGCCGGGCTGACACCGATATAGCTGAGCAGGATCGGCAGCAGAATCAGGTTGGTGAAAATCAGCACCGCCACGCCGAGGCTGGCGGTGATCGCCAGGTCCTGAATCACCCGGATGTTGATCAGCAGCAATACGGCGAAGCCCACCGCATCGCAGAGCAAAGCGGTCATCCCGGCGGCAAACAGTCGGCGAAAGGTATAACGCGCGGCCACTACCCGGTGGGTGCCACGACCGACGTCCTGCATGATGCCGTTCATCTTCTGCGCGCCATGGCTCATGCCGATGGCAAACACCAGAAACGGCACCAGCGCCGAGTACGGGTCCAGCTCGTACCCAAGTAGCGCGAGCAGGCCCATCTGCCAGAGCACGGCCACCAGCGAACAGGTCACCACCACCAGGGTGCTGCGTGCGCAACGGGTGTAACCGTAAAGCACAACCACGGTCACCAACACAGCCATCACGAAGAACAACAAGACCTGGGTCAGCCCCTCGATCAGGTCGCCGACGATCTTGGTAAAACCTGTGATGTGGATGCGCAGTTCATCGGTCTGGTACTTGTCCCGCAGCGCCTCCAGCTGTCGGGAAAACTCGCCGTAGTCCAGGGCTTTGCCGGTCTGCGGACTGATTTCCAGCAGCGGCACGAAGATCACGCTGGACTTGAAGTTACCGGCGACCAATTGGCCGACCTCACCGGAACGGGCGACGTTGGTCCGCACCTGCTCGATGCTGGTCGCCGAGCCATCGTAATCGTCGGGGATCACGGTGCCGCCATCGAGCCCCTCTTCGGTCACGGAGGTCCAGCGGGTGGTCGGGGTCCATAACGACTTCATATAGGGACGATCGACACCCGGCAGCAGATAAAGCTCGTCGTTGAGCCTGGCCAGGGTGTCGAGGTAATCCTTGGTGAAGATGCTGCCCTGCTTGACCTCCACGGCGATCCGCAACGAGTTGCCCAGACCGCTCAACTCGCTGCGATTCTCCAGGAAGTTGGCGACATAGGGGTGCCCCGTAGGGATGGTCTTCTCATAACTGGCGTTGATACCGATGCGCGTGGCTTGCCAACCGAGCACCAGCGTCACCAGCAGACACAGCAGGATCACCAGCGGCCGATGGTTGAAGATCATTCGCTCGGCGAAGTTGCCCGACGCCTGGTCGAAGTCTTCCAGGCGGCCGATCACGGTTTGGGTTTTGTCGTCTTTCAAGTCTGACTCCTGTTGCACGGGCCATGGCCCGATAGCGCTACACCGTGAAGTTTCAAGGTTTGGCGGAGGCCCGTGGATCCTGATCAGTGGCCACGCCACTCAAACCGACGCTGGCCAGACTGCCGTCGGCTGTCTGTTGCACGGCAGCGACCGTCCCGCCGCTGCGACTCTGGCGCTTGTCGAAGCTGCGACCCTGGTCATGGCTGAACAACAGTTCACCGCTCTGACTGGCCAACAGCAGGCTGCCGTCACGCAACTCGATGGCTGTCGCCAGTGTTGATTCGATGCCGGTGTCGAGGCGTCGCCAACTGCTGCCACGGTCCTCGGACCACCAGGCGTTGCCGCGCAATCCATAGGCGATCAACGCTCCGCCGCGGGTGCCGAGCAGACCGAAAAAGCTGCCTTCATAAGGTGATTTCAGAGGCTGGAACGAATGCCCGGCATCGGTCGAACGCAACAACAGACCGCGCTCTCCTACCAGCAGCAGGTCGTTACCCGAAGCGCGAATGCCATACAGATTCAGGCCCTGCGGATTGTCCACATGCTGCATCCACGGTCGCCAGTTTCGCCCGCCGTCGTCGGTGCGATAGATCTGGTTGTAGGCGCCAACGATGTAGCCATGCAGGCGGTCACTGAAGTACAGGTCGAGAAACGGTTTATCCGGCCCGTCATCCAGCATCTGCCGTGCCTGCGCAAGGTTGCTGGCGCCGCCCGGCTGATGGGCATCGCGCTCCGCAGCCTGCACCGCCAGCGCGGCGGCACGCTCACCGTCGAGTTGCTTGTGCCAGGTTTCACCACCGTCCTCGGTGTGCAACACCACGCCCAGATGACCGACCGCCCAGCCCTGCTCGGCATCGACAAATTGCACCGCGGTCAGGCTGACGCTGACCGGCACACGGGCCTGGCGCCAAGTCATTCCAGAGTCATCCGAGAGCAGCACGATGCCGCGCTCGCCTACCGCCACCAGACGCTCGCCAGCCCGGGCCAACCCAAGCAATACCGCGCGCGCGGCCTTGGCGGTCGGCAGTGCCGGCTGCTGTAGAACAGCAAACGTCGCGGCCTGCGCAACCATGGACGTGCTCGCCAACAGACACAACGCCAGCGCGCAGGCACTCCATCGCAGACCGAAACTTGCAAAGATTTTTTCAACGTTCATGTCTTTATCCCGCCTGGAAAATCGCCAGCGACCGCGACGAGCTTTTCACTCGTCACGGCGCTCCATGGTTCAACGCATGTTTTCGTTGGCCATGGCATCCGGTGTGTAAAAGGAAGCCGAAGGTTTTGCGATCGTCTGGTACTGGACCGCCAGATCGTTGCTCGAAGAGTTAAGGAAGTAGGCGCCGGTATCGAGGTTGTAGCTGCCCCACATGACCTGCGCAGTGAGCGCCGGCAGGTCCGGTGCCAACAGCGTCAGCGAATACATCTGCCGACCCAGTTTGCCCTGAGCGTCATACCCGTCGACCATCAGGATCTGCCAGGAGTCCTCGTCGACGTAGTAGGTCCTATGCGGCACCACATGGCGCTTGCCGGATTTGAGCGTGGCCTCGACCACCCAGACCCGATGCTTCTCCCAGCGCACCAGATCAGGATTGAGGAAGTTCTGTTTGACCAGGTCGTCGCTCTTGGCCAGGCCGGCGCGGTTATTGTTGTAGGGAACGATCAGTTCTTTCTTGCCCGCAAGCTTGAGATCGTAGCGGTCGGTAGGCCCGAACAGCATGAACGCTTCGTCAAACAGACCGACGCCAGAGGTGACGAAGTCCGGGGTATCGTAGGCGATGTTCGGCGCTCGGCGTACCCGGCGCTGGCCGACCAGATACTGCCAGGCCGCACGGTTGGCCGGGTCCATGTCCCAATGGGTCATCAGGCCTTCGCCGGCCTTGGATGACGGCAGTTCGGTCAGCAGCTTGCCAATCTGGTACTTGCCGGCAAAATTTTCCAGGCTGCCGCTTTCCGAGTAGTAGGGAAACTGATAGCTGAACAGGGCTCGGGTCGCCTGGACCTTCTTGCCACCGGCGGTCATCAGCCAGGTATCAAAAGGTGCGCTGATGGTCTCGCCGCCCTGCCAGGACAACCGGTAGTTCCACAGAACCTGCGCGCCGTTGTCCGGGATCGGGAACGGGATACCGCCATAGGCGCTGCTGACTTTCTCGGTGTCCACATCCAGCGTGGCACGGGTGGCATTCTTGCCGGTGTTGTCATACACCCATTGCGGGGCCGCTGCCGAGCGATGGGTCGGGTATACGTCCAGGCGATAGTCCGGGTATTTCTTCAGCAGGAGCTTGGTGCCTTCGGCCAATCCGCTGGCGTACTGCTCCATGTTCGAGGCCTTGATTGAATACAGCGGTTTCTCGCTGGCGAATGGATCGGGACGTTTGTCACCCGGTTTGTAGCCCGGCGCGACCTTCGTGTAGCCGCCATCCCAGGCCGGGATGCTGCCATCGGCGTTGCCGGCCCGCTCACCGCCAAGGGGCGTCAGTTCAGACTTCAAACGTGCAGCCTGTTCAGGCGACACCGCTGCCTGCGCCAGGCTGATGCCAGCCAGGGCCAGGGTAAGGACGCAAGTGTTCAGGAAAGCGTTGTTCTGCATGGCGAATCCACCTTATTAGAATGAGGTTTTCACGTAGAGCGAGACGAAGTCACGGTCGGCCAGCGACTGCCCGTAACTGAAATTGCCGTCCTCGCGCAGCCCGGCTTTCGGCGCACCGAAGAAGTTCACGTAGTTCAGGCCGACATCCCAGCGCTGCAGATACGTGGCCTTGAGTCCGACACTCCAGTCGCCAGCATGGGTATTGCCGAAGCCCGACTTGTTGACGGCCGAAGAACGCCCGTCGAGCACCACGCCCATGCCGATTGGCACGGTCAGGTCGATCCCGTCGACAACCTGGAAGTACGCAGGCTCCATCAATACCCGCAACGCAGTGGCATCGCGGGTGGTGTTGGAATCCAGGGCCGCGGCGTTCTCGGTGACACTCAGAGTGCGGTTCCACGCCAGTTCGGCCAGTGCCGAGCCGCCATCCCAAAAAGCACCAGGCGATAGCAGGTAAATCGCCGACAGGTTGGCGTGAGCGGTTTTGCCTCGGGCGAACAGTGAGTCATCGCCGCCATCGGCCTCCATGCCTGGGGTCACCACTTGCAGGTTGCTCACCAGTGGCGCATTCCAGCGCACGGAGGTTTCACCGGCAAAGTTGAACGGCCCATAGGCAGTGGAGAAGCTGACGCCGGCAGTCTTGATATCTTCGGCGTAGACCTGACGATAGGAACTCAGGATCGGCAGCCCGGTGGCCGCCGCGGCTGCACCGTCGAGGTAGGCGTACAAGCCAATCGGGGCTTTGTCGTGATACTGCGCGGCGTAGAAACCCAGCTCCAGTTCGGTCCCGGTCGGTTTGAAGCGAATCTGCATGCCACCCTGCCCCGAATTTCGCGGTTTCAGATCGCCGCCATTCACGGTGTCGTTGCCGAACACTTCGCGCAGGGAACCGCTGCCATAACCGATGGCATCGGCATCGCTCAGGTAGCTGCCGGCGCCGGGCAGATTGGAACGCTCCCACTCGAACTGGTAGTAAGCGCCCACCGACAACTGCGGGTTGATCTGCAACTGCCCGGAGATTTGATTGACCGGGCGCAGGATTTCCTTGAACTGGGTCCCCGGCACGCTGAGCAACTTGACTACATCGGTCGGCCCCTGGGCATTGGCGATGCCGTTGCCACCGTAGAACAGGCTTTCACCGTAGATCAGGCTGTGCCGGCCCAGACGCACCACGCCCTGGGAATCTTCACCGAGGTCACCGCGCAGGAACACGAAGGCGTCGAGAATTTCCGCGTCGCGACCGTGGAGCTCGCGGGTTTCGCTGAGGAAATGCGGTTGCTCGCTGCTGTCGGTGTCCTGGTTGTAGATATCGTCGTACCAGGCCGCGCCGCTCACCCGCAGCCCATAGTTTTGCCGGCTGAGGTCCATTTCAGAGAACAGGTCCAGGCGGTTGGAGACCAGGCCGCGGCTGAAGTTTTTATCGCCCTGACTCTGGATCGAGGGGTAAAGACCGTTGGCGGTCGGTGCGTTGACCAATCGGCTGTCCTGACCTTGCAGGCGCCAGGCCTGGCTGTACTTGATGGTGTTGTCCCAACGCAGTTTCCAGTCCGAATCACCCAGGTCCATTTGCATGGCCTCGGCCCTTTCGATCATCACGCCTGCACTGCATAACGCCAGAAACAGGGCGCAATGCTTGAAACGAAAGCAACGTTTAACGTTGTCCATGGACGCTCCTCATTATTTTTATTTTTGGCATGGCTTTGCACGCATGGCGCCAGCCGACACGCTCAGTTAGCGGCTTGCGCCGCTGTCTACAGGTGTGCGTTTCAGATGTAGGTGGAGGCCAATCCGCCATCGACTGCCAGATTCACTCCGTTGATCCAGCGCGACTCGTCGGCACACAGGAAAGCGATCACCGCCGCCACCTCATCGGCATAACCAGGGCGCTTCATGCGATGGGCATCGGCCTGGGTTCGTGCTTCACCGAGCATGCTCACGAAGTCGCCGAGGATGGGCGTGAAGACCGGGCCCGGCGCCACGCTGTTCATGCGCACTGAATGTTCGAGAAACCAGGGCTGGGCCTGCAGGTAGTTCCAGACGATCAAGGCTTCCTTGAAATACTGGTAGCAGGTCTCATCCGGTACCGGGTGCTCGGCCAGCCAGGCTTGTGCGGCAGCGAAACCTTCGATGCGCGCCAGCTCCTTGTGCTGTTCCAGCCGTAACGGCCACTCGGCACCGAGGATCGAGGCGATATTGACGATGCTGCCGCCAGCGGTGATGCGCGGCAACAATGACTGACTCAGGTGACGCAACCCCAGGTAGTTGACCTTGGCCAGCAGTTGCGGGTTTGCGGTGCCCGGCACCCCGGCGATATTGCACAGGCTGTCGATCCGTGCCGGTAGCTGCGGCAACAGCCGGTCGATGTTCTCGGCACTGCTCAGATCACCCTGAACAAAACCATCCTGGGTCATGTGCGGGGCCTTCAGATCGAGGCCAATCACATGGGCGCCGTGGGCGCGCAGCAGGCTTGCAGTAGCGGCGCCGATACCCGAGGAGACCCCGGTCACCAGCACAATCTTGTTGTCGAGTTTCATGTTGAGTCCTCTTATTATTTTTGTGTACTCGCCCGACCTCGTCGGTCTGGTCCTGTCCGTCAGAACGGGTAGCGTGGCGCCTTATCCTTGACCGTCACCCATTGCCATTGGGTGTATTCGTCCCAATCGGCCGGACCGCCCACGCTGCCGCCATTTCCTGAGCTGCCGCGCCCACCGAACGGGTTGATGCACTCGTCGGCCACCGTCTGATCGTTGATGTGCAGCAGACCGCAATTGAGTTGCTCGCCAATCGCCATCGCGTGCCCGACCGAAGGCGAAATGATCCCTGCGGACAAGCCATACTCGGTGCGGTTGGCCAGATCGATGGCCTCATCGTCGCTGGCAAAACTCACCACCGTGGCGACCGGGCCGAAGATTTCCTCGTCGAATGCGCGCATGCCCGGGCGCACGCCGGAAAGCACCGTGGGTTGGTAGAACAGCTGTTCAAACTCGCCGCCGGCTTCCAGTGTTGCCCCGGCAGTCACACTCTCCGTGACGATTTCATGCACGCGTTGCAACTGTCGTTTGTTGATCAAAGGCCCCAATACCGCCTCGCCACGAGCGGCATTGCCGACCGTGATCGCCCGGGCTTTTTCTGCCAGCCGGCGGACCAGTTCCTCCGCGATCGATTCATGGGCCAGGATGCGTCCGGTGGCCATGCAGATTTGCCCCTGATGCAGCCAGGCTCCCCAGGCGGCATTGCTCGCCGCCAACTCAAGATCGGCATCTTCGAGCACGATCAACGAGTTCTTGCCGCCCAGTTCCAGGGCGACTTTTTTCAAATGACGGCCAGCCACCTCCGCAACCTTGCGTCCGGCCGCAGTCGAACCGGTGAACGCGATCATCCGAACATGCGGGTCGCGGCACAGGGCCTCACCGGCCACTGCTGCGCCCGGCAAAACCTGCAGCAACCCTTTTGGCAAACCGGCCGCCTCGAACAACCGGGCAATGATGAAACCGCCACTGACCGGGGTCTGCGGATCGGGCTTGAGCACCACCGCATTACCAGCCGCCAGCGCCGGTGCCACTGAACGCAGGGAGAGCACCAGGGGAAAGTTGAACGGCGAGATCACCCCGACCACGCCATGGGGCAACCGCCGTGCATAGGACAAACGCCCCGCTTCACTTGGGAGAACCACACCATGGGGTTGCGACAGCAGACCGGCGGCCTGATGCAGCAAGACGATCGCCTCGCGAACCTCATGTTCACCCTTGAACAGGCTGCCGCCGCTTTCCCGGGCGATGTACAGCGCCAGTTCGGCAAAGTGTTGCTGGGCCAGGGCTGCCGCTTTGCGAAAGATCTCCGCGCGTTCCCGTGGCCCCAATGCCGCCCAGGCCGGTTGAACACGGGCGGCAGTCAGGGTGGCAAACGCGATGTCCGCCGCATCGGCTAAACCGGTGACGGTCAGTACCTCGCCGGTGGCCGGCTCGATGACTCTGTTGACACCGCCCAATGGACGTATCCAGTCGCCATTGAAGATGCGTTCGCACCAGAGTGCGTCCCGCAGAAAATCAGATGGTTCACTTACCGACATTTCGGTCTCCCGGCTCTTGTGTTTGTAATTGCCTGACGCGCCTCGCGAGAACGATGCAGCGTCGTGAAAGCACTAGAGCAAGGGCTGTGCCGACTTCCCCTGTTGCCACGCGTTTTAAGTGGCGACGGCTCTGGCCTGAAGGTTTGAGAGGAGCACTGATGAATAGGGCAAGGCGTTTGGCGCCCGGTCGACACCCGGCCACTTGTCCAAATGATAAAGTTATGTTTAATAACTGTTTTGCTAATTGATCATTTCGATCAGTGGACTCGCTCAGGGGCATATAACAATGAATAATCCCCATTCGCTGCTTCCTCATCTCGCGGTGCAGGAGGAACATTTCTCCCCCCGAGGAGACAGCACTCAACTGACCGAGGGCAACTCACCGACCCTGGCCGAGTTGACCGAATGCCTGTTCTTTTCCCCTGTCGACGGGCGCATCTGGCTCAACGACCAGCGCATGCTGCTATTGCACAGTTCATCCTTCGGCGCGCTGCGGCGGGAGATTATCGAGCGCCAGGGACTGGAGCAGACCCGCGGTCTGTTTACCCGCACCGGGTATTTGTCCGGCGCACGCGATGCGCGATTGATCCGCGAGCGCTGGCCAGACGCCGATGCCGCGGCGGTTTTCTCGGCCGGCACGCGCCTGCACACACTCGAAGGCATGACCAAGGTCGAACCCCTGCACTTCAAATTCGACGCCGACTCAGGCTTTTACGAGGGTGAATTCCTCTGGCACCACTCCTGTGAGGCCGACGAGCATATCGCCGCCTACGGGATCGGCCAGGATCCGGTGTGTTGGACCGAACTGGGCTATGCCATCGGTTATGTCAGCGGACTGTTCGGCCGCCTGGTGATCTTCCGTGAAACCGAGTGCCGGGGCATGGGCCATGAGAGCTGCCGGGTGATCGGCAAGACCGCCGAGCAATGGGGCGATGTCGAACAGGACCTGAGTTATCTCACCGCCACGCCTTCCAGCGTCGCCCCCAAGCAGCGTCCAGCCCCGGCGCCCGCGCCCCAGGACGACGACAGCGAAATGCCCGGCGGGCCAAAACCCATTGGAGCCAGCGCCGCCTTCAACGCCGCGACCCTCGCCTTGCAGCGGGTTGCGCCAACGCCAGCCACGGTGCTGTTCAGCGGCGAGTCCGGAGTCGGCAAGGAATTGTTCGCCCGTCAGTTGCACCAGTTCAGCCCACGCCATCAAGCGCCGTTCGTGGCCCTCAACTGCGCCGCGATCCCGGACAATCTGATTGAGGCAGAACTGTTCGGCGTCGAACGCGGTGCCTATACCGGCGCGACTCATTCGCGCCCTGGACGCTTCGAACGGGCTCACGGGGGCACCCTGTTTCTCGATGAAATCGCCAGCCTCAGCCTGCCCGGGCAGGGCAAGCTGCTGCGTGCATTGCAAGAGCGTGAGATCGAACGCATCGGTGGCAGCCAGCCGATCAAGGTCGATGTCCGGGTGGTGGCGGCAACCAATGTCGACCTGCGCAAAGCCGTGGCGGCCGGAGACTTTCGCGAGGACCTGTTCTACCGCCTGAACGTTTACCCCATCACGTTGCCGCCACTGCGCGAACGTCGTGACGACATCCCATTGCTGGTCAATGCGTTCCTGCGCCGTTTCTGTCAGGCCTACGCCCGCAAGCCCGCCGGGCTGACCATGCGCGCGCTCAAAGTGTTGTTGCGTTATGACTTTCCCGGCAACGTGCGGGAATTGCAAAACCTGGTAGAGCGCGGCCTGATCGCCAGCGAAGACGGTCAAGCCATCGATCTGATCCACCTGTTTCGCAACGAGCCCATGCCGCAGGAGGCGTACTCTCTGGACGGCAATGGCAGCCTCGCAGCCACTGACCCGAGCCCCGCCAGCACGCAACCTCGTCCAGCCTTGCTGGAAACCCTGGCTCGTCTGGAACACGGCTTCTCCATTGAAGGTCTGGAGTCGCGTTTGATCGACGAAGCGCTGCAAAAGAGTGAAGGCAACCTGGCCGCCGCCGCACGACTGCTGGGATTAAGTCGTGCGCAGTTTGCCTACCGATTGAAGAAGTACCGACAGGCATCGGCCTGATGCAGGCCGACCTGGGGATGAAACGAAATTATCTTGCCAATATAGTTATTAACATTAACTATATTGAAGGTTAACTTGTTTGCCTCATAACACGCGCCCCGGAGTCCACATGCCCTACAACAACATCGACGGCCTCATCGAACAACTCAGCCAACTGCCCCCTCTCGGCTCGCTGACTGTCGACCAACAACGTCAACAGGCCGAACTACTCTTTGGTGCCGGCTCCTGTGCCGAGGGCGTGACCTTTGAGGCCGCCAATCTGGCCAGCGTCAGCGGGCTTTGGGCCATTCCCACAGATGCCCGGCCCGACTTCGTGTTGCTGTATCTGCATGGCGGAGGGTACTCGTTCGGCAGTGCCCAGGCCTATCGCCCGCTCACCAGCCAATTGGCAGCCCGCAGCCGGATTCGTACCCTGTGCATCGATTACCGCCTGGCCCCGGAACACCCTTTCCCGGCCGCCGTAGAGGACGCTCTGGATGTGTACCGTGCACTCCTCGAAAACGGTGTGAACGCCGAACACCTGGTGCTGGCCGGCGACAGTGCCGGCGGCGGTCTGTGCATGGCTCTGATGTTGGCTGCCAAGGCCGCGGGTTTGCCGCTGCCCGCGGCTGCGGTAGTGATGTCGCCTTGGGTGGACATGGCTCAGACCGGAGAGTCGTGGAATTTGCAGAAGGCTCGAGATCCATTGCTCGGCCCGCTTGCTGGCAAGACCATTATGGCCGACACCTATCTACAGGGCGCCGAGCCACTGAATCCGCTGGCCTCCCCCCTATACGGCGACCTTCGGAGTCTACCGCCAGTGCTGATCCAGGTGGGCAGCCGGGAATGCCTGCTGGATGATTCAACCCGGCTCGCCAGCCGCCTGGCCAGCGCCGAAGTGGCGGTACACCTGGACGTCTGGCCGGGAATGATTCATGTCTTCCAGACCATGAGCGATCAACTCGAAGAAGCCCGCCGGGCACTGGACCAGATCAGCGCCTTCCTCCTTCGGCACCTGGGGGAAAATGTGACCTGACCTCAAGTTTGCGTAGAATGCGGGGCGATACCGTATCCAATAATAAACAACGACCGGTAGACTCATCCCCCCTGTGATCAACTGGTGACTTGTGGCGCCCTTCTACGCTCAATGCCTGAACTATCAACCATGAGCGCAAGCTCATGGGTATTAAATGCCTACGCAAAAGCACTTTGCAGATTTTTTCTGTCGGGATCGCTGCTGATTGCCTATAACGCGTGTGGCGCCCCCTTGCCGCTCGAACTGTATATCCCTGACGCTCCGCCACTGACGTTTGTCGATGACGCCAAGGGTCACGGAATGGTCGGAGAAGCCGTCCTGACAGCCATTGCCAACGCCGGCTATGTCGCTCATGTCCATGGGCTTCCCTGGGCCAGAGCGCAGAAATACGTCAGCGAGAAGCAGGATCTTCTGATAGCCCCCTTGTCTCGCACGCCTGAACGCGAAGATCACTTCACCTGGATCGCATCGATCATGCCCATGGAGCGCGCTTTTTTCAGCCTCGACCGGCCGGTGAGCAGCTTCGCGCAAGCGAAAAAAACCTACCGGGTGATCGGCGTCGGCCTCGGTAGTGCGCAGGAGGAAATCCTGCGTGCACAAGGCTTCAGCGACGAGCAGATCTACCCCCTGACCATTGGCGACAACCCCGCGCAGATGCTCTTGAAAGGTCGCATTGATGCCTGGTTCAACGGTGTTCCCGAGAGTCGATACATCTGGCCGAAGATGTCTGAACGCAAACTGTTCATGAGCCCGGTCATGAGCAGCGCGGAGCTCTATCTGGCTTGCTCCAGGCTTTGCTCCGCTCAACTGGTGCAAGACCTGCGCGAGGCGGTTGAAAAGCTTCGCGATGACGGCACCTTGGCGCGTATACAACAGAGCTATTTGTCGCAATAACGGAACCGCCAGCGCCGCTCAGTCTGCGTATTGCCGGGGCGGCTAAACCCATTCAAGACAGACATCCCTCCTCCGCTGGCTCCTGCAACCCCATGAACCGTCGCACTCGATGAGCCTCAGGCTCCTCGCGGATCGCCTGTGGCGAGGCATCCAGCTGTATGTGGCCGTTGTCCATGAAGATCACCCGGTCGGAAATCGACAGGGCAAAGTCCATCTCATGGGTGACGATTAGCAGGGTCATGCCTTCCCGGGCCAGATTGCCGATGACCGTGAGCACCTCGCCGACCAGTTCCGGATCCAGCGCCGAGGTGGGTTCGTCGAACAACAGGATATCCGGGTCCATGGCCATGGCCCGGGCAATAGCCACGCGCTGTTGCTGGCCCCCGGACAGTTGATGCGGATATTTGTGGACGTGTGCCAACAGGCCGACCTTGTCGAGTAGCTGGCAGGCGCGTTGTTCGCTCAGTGCGCGGCCGATGCCATGATAACGGGGAGCGAGGCTGATGTTGTCCAGCAGTGTCCGGTGCGGGAACAGGTTGAAGTTCTGGAACACCATGCCGATGCGCTGTACGCCCTGACGAACCCGACGGCCATCCGGTTTGTCCCCGGCATTGATGAAGCTTTCCCCGAACAACAGGATTTCGCCTTGATTGATGTGCTCCAGGCCATTGATCGTACGAATCAACGAGGTCTTGCCGGAGCCCGACGGGCCGATGATAGAAATCACCTGGCCACTTTGCACCTTCAGGTCGATGCCCTTGAGCACATGATGATCACCGTAGCGTTTGTGCACGCCCTGCAGCTGCAAGGCCGGGGCGGCGCCTTTGGCCGGGGGTTTGAACGTGCTCGTTGCGACAGGCGCCAGACTGTCACGCAGCACTTTTGCCGAGGCGCTATCGAGGGTTTGCGGTGTCCGCAGGTTGAGGTCCAGGTAGCGCTCCAGACGCTGCAGGGCGAAGCCGAACACAGTGACGATCAGCACGTAATACACACCCACCGCCGCCAGGGTTTCCATCACCAGGAAGTTCTGGGCATACAGGCGCTGACCCACCGTCAGCAGCTCGGTCAGTGAAATCACCGAGATCAACGAGGTCAGTTTGACCACGGTGATGTATTCGTTGATCAAGGTCGGCAGTGAGATACGAAACGCCTGGGGAATCACAATCAACCGTTGCAGGCCGAACAGGCCGATACCCAGAGCACGGCCGGCTTCCTTCTGCCCCTTGGCGACCGAGATCAGTCCGCCACGATGAATTTCGGCCATGTAGGCGGCCTCAGTGACCACCAGCGCCAACAGGCCGGAATAGAACGGTACTGACAGGATCGGCCCGGCACCGGGTAGCAACTGCGGCAGGTTGTAGATGAAGACCACCAGCACCAGCAGCGGAATGCTGCGAAAGAACCAGATGTAGAGTGACGCCGGCATGCGCAGCCAGGGCAAGCTGGACAACTTGGCTGATGCCAGAACGAAGCCCAGCACCATCCCCAGGAACCAGGCCAGGGCACTCAGTTCGATGACGGTCAGGCTCGCCGCCCAGAAGTCAGTCTTGGAAAACAGCGAAACAAAGTAAGACCAGTCGAATTGCATAGACACCTCGTACGAGCCGCGCCCTCGACCGAGGGCGCGGTTTCAGCCATTACTCGGAGACCGGTTCCAGATCATATTTTTTGAGAATGGCGGTGTACTCACCGCTGGCTTTACTGTCGGCCAGGGCTTTGACCAGCGCCTGATAGGTAGCGTCGGCGTCTTTCTTCACGTAGATGCCCAAGGTCTGCGGATAAACCAGCTTCTGCGAACTGACCACGACCCGCCCGTTGGTGCGCTGGGCGATCATGTGCGCGGCACCGGCGATTTCCACCTGCGCCTGAATGTTCTTCGAGAGCAGCGCCTGCGTCACTTCGGGAGCCGAGGGGTACTCGTTGACGGTGATGGCGCCTTTGTTGTTCGGTACGCAGTAGTCGCTGGACAACTGGGTGAATTTGGCGACCCAGGTGGTGCCCTGCTCCAGGCCGATCTTCAGGCCGCACAAGTCCTCGGGAACCTGCGGGGTCAACTCACTGCCCTTGGGCACCATGATCGCGGCACCGGTGTTGGCATAGGCGATGGTACGGGCCTGGAGCTGGCGTTCGGGAGTGATGTACATGCCGGAAATGATCGCGTCGTAATGCCCGGCGTTGAGGCCGTTGATCAGATTGGGAAACTTGGTATCGACGAAGTTGGCCTTGACGCTCATCGCCTTGGCCAGGGAGTGGGCCAACTCCGGGTCGGAGCCAACCACATTCTTGTCAGCGTCATAGGACTCGAACGGCGGGTAGGTGATTTCCATACCGACCTTCAACACACCGGGGGTCGCGGTGCTGGCGAAGGCGGCGTTGGCGCAGAACAGGCCGGCGGCGAGCAGGCTCAGTTTGCTCAGGGCGTAGTGGCTTTTCATCGTGGGAAGCTCCGTTGGTTGTTTTTTTAGGAATGAGTGATGGTGTTTTTCAGGCGGCCGAAGCTCGATGGCTTTCGAGCCCGGGACGGCAGCTCAAGCTCGCCGTTTTCCACGCGTTTGCGCAGGTACTGGTAGGTCTGCAGCGCTTGGCTCCACATGTGCTCGCCAATCGCCAATGCCTCGTAATCCCCGGCATCCTTGGCGAAAGCCGGCAGCGGTTTGATCAGCGTGTGATAGTCGCAGGCGTAGAACAGCGGGAAGCTGTAGCGCTCCTGAGCGACCTTGCGCACCCGGTGGGCGGTGGCGACAAAGGCACCTGCGGTCATGACTTCCAGCATGTCGCCGATGTTCACCACGAACGCCCCGGGCATTGGCGGTGCATCGATCCATTGATCCTGATCGTTAAGCACCTCCAACCCCGGCTGATCGGCGTGCAGGATGGTGAAGCACTCGTAGTCGGTATGCGCGCCAATACCCGGCGCATCCACGGCTTCGGCGTCGAAGGGGTAATGGATCAGCCGCAGCTTGGAGGGTGGGCGAGTCACCAGCGCATCGAAATAGCCCTCCTTCAGCCCCAGGGCCAACGCGAAGCCATCAAACAGCCGGCGGCCAAGGGCAAACACCGCCTGATAGTAGTTTTGTACCGCGCCCTGGAAGCCCGGCACTTCGGGCCAGTGGTTCGGCCCCAGCAGCGGCGTACGGTTGAGGAACAGCGGGTCATCCACTGACACTTCGAAGCCGATATCGAAGGCCTCTTTATGATCCGGCTTGCCCTTGGAATACACCTCCTCACCTTCGGGCACGAAACCCTTATGGCTTTGCGAGGCGCCGATGTAGTGGCGCATCTTGGCTTCCAGCGGTTGTGCAAAATAATCCCTGGCCGCCTGGCGCAGGCCCTCGATCAGCGCCGGATCGATGCCATGCCCGGTGATGTACAGAAAGCCCACATCGCTGGCGGCGCGGCCCAGTTGCTCGGCCACTGCAAGGCGGTGCTCCAGCTCGATACTGAAGAGTCCCGCGATGTTCACCACCGGGATGCTGTTGAAGTTGGCCTGGGTTGATGAGGTATTACTCATGGCGGGTTCCTTCACGGGTGAAACGGTCGAAGTGTTCGCGCTCGGTCCGGGCCATCCACTGGTTCAAGGTCCAGAGGTCGGCCACCGGCATGTTGGTGAAGGGCAAGTGATGCAGATAACCGTCGGCACCGAACTCCGGCGTCAGGGTGCTGACCGAATAGCCGCGCTGAAGCTGAGAGGCCCAGACGGACTCCCAGTGGCGCTGATGAAACGCCAGTTCACGGGCATATTCCGGGGCGGCGGGATGAGGGACTTGCGGGCCCTGGTCATAGCCGACCCGGGCCTGAAGGTGATGCACACGCTCGACGAAGGTCGAAAGATCGTCGGCCGGGTCGTCCAGCAATCGCTCACAGCAGACCACCCAATGACTGATGTCACTGGTGAAACGCAGTCCCGGCAGTTGGCGGATCAGTTCCAGGGTTACCCAAGGGCTGTATAGGGAACGGGCGCGGTGAGTCTCGAAACTGCAGAACACCCCATGCCTGGCGGCCAATTCCATCGCCTGGCCGAAGAACTCGACCTGCAATGCTTGCGGCCAGCGGTCGTTACCTGCCAGCAGATTGACGAAACGTGGGGTCAGCTCCGTGGCCCAGCCCAGCTTGCGATCAATGTCGGCCAAGTGTTGGGCGGGTGTGGCGTTCTGGTCGGGCAATACATCGTAAGCACTGAACAATGTGCAGATATAGGGAACCTGATTACTGCGCAGGAAAGCGCCGAACTCACCACGTTCATCGGCCTGAAGTGGCAGGCGTGCTTCGATGCCATCGAAGCCGGCGGTGAGCAATTCATCCAGGGCCTGTGCCTTGCTGGCGGTATAGCCCCACAATGTGCGGAAAATCTCTAGCTTCATGCATTCCTCCCGGCTGCGTCGGGCCACTAGCGGATTGGGCTGGTGGCGTTACTGGGCAGTCGAAAGGGTTGCTGCGGGCTGCTGCTCTGATGGCGTCAGTCCCGTGGGGAGGATCCTAAGATCATGTCGGCAAATGATTGAATAGGCTGCAGCAAATAGTTAGTTCAGAAATTCATGAACTAACGCCGGCGGGTTTCCTCGTGGGAACAGTGATCCGCAACACCTCGTCCCTTCACCGTAGATTCGCTACTATGTTTGCCCCCGCTTTCCTTGTCTGCGGTTTTCTTCATTCTGGAGCCCGAATGCCTAGTCAAAAGGACATCGCCGCCGAAAGCGGCGCACCGATGATCCCTGAACAGCGCCGTGAATTGATGCTGCGCCAGTTGCGCAAGCATCAGGTGCTGAGCGTTCATCAGTTGATGGAAATGTTCGACTGTTCGCACATGACCATTCGCCGCGATATCGCGCTGCTGGAACAGGAAGGCCGTGCTTACTCGGTCACCGGTGGCGTGCGAATCGCCAGCCAGCTCCATAGCGAGCCCAGCCATCAGTTCAAAGCGGTGGTCGAATTGCCGCAGAAGCAGGCGATGGCCAAGCTCGCCGCACGGTTACTGCATGCCGATATGACGATTTATCTGGATGCGGGGACGAGTACGCTGGAGATCGTCCCGTATATCAAGGCGCTGTCGGGCATGACTGTGGTAACCAACGACTTCGGGATTGTCCAGGCGTTGATCGATGCGCCCCATGTCACGGTGATTCACACTGGCGGGCAGCTGGATCACTCCAATCAATCGTGCGTGGGCGGTCTGGCGGTGGCCACCTTGCGTCAGATCGTCACCGATATCGCGTTCATCTCCACCAGTTCCTGGGATTTGCGTCGCGGCCTTACCACGCCTTCGGCGCTGAAGGTGGAGGTCAAGCAGGTCGCGATGCAATCGGCCTCGCAAGTGGTGCTGGTGGCCAGCAGTTCGAAGTACGGCACGTTCAGCATGTACAGGATCGCCGGGCTCGAGCAGTTCGACATCATCCTCAGCGACGACGCGCTGACCCCTGCCGCGGCCGATAGCATCCGCAAGCAGGGTGTGGAACTGCTGTTGCCCGGCGATAACAACGTGTAAGGCGTTAGCGCGCCTTCCAGTCACGCAGCCATTGCAAGCCGGCCGATGTGTTACCACGCGGCCGGTATTCGCACCCTACCCAGCCGTCATAACCCAACTGGTCGATCAGCTCGAACAGGTAGGGATAGTTGACTTCGCCCAGGTCCGGCTCATGTCGATCCGGCACACCGGCGATCTGGATATGGCCGATGCCGTCGAAATCCCGACGCAGTTTAGTGGCCAGGTCCCCTTCGACGATCTGGCAGTGGTAGCAGTCGAACTGAACCTTCAGGTTACTGGCGCCCACTTCCTTGCAGATGGCCTGGGCCTGATCCTGGCGATTGAGGAAAAAGCCCGGCATGTCCCGCGTATTGATCGGTTCCAGCAGCACCGTGATGCCAGCCTTGGCGGCCTGCGCGGTGGCGTAAGCCAGGTTCTCCAGGTACACGCCGTGATGCCGTGGGCGATCTGTTTCCGACGGCAGCAAGCCAGCCATCACATGGATGCGTGAGTTGCCCAGCACCGCGGCGTACTCCAGCGCGCGATCGAAGCCGCTACGAAATTCACTCTCTCGCCCGGGCAACGACACCGTGCCGCGCTCGCCCGCCGCCCAATCGCCGGGCGGTGCGTTGAACAGCGCCTGAACCAGGCCGTTATCGTTCAAGCGCTGTTTGAGTTCCTGGGCGCTGTAGTCGTAGGGAAACAGGTATTCCACGGCTTCGAAACCATCGGCGGCAGCGGCGGCGAAGCGGTCCAGAAACTCATGTTCCGGATAGAGCATGCTGAGGTTTGCAGCAAAACGAGGCATGGTAGCTCCTTGGTTAGAAGGTTAGACAAACGGCCAGATCAACAAGGTAATACCGAAACCCAACGTGCCGAGCAAGGTGGTCAACACCGTCCAGGTGCGCAAGCCGTCGGCCACGTTCAGCCCGGACAATTTGGTGAAGATCCAGTAACCGGCATCATTGATGTGGGACATGGCCAACCCGCCACCGCCCATGGCCAGGCACAACAGTGCCATGTGGTTTGCCGTGAGATCGAGGGTAGCGATCAGCGGGCTGATAATGCCGGCGGTGGTCACCAGCGCCACCGTGGTCGACCCCTGAACCGCACGCAACAGCATGGTCAGCAGAAAGCCCAGCGCGAGTACCGGCAGACCGGTGGTGCGCAGCATGTCGGAGACCACGGCGCCGATTCCGGTATCGACCAACACCTTGCCAAACACACCGCCGGCACCGGCAATCAGAATCACCATGGCCACGCCAGGCAAGGCCGAGCCGATCACGTCAGACACCTGAGTACGACTCCAGCCCCGACGTGAACCCAGCAACCAGGCACACAGCAAAGTATCGATCAGCAGCGCCACCAGCGGCGCGCCGAGCACGGTCATGATGCCGCGCAGGACCGAGTCGGCAGGCAGCAACGAGGTGGACAGCGTTCCCAGCAGAATCAGAATGATCGGCAACACAATCAGGCCGACGATCAGACCAAAACCCGGTGGCGGTGCCGGCGGCAGTTTGGAGACGATGCTGCTGGTGGCTTCTTCCAGGCCCATGTGAGACGCGGCCACGGCCGCTCGTTCAGGGCTCTTGTCGTTACCATTGGACCAGGCAGCCAGGTCCTCGTTGGTGACATGCGGGCCGTAGACCTCGGCACGAATATCGTCAGTCATCGGGTACACCCGACGGGTCATGCGCCCGGCCACGCGGTAGCCGACATAGCAAAGGAACGCAGTGATCGGCAGACCGAACATCAGCACGCGGCCGAGGTCGGCACCCAACTGGCTCGCAGCGGCCACCGCACCCGGATGTGGTGGCAGGAAGGCGTGTACGGTCAGCAACGCAGCGCACATCGGTAGCGCGAACACCAACAACGGTTTACGCGCACTACGAGCGACACCATAGGCCAGCGGCATCAGGATGATCACGCCGACCTCGAAAAACACCGGCACCCCGACCATGAACCCGGCAATCGTCAGCGCCAGTGGCGTGCGGCGATTGCCGAATCGGGTAATCAGCGTCTTGGCCAGCGCCTCGGCACCGCCGGAGAGTTCGATGATCCGCCCGATCATCGCGCCCAGGGCAATGATGATCGCGATATGCCCCAGGGTCTTGCCCATGCCGCCTTCGATGGTGGCGACCAGATCGGCCGGCTTCACCCCGGCCACCAGCGCCACCAGAATGCTCACCAGCATCAAGGCCACGAATGGCTGGAACTTGTACTTGAGCACCAGAAACAACAACAGAGCGATCCCTAGCCCCGCAGTAACCATCAGGATTAACGGGCTCATTTCAAAAGCCCTCCACATCGGGTGAACGAAAGGGTTGTTCTGAAAATGTCGCAGTGAAGGTGAGTCATGCCTGGATGTCCTCTTGTTATTGTATTTTTCAGGCAAGCCGGGAGCGTGGGAAGTCGCTGCGCGTCTCCCGAACAGGGCCTGCTTTATCGGTCTATCGTGTTAAAAAATTAGAGCGCTACCAGTGCGCGCCGAAGGTCACTCGCAGCTCATCCAGTGCTGCCTGATCGAGCGGCTCGGGCTTGGGATTGCTCATCAGCCACAGCCGCGCAGTTTCCTCGAGTTCTTCCAGGGCGTAGCTGGCCCTGGACACTGAACTTTCCCAAACCACCGGCCCCAGCCGTTCGAGCATCACGCCGCGAACGCGGTTGGCCCATTGCGCGACCTGTTCGGCCACCTTCGGCGAGCCGGGCCGCTGGTAACCAATCAACGGGACAGGCCCGACTTTCATCACCTGATACGGCGTCAGCGGCGGCAGGATGTTGTCCGGCTGCCAGACACCGGCCAGCGTCAACGCCACCAGATGGGTGGAATGGGTATGCACCACGCCACCGACGCCCGGGTTGCGATCGTAGACCTGGCGATGCAGCGCCAATGTTTTCGAAGGCTTGTCACCAGAGACCCATTCGCCGGCCAGATTGACCTTGGCGATGGTCGCCGGGTCGAGGCGGCCGAGGCAGACATCGGTCGGTGTGATCAACCAGCCGTCATCCAGACGCGCGCTGATGTTGCCAGCGCTGCCGACGGTGTAACCGCGCTCATAAAGGCTGCGGCCGACCTGGCAGATTTCTTCGCGCAGGGCATTTTCATTACTCACTGCACCGTTCATTGCACATCCCCGGCCAGTTGCTTCAAGGCTTTGCTGAAGAAATCCCGGCTACCGAAGTTGCCCGATTTGAGTGCCAGGGCCAGCGGCTCATGAGTACTGCTGACCGTCGCCGGCACACCCGGATCGATCTGCGCGCCGATCTGCAGCAATTGCACACCCAGCGCCTGAACCACAGCGCCCGAGGTTTCACCGCCAGCAATCACGAAGCGGCGTACGCCGCTCTGGCGCAGGCCCTCGGCAATTTCGCCAAACGCGTTTTCCACCAGACTGCCAGCCTGCTCGACGCCCAACTGGTGTTGCACGGCCTTGACCTCATCCGGTGAACTGGTGGCGTAGATCAATACGGTTTGTTCATTGTCCTTGGCGAAAGCCAGGGCCTGGGCGACCACCGGCTCCCCGGCAGCCAGGGCCAACGGATCAATCCGCAACGCTGGCCGACCGGCTTCGAGCCAGGCTGCCACTTGCCCATTGGTAGCGATCGAAGCGCTGCCGGCCAACACCACTTCACCGCCTGATACTGCCGGGAGTTTCGAGGCATCGAGGTCACGCAGTTTGCCGGCGCGACGGAAGTTTTCCGGCAAGCCCAATGCAAGCCCCGAACCACCGGTCAGCAACGGCAAATCGGCGCAAGCGGCCCCGAGGGTGTACAGATCGCGATCCGACAAGGCATCGGCAATCGCCATGCCGACACCTTGAGTCCGCAGTTCTGCGATGCGCTCACGCACCTGCTCGGCCCCTTGGGCAATGGTGTCGTAGCGCAACAGGCCGACGTTCAGGCCGGTCTGCGATTGCAACACCCGAACCAGGTTGGCATCGGTCATCGGCGTCAGCGGGTGATGCTGCATGCCCGACTCGTTGAGCAGTTGATCCTGCACAAACAGGTGGCCGCGAAAGATCGTCCGGCCATTTTCCGGAAACGCCGGGCACGCCAAGGTGAAATCGCTACCCAACGCCGCCAGCAGCGCTTCGCTGACCTGGCCGATGTTGCCGGCTGCGGTGGAATCAAACGTCGAGCAATATTTGAAAAAGATCTGTTCGCAGCCTTGCTCGCGCAGCCAGGCCAGCGCCGCGAGGGACTGTTCAACCGCTTCGGCGACGGGGATGGTGCGCGACTTCAGTGCGATGACAATCGCATCGGCATCAAGCCCGGCAGCCACTTCGCTGCTCGGAATGCCGATGCTTTGCACGGTGCGCATACCGCCGCGTACCAGCATGTTGGCAAGGTCCGTGGCGCCGGTGAAATCGTCGGCGATGCAACCCAGCAATGGGCGTGCGGTGGTGGTGTTCATTGGGCGTTCCTCAAACCGGCTCAGTCTTGGCAGTCGGCAACTCGATGCCGGGGAAAATCTTGATCACCGCCGAGTCGTCTTCACGACCGAAACCGGCGCTGGAAGCCTGCATGAACATCTGGTGGGCGGTGGCCGACAACGGCAGCGGGAATTTGCTGGCCCGTGCGGTATCCAGCACCAGGCCCAGGTCCTTGACGAAAATATCCACCGCGGACAACGGTGTGTAATCGGCCTTGAGAATGTGCGGCACACGGTTTTCGAACATCCAGGAATTGCCGGCGCTGTGGGTGATCACTTCGTACAGCGCATCGGCATCGACACCTTCTCGCAGACCCAGCGCCATGGCTTCGGCAGACGCAGCGATGTGCACCCCGGCGAGCAGTTGGTTGATGATCTTGACCTTCGAGCCCAGACCATGGGTATCGCCCAGGCGATAGACCTTGCCGGCCATGCCTGCAAGGACTGCTTCGGCCTTGGCATAAGCATCGGCCGGGCCAGACGTCATCATGGTCATTTCACCGGCAGCCGCCTTGGCCGCGCCACCGGAAATCGGCGCATCCAGATACAGCAAGCCCTGCGCGGTCAGGCGCTGGCCCAGGTCCACGGCATAGGTCGGCGCCACGGTGGCGCAACCGATCACCAGGCTGCCAGGGCGCAACGCCGCGACAGCACCACCTTCGCCAAACAACACGGTTTCGGTCTGCTCGGCGTTCACCACCACGGTAATGATCACGTCGCACTCAGCAGCCATGTGCGCGGGTGAAGCACACGCCACACCGCCCTCGCCGGCAAACTGTTCCGTCACCGCCGCACGCACATCACAGGCATGCACATTGAAGCCGCTGCGCAACAGTGAGCGGGCAATGCCCAGGCCCATCGCGCCCAGACCGACAACACCGACATTTTTGTTATTCATGGGGTACTCCTTAGTTACCGGCTTATGAGGAAAAACAGCGGCCTATTCCACGCCGGCAAGGCGCAGGCGGCGGGCCGCGTTATAGATATGGGCACGGGCGGCATGCCCGGCGGCGAGCGGATCGCGCAGCCGAATGGCCGCCACGATCGCTTGGTGTTCTTCATGCACCTGGCGGGAGAAATCCGCCCTGCCCGCCTCGTTGGTGCGGGTGATGCGGGTGGCGGCCTCCAGGTACTGACTGACGAATTCCAGGGTCTTGAGAAAGTAGGGATTGCCCGTGGCTTGAGCGATGGCGCGATGAAAAGCTACATCGGCGCGAACACCGTCCTGTCCTTCATCAACCTCTTCATCGATGCGTGCCAGCGCCTCGTCAATCTGCACCAGATCGGCCTCGCTGCGATTGAGCGCCGCCTCGCAGGCGATTTCCGCCTCGATGGCACGTCGCAGCGCCAACAGATGAAAGACACTGCCGGGCAGATTGGCTTCGGCGTAATCGATACGCAGCGGGCGGATATTGGCGTTGGCGGTAACGAAGATGCCGCGCCCTTGCTGAGGCTGCAGCACGCCTTCGTTCTTGAGACGGGAGATGGCTTCGCGGACCACGGTGCGACTGACACCGAAGGCTTCCGAGAGCATGGCTTCGCTGGGCAGTTTGCTGCCGGTGGCGAACACACCGCTGTCAATCTTGTCCAGCAGCTGCTGAGCGACGCTGTCACTCAGCACGTGAGTCGGGACCTTGTCGAACATCGTAGCCATCCTGTTTTTGTCTTGTTATCAGGTTGTCATACAGGTTGAGCAGATAATCCTCCAATGAACGGATTATGTGAAGTATTTTTTTAAAATAACATTTTTTAACATTCAAACTGGAGGAACGGGCAACCACTGCTCAGTGGGATCCAACTGACAGGAGCCTTTGTTATCGAGGAATGAGTCGGTGGGCGTTTTGAGTAATGCCCTGTGGCGAGAGGGCCTGCCCCCGTTGGGCTGCGAAGCAGCCCTGGAATCTTTGGTGTACCAAAGATTTTGTGAGCGCTACGCGCTCAAACGGGGGCAAGCCCCCTCGCCGCAGTTCATTCCCAATCGATCGTCATTGACCGAGGGCTGCGAATGCAGACAGTGGTGAGCCAACGTCGCTGGAAAAGCGGATGATCTGGCCACCCTTTCTCGAAGCTGAAGGCGAACGTTCATGACGTCGCCTCCGACTGATGCAGGTTGTTCGTGTGGCGCTCTAAAAGTGCGCCCTGAAGCGCTCTCTACAAGGTGTATGAAATTCCCATCTGCACGGTTCTCGGCGCGCCCGGATAGGCGTAAACGTTGCCAAAGGCGCCTTCATCATAGTGGCTGTCGAACACATTCTTCAGGTCGAGGTTAAGCCGCAGGTGCTCGTTGACTTTGTAAAAGCTGAGCAGGTCAAACACCTCGTAGCTATCCATGGAGAAGGCATTGGCCGCGGTCTGGCCGGCGCGCTCGTCGACATACTTGGCGCCCAGTCCCAGGCCCAGTCCTTTGAGGCCACCGTCCTGAAACTCGTAGACGTTCAACAGGCTGAAACTGTTGCGCGGAATGTTCACCAGGCGGGTGCCTGACTTCAGCACGTTGTCCTGGGTGACTTCGGCATCCACGTAGGCGTAGCCACCGATCATGCGCCACTGCGGGGTGAGGTTGCCGGCCACGTTCAGATCAAAGCCACGGCTACGAACTTCACCCGCCGCAACGCTGAAGGTCGAGTCCACCGGGTCTGTCGTCAGAACGTTGCGTTTTTCGATCTGATACACCGCGGCATCCACGCTTAACTGACGATCAAGGGCCTGCCACTTGACGCCCACCTCGTAGGATTTGCCTTCTTCAGGTTTGAAACCGCCGCCCGTTCGACTGGCACCGCTGTTGGGCTTGAAGGACCGCGCCGTGTCGGCATAGATCGCCACGGTCGGGGTCAGATCGTAGATCAGCCCCAGGCGCGGAGTGACGGCGTTGTCGCTGTTGGTCCAGCTCACACCGTTGACGAGGTTGTTGTCGTAATCATGTTCGAAGCGTTCGAAACGTACGCCAGCCAAGACTTTCAAGCGCTCGGTCAGCGTTACCTGATCTTGCACGAAAGCGGCATAGGTCTTGAGGTTTTCCTGATCATTGGTGGTGGTGCGGGTCAGCGCTGGACGCGGCTGGCCATAGACCGGATCAAAAATATCGATAGGGTAGGCACTCACCGCCCCACTGGAACGACGGATGATCGACTTGTAATCGTAATCCTCATACTCGATGCCCGTGAGCAACGTGTGGTCGAATCCGGCCGTGGATAAATGCCCGGTCAGGTTCAACTGCACATCCCGGTCACGCCATTCCAGTTTCCGGTAATTGAAGTTGCGTCCCAACGTTCGGCCGTCGGCAGCGACCCCGTTGCCTTCAATGGCATTGCCTTGCAGGCTGCCGTCGAGAAATTGCGTGCCGCCGCCCAAGGTCCAGTTGTCGTTCAGGAAATGTTCGAAACGCAGTTGCGCCATGTTGTTGTCGTTGTGCAGCTTGCCGATATCCTTCTCACCGAAAAAAGTATCCCGCGACGCGACGCCGATCTGATTGCGATAGCGAGTCACGCCCCGATCGAGCGGCGCGTTGTTGCGCATGAAATCGCCTTCGAAGGTGATACGGGTAGTGTCGTTGACCTGCCACCCGAGGACCGGTGCCACACCGTAACGCTCGTTTTCGACGTGATCACGGAAGGTGTCGCCACCCTCGCCTATCACGTTCAGCCGATAGGCCAGTCGCCCTTCATCGTCCAGCGGCCCTGAGGCATCCATCGTTGCGCGACGCATGCCCTGATCATTGAGCTGACTGCCCAGGGTGACGGTGCGCTCGGTCAGGGGTTGTTTGGACACCACGTTGAAGGTGCCGCCCGGGTCGCCACGGCCGTAGAGCGTGGTGGCTGGCCCGCGCAGGACCTCCAGACGCTCGATGGTATTGGCGTCGGGCATGTTCGGATAACCGCGGTTGATCGGGAAACCGTTGCGGTAGAACTCACCGGTGGTAAAGCCACGCACGGTGAAAGTGGTCAGGCCCTGGCCGCCGAAGTTATTCGCACGGCCCACGCCACCAGCGTAATCGAGAGCGTCTTGCAGGCGGGTGGCGCCGAGGTCTTCCACGACATCCCGGGTGACCACGCTGATCGATTGTGGGGTTTCATGAATCGGAGTGTCGGTGCGCGTCGCACTGGCCGAACGAGTCGCCCGATACCCTTGAACCGGGCCCTGGGCCTGCTCTTCGAATGTGCCGTTGATGTCGATCGCTTGTAACTCTATTGACGCAGGATCAGTCGGTGCCTGGTCAGCCCAGGTGGTCTGGGAAATGGCTTGGATCACACACAGAGAAACGAGAGTTCGACGCATCGACAGACGACCTTAAGAAGATGCCGGGCACTTCAGGAACCCGGCGAGAATTGATGACGAATAATATCAATTCCCATTCTCTGCTGATACGTTTTATCTCTGTGAAACAGGGGCAAGTTCAAAATCAATTGCGGCTCATGGCCGGGGCCTCAGTGACGCAATAGTCTACGCAGCGGAACCCCATCTTTGAGGACCGGCGATTTGATGACGATGTAACTGAAGTACTTGGAGATACCAATGTTCTTGTCCAGCAGGCCTTCAATCACTTCCTGATAATGCTGGATACTGCAGGTCATGAAACGCACCAGATAATCGTAACCGCCGCTGATCAAGTGGCACTCGAGTACCTCATCGACCAAACGGATATTGGACTCGAACTTGGCGAAGTCTTCCCGTTTGTGGTCGCTGAGCGTGATCTCGGTGAATACCGTGACCGAGTCGGTGATCTTGGCGAGGTTGAGATGGGCTCGATACCCGGAAATATACCCGGCCGACTCTAGCCGCTTGACCCGTTGCAAACAGGGGCTGGACGATAGACCCACCGCATCGGCCAGACTGACGTTAGTCATTCGGCCGTCTTTTTGAAGCTCAACCAGGATACTGATATCAATTCGGTCTAGTTTGATTAAACCTTCCATCGTGTACCTCTTGATTGCCGTTCAGATAGACAGAGGTTATAGCAAAATCAGCGGCGCAAAGATTGCTGATGCTGAGTGACCAGATCGGCCATGCTATTGATGCAAAAATCCGCAGGACATTGCTGGGTATCGTTCCTATGGCCACGACAAATCAGGCACAAACCAGCCGATTTTGGCGGCTCGGCAGGAGGCCTGGAGATCTGCAGGATATCTTTGGCTTGCAGGTTATTGTCCTGCAACCAGACGCTGTCCTCCAGTGGCTTGCTGACTCGGGAAAGCAAGTCTTCGGACGTAATTCCCAAACGCTCACAGAGCTGTTCGCGATCCTCGGCATCACGATCGCAGCACACCAGCAGCCGATAGAATTTGCGCAAATACAACATAGCGCCGGGCGCATCCTCGAACAGCGACCAGTTGCCCACCGATCGGGCGAAACTCATGCCCTCCTCCCAACTGGCCTTGAGCCCGAAGCGTTCTGCCAATTGACGATGGGCGAAGCACAATAAGCCACTGAAACCCAGCTCGGGAAAACGTGGATAGAGCGTGCGTACCGCCTCGTCAAATGCAGCCAATACCTCTTCCCTGCCCAGCACGCCCAGATGATTTTCGAGCAATGGTTGCAGGGCCGTCCAGATACCGGAATCCCGATCGACCAGAACTTCATCACAATCGATCAGCAGTGCACGATAATCAGTCAGGTACATGGTGTGTTGCCTCCCATGATGCATTTCATCAATCCATGCGTTCCAAATGCCCCGGTTGGCGCAGTGCTACGTTGCGCCAACCGAAGCCTGAGATTAATTCAACACGCGTAACAATGCCGCCTCAAGAATCGTCAGCGCTTCGTCGATCTGTTCCTCTTCGGTGACCAGAGGCGCAAGGAAGCGCAGCACATTACGGTACACGCCGCACTTGATCACCAACAGCCCGCCAACCCTGGCCTGATCGATAAGTTGTTGGGTGAGCTCGGCATCGGGGCTTCGGGCCTCATCGTCTTTGATCAGTTCGATCGCCAACATGAAGCCGGTGCCGCGTACGTCACCAATCCGAGGGTGACGTGCCTGCAGGCGCAGCAGGCCCTGGCGCAAGCGCTCGCCCAATACTTCACCGCGCGCGAGCAACTGCTCTTGTTCGTAGGTTTCGATCACTGCCAACGCTGCGGCGCAAGCCAGGGCATTACCACCGTAAGTACCGCCGAGACCGCCGGGTAATGGCGCGTCCATGATGTGCGCACGACCCACCACGCCCGAGATCGGCAAGCCACCGGCCAGGCTCTTGGCGACGGTGACCAGGTCCGGCTGGATGCCTGCGTGCTGGAAACCGAACCATTTGCCGGTGCGGCCGAAGCCGGTCTGAATTTCATCGAGAATGAGCACGATGCCATGTTGTTCGGTCAGAGCCCGCAGCGCCTGGAGAAACTCCGGCGGCGCGGAGAGGAAGCCTCCATCGCCCTGCACCGGTTCAATGATGATCGCTGCCACTCGGTCCACAGGGACTTGGGTCGCCAGCAATTCATTCAGGGCTTGCAGGGCCATCTCGCTGGTAAAACCGCGATAGGCGTTAGGGTACGGGGTATGAAAGACCTCAGGAGCGAAGGGCCCGAAGTTCTGCTTGTAGGGTTGGCTCATGCCGGTCAAGGTCGTGCCGAGCAACGTGCGTCCATGGAAACCGCCACGAAAGGAGATGACCGCTGGGCGATTGGTATGTGCGCGAGCGATCTTCACCGCGTTCTCCACAGCCTCCGCACCGGAGGTAAACAGCGCCGCTTTGTAGGCTTCACGACCACCGACCAACTCGCACAAACGCTGGACCAGGTCGAGATAAGGTTTGTAGGCCACTACCTGGAAGCAAGCATGGCTGACCTTTTGCAATTGGGCTTGTACCGCCGCGACCACCTTCGGGTGATTGTGACCGATGTTCAACACGCCGATGCCACCGACGAAGTCCAGGTAACGCGCCCCATCCACGTCCCATACCTCGGAACCCTGGGCCCGGTCGATGACCAGCGGGTGTGCCGTAACCAAACCCCGTGGCACGAATTGATCACGTTGACGGAGCAAACTCGGGGTTTCTTCGACTTTACTGTTCATTGGCATCTCTCATAGTGGGCCTGGCAGCCGGGAAGCGGCTGCGATGTGGTTCACAGGTTAAGCTTTCGACGCAATTGTCTAAGCCGAACTTGGCCTCTGAGAAATTCGGATCGACTGTTTTCACCCCCGTAAACAGCAGAATCCTTCAGCTGTAGCCAGCCCCATGGAATCTGCCGACATGCGCGCCATACAAGGCAACGTTATGCGTTTAAGCAGATTCTTTCGACATATCCTGCTCTGCCACTCGGGCATGCTGGATACTCATTATCTAATGCGAGAAGTTACCCATGGCCCTGCTCTATAAAGCTGACCCGGTGCGCGGCGAACAATGGAAGCGTCTATTCGCTGAGCACGCTCCGGATATCGAATGGCGTGCCTGGCCGGACATCGGCGATCCGAAGGATATTCGCTACCTGGCGGCCTGGCAGGCGCCGGACGATCTCGACACCTTGTTGCCAAACTTGCAGGTACTGTTCGCCTTGTCAGCCGGGGTCGATCAGCTTGACCTTGACCGCTTGCCCACGAGCCTGCCGGTGGTCCGGTTACTCGACCCAAGCATCACCCGGGGCATGTGCGAGTACGCCAGTTTTGCGGTGCTCAGCCTGCATCGGGATATGCTCCGTTATCGTCAGCAACAAATGGCTCGGTGCTGGCAGGCTCACTTGCTACAGCCGGCAACTAAACGTCGGGTAGGTGTTATGGGCCTCGGTACGCAGGCTCAACAGATTCTGGCCACCTTGCAGCCTTTTGGCTTTGCCTTGTCGGGCTGGGCACGCAGCGAGCATCACATTGCCGGGGTGGACTGCTTTGCGGGTGCCGAGCAACTTCCAGCCTTCCTCGGCCAGTGCGACATCGTGCTTTGTGTCCTGCCATTGACCGAGCAGACTAAAGGGATTCTCAACCGTCAGTTATTCCAGTACCTGCCCAAAGGCGCTGCCTTGATCAACATGGGCAGGGGTGGGCATCTGGTAGAAGAGGATCTGCTTGAAGCCCTGGCCAGCGGTCAGATCAGCGCGGCGGTGCTAGACGTGCTGGAACAGGAGCCGGCGGCGCCGGACCATCCCTTCTGGCACCATCCGCAGATATTGCTGACACCGCATATCGCTGCGATGACCCAACCGGAAAGTGCGTTTAGCGTGTTGCTGGAGAATATCCGCCGTCATCAACGTGGTGAGGCAATGCTTGGCCAGGTTGACCGCGAGCGAAGTTACTGACCAACGACTACCAACCCAACCGGCGCCAGATTTTTTTACTTCTGCGAGGCAAATCTGGCGTTATACAAAACAGACCTGTTGTTCATCCCGTTTGCTGTTTCTGCGCATCCCCCCCCCAAAAAAAACAAGCCGACATTTGCTGCTGATCTCCCCCCTCGCTTGAGTAGTAATTGCGGCCCGTCAAGCCGCAACTTATGCAATCTACCGAATTGACTGCACCCCATTGTCAGGTCTCGCCGTAACTGCGATACAGCCTCCGCTGCGGAGCCCGGCTGCTGGTCAAGTCCACTGCAAGGCGCTGATCGACAGGGCTCTCCCGAGTTTACTTCGCAGAGGTTTACCTGAGCCGTCGTAAGAGCGTTGCTTGCCGTGCAGGCAACGAACACTAATAAGAACTAATGGAGTAAGCGATGAACATCGCAAAACTAAGCTCTCTCTCCTTGACTGTCATTGCCGCCACCACGCAACTGGCAATAGCTGGTCAGCAACAAGAAGCCGATGGTTTCATTGAAGACAGCAGCCTCGGGTTGCTCAATCGTAATTTCTATATGAATCGCGACTTCCGTAATGGCGGCAGCAATAGCCAAGGTACCAACGGCTCCAAGCCGGCCAGCGAGCGCAATGGCTATCGGGAGGAATGGGCACAAGGGGCCATGCTCAACTTCGCCTCCGGTTTCACCCAGGGCACCATCGGTTTCGGCACCGATGCCTTCGCCTACGGTGGGGTCAAGCTGGACACCGGCCGCGGCCGGGCCGGCAACGGCCTGCTGCCGATCAGCAACAACCGCACCGCCGAAGCTGAAGTGCCGGATAGCTACGGCGAGATCGGCGGTGCAGTGAAGATGCGCATTTCCTCTACAGTGCTGAAGTACGGTGAACAACGCCCCACCGCTCCGGTATTCGCCACCGGCGACAACCGCTTGCTGCCGGAAACAGCTACCGGCTTCCAACTGTCGAGCAAAGAGCTCGACGCGTTTTCCTTTGAGGCTGGCCACTTCACAGCGTTCAACAATCGAGCCTCGACCAACTCCGATGACGGGTTGTTCACCACATACGGGGGGACCGAAGCTGACAGTGTCGACTTCATTGGCGGCACCTATAAAGTCAACAACCTCAGCCTGATGGCGTACACCAGTGAGGCCGTCAATGTCTGGCGTCAGCACTTCGGCAGTGCCTCTTATACGATTCCGCTAGCTGACCAGCAATCGCTGAATTTTGGTTTGACGGTCTATAAGACCGAGGATCAAGGCGATGCGCGTGCCGGCAAGCTGGACACCACGAGCTGGTCGGCGAAGGCGGCCTATTCGTTCGGTGCCCATAAGGTCACCCTGGCTTATCAGAAGATCGATGGCGACGAGTACTTCGACTACATAGGCGTGGACTCGATCTGGCTGGCCAACTCGATTCAGTACTCCGACTTCAACGCCCCCAACGAGCGCTCCATCCAGGCTCGTTATGACCTGAATATGGCTACGTTCGGCATACCGGGGCTGAGCTTCATGGCCCGCTATGTCAAAGGTGATCAAATCGATGGCACCAAGGCCGATCCGAACGGTGCCTATGCCAACAAGGTGGGTGACGACCAGAAGGAGTGGGAGCGTGACCTGGAAGCAAAATACGTGGTCCAGGAAGGGGCCACCAAGGACCTGTCCTTCCGTCTGCGCCAGGCTACACACCGCGCAACCTCGTTCGAGAGCGATATCGACGAGGTCCGCCTGATCATCGAGTATCCGCTGAGCATTCTGTAACGTTTGGCCCTGGCCGGTTTTACCTGTGGACCGGCCGGTTTAATTGAAGGTCTGCTCCTCGCTCCCTTAGCCTTGAGGCGCCCATCCGGGCGCCTTTTTTTTAAGCAATCTCCCCATCAGAAGTGCATTTGCTTTGGCCTGCATCCTGAAAGTCGATCCAGTATTTGCTGCCGATCCTGCTTCTCATTTGAGCAGTAAATGTGGCCTACAGAGCTGTCGCTTTAAGAATCTACCGAATCAATAGGGACCTCTTGTCAGGCTTCGCCGCAGGTGAGATACCAATACTTTCCGCGGAGAAATCCGACCGATTACGCTCCCTGTCACTGGAGACCTGTCATGTCCATTTCGCAACGACCTGCTTATACCTATCGCCCCATGACCTCGGCCGATGTGGAGGCGGCCCACGCCTTGTCCGTACAGTTGAAGTGGCCTCACCGCCTGGAAGAATGGGCCATGTTGCAGCGCATCGCGCAAGGTTTTGTCGTGGAAGACGAAGGCCGCCTGATCGGTACTGCGTTCACCTGTGCGCAGGGACATTACGCCACTATCGGCCTGGTGATCGTCAGCGATGAGTACCAGGGCCAGGGTATAGGTCGCAAGCTGATGGAACTGGCACTTGAGGCTTGCGGATCGCGCACCGCCATACTCAATGCGACGCTGGCCGGTGCCCCGCTTTATGCCAGCCAGGGGTTCGTTGACTTTGGGCATATTCAACAACATCAGGGGCATGCGCTGTCCCCAGTACCAAATGATTTGCCAGCCGGTGAGCGCTGCCGCCCGCTGACCGAAGCCGATCGGAGCGTCCAGATTGAACTGGCCAACGCCGGCAGCGGCCTGGACCGAGACGCCGTGCTCAAGGATCTGTTCGATATTGTCGAACACTCGGTCGGTATCGAGCGTGATGGTCAACTGCGCGCTTTCGCCCTGCTGCGCCCATTCGGCCGTGGTCGCTGTATCGGCCCGGTCATCGCAGAAAATCCAGAGCAGGCCAAGCACTTGATCGCGGTGTTGTTGGCCCAAGTGCCGGACGCCTTCGTACGCATGGATATACCGTCCGACAGCGGTCTGGCCCCTTGGCTGGAAGAGGCCGGGCTGAAGCACGTCGACACCGTCGCACAAATGGCTCGCGGTACCCCACCGCAGGCGATCGGCGCAGTGCACCAGTTTGCCCTGGTGACTCAGGCCATCGGCTGACAAACCCCACCGTTACATCCAACGCTACACGCTGCATTTTCCTGGAGAAACACCTTCATGCTAGAGCCCACTGCAGTGCTGTTGGCACACGCCGACGGCAGTCCTGTTCTAACAAAATTTACTCCCGGTTCGTTGGGCGCTAACGATCCTTTCGACAGGCAGATCGCTCATGTCGGGCCGGATGACATCGCCGCAGGCGTAGTCCTGGCAAGCGGACAATTCAGCGTCGATGACTATCCCTACAGCGAAATGATCGTGGTGCACGCAGGGCAAGTCACGCTGCAGAGCCAGGATCGCTCGCTCCAACTGAATCCCGGTGACAGCGCGGTGATCGCCCGTGGCACATCGCTACAGATCGAGGCGCAACCCGACTCTTTCTGGGCATTCTGCGCCGATACACAGCCCGTTGATGCCTGCAATCCCGGACTAACACCTCTCCCCCCCTTAACCCTGCTCTCTCCCTCGGCAGCACCGGATGCAGAAATTCTGCTAAGCCCGGCACCGCAATGTCGCTCGCACAATGTGTTTGTCGAAGAAGCGACCAACCTGCGCATCGGCGTCTGGGACTCGACACCCTATACCCGCAGGGCGAGACCGCACATGCTGCATGAACTGATGCACCTGCTCGAAGGCAGCGTCACCCTCCAGATTGCGGATGGGACCCATCTGACGGTCAACACTGGCGATACGGTGTTCGTGCCTCGAGGTGCCCCCTGTGCCTGGAATAGCAGCGTGTATGTGCGCAAGTTTTACGTCGTCAAATAATTCGATCCGCATTAACGCCGGCGGATGAATTTTCCTCCGCCGGCCCCACACAAAACCGATCAATCCTTGCGGAGTACAGACAATGGGATTAGGCGGCTTCAGTACCGGAAAACTCCTGATCATCCTGTTGATCGTGGTGATGCTGTTCGGAACCAGGCGCCTGAAAGGCCTGGGGGCGGATATCGGGGACACGATCAGAGGGTTCCGCAAATCCCTGGGCGATGAAAATCCAGTCACTGAGGAGCACAGGGACCCGCCCATTGACGCTCAGTCACGCACGTTCGATGACCCGGTAAAAAAATACTAAACCCTAGTGCCCAAGCTCCAGTCAACAATTCAAACAGAGGTGAGAAACGGGAATGGAAATGCAGCTGATGTCCGACAAGTCCGTCGCTGGGGAAGCATTCTGGGAGCGCGTGTGCGCAGCTTATCCAGAGCAGCGCCCCCTGTTGAACCTGAACAACGCGGCCGTGAGTCCGCCGCCATTGGTAGTAGAGCAGGCTGTGATCGATGCCTATCGGCTGATCAGCCAGAACCCGGACGTCAATATGTGGAGCAAGCTCGATGCAGAGCTTCCTGCGATCAAACAACAGTTGGCTGACATGGCTGATTGCGATCCCGATGAGATTGCCCTGAACCGCAACTCATCCGAAGGCTTGTCGACAGCCATCTTCGGCATTCCATTAAAGGCCGGTGACCAGGTACTGGTCTCACTGTGGGACTATCCGAGCGTAATTTCCGGATGGTTGCAGCGTCAGGAGCGCGAAGGTATCGAAGTGGTGACCGTCGACTTTGACCTGATGGACGATGAGAATGTCATCGTGCAAGCTTATGCGCAGGCAATTACCCAGCGTACCCGGGTGATCCAGCTGACCCACATGCTGCACTGGACCGGGCGGGTCCTACCGGTAAAACGCATCTGTGCGCTAGCCCGGGCGCAAGCGATTATCACGGTGGTGGACGGTGCCCAGACGTTTGCGCAGATGCCGCTCAGCTTCCGCGAACTGGATTGCGACTACTTCGTCACCAGCCTCCACAAATGGCTCGGTGCACCGGTCGGCAATGGCATGCTCATTGTCAGGCGCGAGCGAATCGACAGCACCTGGCCGTTGCTGGGGCCTTTCGATCCTCCGCCGCTCCAGATCGACAAGTTCGACCACTGGAATCTCGGCACCTACAACTCGGCGATACAAGCGGGCATTGCTCCGGCTATCCGTTTCCATGCGCAAATCGGCACGCGAGCCATTCACGCGCGTCTACAGGAGCTGACCCGCTACTGGGTTGACCTCGCCAAAGACATTCCCGGTTTCAGGCTCCACACGCCACTTGATACCGTTGAGCTGGGCGCAGTAAGCCTGTTCTCTATCGATCAATGCGATGCTCGATGGGTTGAGCAGGAACTTCGAAACACCCACAAGGTGCATGTCAAGTTCCGCCAGATCAGGCACATAAGCGGACTTCGGGTGTCGCCGAGCATCTACACGCAGAAGAGCGATCTGTGCCGCTTCGTCGAGGCACTACGGCAAGTGGTTGCAAGCAGCTAGCCCGCCCACCCCATCAACGACATTGCCTTGCGCTCAATGCTTTCATCTCCTTCCAACTCCGCCAGGACCTTGTCGAGACGTTGCATGAAGAGAAAGCCAAAGCATTGAGCCAGGTATAACCCAGCTACCCGCCTCATCGGAGTACCTGGGTACCTGGGTACATCAACTAACCAGTTGAGATCATTCCGGGCAAGACGCCCTCGCGCAACTTCCTCCACATTCCTTTGATTCCTCTTCGCTGATCCTTCGCAACACCGGAAAGAGCCGTTCGCAACGGTTTCACCTGCGCAGACGCCCAGCAGGCCACAATGAGCAGAGACTATCAGAGGGGGTTTTACGCGCGACAAAAAAAAGCCCGCAGTGAGACGGGCTAAAAGGGTGAGACACAAGAATGGATAAAGCTTCCTGCTGAGCAGTTGTTGCCTCGGCTCAAAGCAATGCGGCGATCGCCATACCGACATCCTGGGTCGAGCCCTGTCCTCCCAGATCGGGAGTGATCGGTCCTTGGGCGATGACCTGCTCGATCGCCTGCAGAATTCCGTCGTGGGCTGCGCGATAACGCTCATCGCCATTGCCCAGGAAGTCCAGCATCAGCGCACCGGACCAGATCATCGCAACCGGGTTGGCGATGTTCTGCCCATAGATATCCGGGGCCGAGCCGTGGACCGGTTCGAACAGCGACGGAAAACGGCGCTCTGGATCGAGGTTGGCCGAAGGCGCGATGCCGATGGTACCGGCGCAGGCCGGCCCCAGGTCGGACAGAATGTCGCCGAACAAATTCGACGCCACCACCACATCGAAACGATCCGGCTGCAGCACAAACCGCGCGCACAGAATGTCGATGTGTTGCTTGTCCCAAGTGACGTCCGGGTACTTTGCAGCCATCAATGCCGTGCGCTCGTCCCAGTACGGCATGCTGATGGAAATCCCGTTGGATTTGGTTGCCGCCGTCAGGCGCTTGCGCGGCCGGGTCTGGGCCAGGTCGAAAGCGAACTTGAGAATCCGGTCCACGCCGCGCCGGGTGAACACCGACTCTTGCAGCACGAACTCATGCTCGGTGCCTTCGAACATCTTGCCGCCAACCGAGGAATACTCGCCTTCGGTGTTCTCGCGGATCACCACGAAATCGATGTCCCCCGCTTCGCGTCCGGCCAGCGGACACGGCACGCCGGGAAACAGCCGCACAGGACGGATGTTCACGTATTGGTCGAAGTCACGGCGAAACTTCAGCAGCGAACCCCAAAGGGAAATGTGATCCGGCACTTTATCCGGCCAGCCTACTGCGCCAAAGTAAATCGCGTCGAAGCCCTTGAGTTGTTCGAACCAGTCATCGGGCATCATCTGCCCGTGTTCCAGGTAGTAATCGCAGTGAGCCCAGTCGAGCACCTCGATGCTCAATTCCAGTTGCCACTTCTTCGCGGCCTGCTCCAGTACCCGCAGCCCTTCAGGCAAGACTTCCTTGCCGATACCATCGCCGGCAATCGCGGCGATTCTAAATGTTTTACTCATCAATCGTGGCTCCTCAATGTCCTGTTCAAACGGTGTCCGGATCACAACCCACCGATGTGGAAGGCTTTGACTTCAAGGTATTCATCCAGGCCGTACTTGCTGCCTTCACGACCCAGACCCGATTGTTTGATACCGCCGAAGGGGGCGACCTCCATGGAAATGAGCCCGGTATTGAGACCGATCATGCCGAACTCCAGCGCCTCGCCGAACCGCCATGAACGGCGCAAGTCCTGGGTGAAGAAATAGGCGCCCAAGCCATAAGGTGTGGCATTGGCCAAGGTCAGTGCCTCTTCCTCCGTGGTAAAGCGCATCAGCGGTGCAACCGGGCCGAAGGTTTCTTCGTTGGCCAGCAACATCCCGGCATGGGCGTCACCGAGCACCGTCGGCTGGACGAACTGGCTGTCGCCGTCGGGGATGCCGCCACAGAGCAAACGCGCGCCCAGGCTCAAGGCATCGTCGATGTGCCGGGCGACCTTGCTCACCGCTGCCGCATTGATCAGCGGGCCGATGCTGACGTCGGCGTCCAGGCCGTTGCCGACCTTGAGCTTGCCCACCTCTTCTACCAGGCGCCGGGCGAAGCGTTCGTAAATACCGTCCTGCACCAGAATCCGATTGGCACAGACACAGGTTTGTCCGGCGTTGCGAAACTTGCTGAGCATGATGCCGGCCACTGCCTGCTCAAGGTCAGCGTCGTCGAACACAATGAACGGTGCGTTGCCACCCAACTCCAGGCTCAAGCGCTTGATGTGTTCGGCGCTCTGACGCATCAGCAGCCGACCGACAGCGGTGGATCCGGTGAAGGAGATTTTGCGTACCGTCGGGTTGCCGGTCAGTTCTTCGCCGATGCCGGCGGGCATGCCGGTCACTACGTTGAACACGCCGGACGGAATGCCGACCCGTTCGGCGAGTACGGCCAGCGCCAGGGCCGACAGCGGCGTCAGGTCCGAGGGTTTGACAATGATCGTACACCCGGCGGCCAGAGCCGGCGCGCACTTGCGGGTGATCATCGCATTGGGGAAGTTCCACGGCGTGATGGCGGCGCAGACCCCGACCGGCTGCTTGAGCGTGAGCAAGCGGCGATCGCCGCTGGGTGCCGGTATGGTTTCGCCGTAGACCCGTCGGGCTTCTTCGGCGAACCATTTGACGAAGCCGGCACCGTAGCGAATTTCGCCCTTGGCTTCATTCAGCGGTTTGCCCTGTTCGCAGGTCATGATCAGTGCCAGGTCGTCGAGGTTATCGATCATGGCCTGATACCAGCGCTCAAGCAGCGCTGCCCGTTCCGCCGCCGGGCGTGCGCGCCAAGCCGGCCAGGCGCTTTCGGCGGCTTCGATGGCACGTCGGGTTTCGCTGCCTTGCATCGCGGGTACACGAGCGAGCAACTGGCCGCTGGCCGGGTCGATGACGTCAAGGGTGGCGGCGTTGTCGGCGCTGATCCACTGACCGTCGATGTAAGCGAGTTCTACCAGCAGGCTGGGGTCTTTCAGGCGATTCTTGAGCATGGTCGAGTCCTGTTCCGAGACAGCCTTCAGTCTATTGGGTCGTCACAGACGAGGATGCTGAAAGCGCCGCCCCTGCAGCCTTGAATGCTGAAAATCAGCATTCGACAGCAGGCTCTACCGTTGGTTTGTGATGATCGAACACGACGAGCTCGGTCAGACGATAAAATGCTTGACCATGCTATTCAACTCGCTGGCCAGGCCTGCGAGTTCCCGGCTAGAAGCCTGGCTCTGATTGGCTCCGGCCGAAGCCTGTTGGGAAACATCACGGATATTGAGCAAGTTGCGGTCCACCTCACGGGCAACCTGGGATTGCTCTTCGGTGGCACTTGCAATACACAGATTGCGTTCATTGATCTGCGCGATGTCGTCGACGATGGCATTCAGTACTGCACCTGCCGCACGGGCGACCTCCAGGGCTTCCCGGGTTTTAACGTTACTGCTTTGCATGGCTCGCAAGGTGCCGTGACTGCTTTTTTGCACCGAACCGATGATCGTCTCGATCTGTTTGGTCGATTCCTGGGTTCGTTGCGCCAAGGCCCGGACCTCGTCGGCCACCACGGCGAAGCCCCGACCGCTTTCGCCCGCGCGAGCCGCCTCGATCGCCGCATTCAAGGCCAGCAGGTTCGTTTGCTCGGCAACGCCGCGAATCACATCCAACACCGAGCCAATGTCACCTATCTGGCCTGCCAGGGCCTGCAAGGCCCCCGCGGTATCCTCGATATCCTCGGTCAACGATTCGATGGCACCGACGGTACGGCAGACGCTCTCCTGCCCCTGACGCGAGCGCTGGTCTGCTGCCTGGGAAACCTCTGAGGCCCAGGCGGCGTTGCGCGCCACGTCTTCGATCGCGCCAGTCATTTGGGTCACGGCACTGGCCGCCTGATCGAGTTCGGTGCTCTGGCGTCGCACGCCACGGGTGGCGTCATCGGTCACGGCACTCAACTGAGCGGAGGTCGTGGCCAGTCGCTCGGAAGAACTCAATACCTGCCTGACGGTACTGCGCAGGTTCATCCGCATGCGCTCAAGCGCCTGCAGCAGGCGCGCCGCCTCATCCTTGCCAACGACATCCAGTGATTGGGTCAGGTCACCTTTGGCGATACGCTCGGCTGCCGCCATGGCAGTCGCCAACTGTTCAAGCAGGCGCAGCACGATCAAGGTGGCCAAAGTCCCGCCAGCTAACAGCAGCGCCAGTAAACCTGCAGACATCAGGATAAGTCTCTCCCGATCACGGTCGCGGCGTTTCATCAGCGCTTCATCGAGCGCCGTCAGCGCTGAGTGGCCAAGGGCATACAAGGCATCAACCGGCTTGTTGTAAGCAGTCAGGTAGTCGCCGACCGGGTAATTGAGCTTAAGCGCGTACAAGGCATCGGTAGGCTCGTTATTTCCTGCGGGGCTTGCGCCGGGCGCAAAATCCATGTCCATTTCGACGGCCGACACCAATCTCGCATTGCTGAGTTCAAGCGCCTGCCGGATTTGCGGACCTAGTGCCGTTAGCGGCGCTTCCAGCAGAGCCTTGAGTTCCGGCTCGACGGCACTCGCCTTGGTCAAGGCACGTGCCGCCTTGTCAACGCTGCTCAGCGCCTGGGTGGCCAAGCCACGCAGCGCACCTTGTTGCTCAGGCAGGATCCGACCCTGCGCCAGATACAGGCCGCCGGCACCACGCAACTGACCCAACAACTCGGTGGCTTGCGGTAACTCGATCAAGGCGCCCGCCATCAGAGAGTACGTCCCTAACACTGGATCAAGGGACAGTTTGAAGTGATCGAGCATTGCGTCCTCGATCAGCAGATAGGCTGCGATCAACTGGCTATGCCGGGTCAGACTCTGCGAACCTTTGATTGTGGTCTGGCCCACTTCGCCGGCCAGCTCGCGCCATTGTTGCTGCGCCCGCCCCCAGGCAGCCAGGATGTCGGGGCTGACCTTGGCCTCCTGTAACACGCGCTCGGTTGCCTCGAAGGCTTGATCCACCTCGGCCTGCTTGTTCAAACGAACCTCGTGGAAAGTCCGGTTACCGCCCAGCACGACGGATGACAAATCGCGATGTTGCTGCGTCAAGTGGATCAGCTGGAGCAATGCCTGCACCGGCCGGATGCCGCGAAGCTCCTGGTTTGTCTGGGAGCTATTCTGATAGGCGCCGAGCACGTAGAGGCTGGTTGGAATGGCAATCAGGGTTACGGCTAGCAAGCCGAGCAAGACGAATTTGCCAGAGAATGACAGGCGCTCAAGCACTTTCATGGGGGAACTCCAGAAGGGTTGCGAGTGGCTAGCGGTTTTCTGAATAGGCGCAGCCAGGCCTGGGAAGTCTTTCTCAGCACTTCCCACACTGTCAGCTACATTGAAGGGGTGAACTCAAGCTCGGGCGTCATGCCATAACCGAGACACAAGCGTGGTGTGCAAGTGTTCGGCATAGGCAAACAGAACTCTAAACCCGCATCGAGCCCAACAACCCTTGCAGGAAGTGCTCCCCGGCGTCCATCTGGCTGATCTCGATGAACTCGTCAGGCTTGTGCGCCTGTTCTATCGAGCCTGGGCCACAGACCACCACCGGCACATCCAGCCGTTGTTTGAACAACCCGCCCTCGGTGCCGAAGGAGACCTTGGCGGTGCCGGTATCCGGTGCAGCGAAGTTCTTCAGAAAACGCACCGCCTCGACACTCGGGTGGGTATCGAGACCGGGATAGACGTTCAGCGTTTCAATTTCGATATCCGCCACACTGGACAACTTTTTAGCTTCGCGCACGATCACTTCAGCCCGCTCGCGCATCTGCTCCAGAAACTGATCCAGATCGTCCGCCGGCAAGTTACGCACTTCGAAATCCAGGGTGCACAGGTTCGGCACGATGTTCAGCGCCTTGCCGCCGACAATCTGCCCGACATGCACGGTACTGAAGGGCACGTCGTAATCCACATCCTGGGCGCCCTGCTCTTGCAGTTGCTGCTGGCTCTGACGCAGTGCAGCGATGAAATCGCAAGCCACGTGAATCGCATTGACCGAGCGCGGCGCCAGCGATGAATGAGCCTCCAGACCGCGACAGTAAGTACGGTAAGAACCCTTACCCTTGTGCCCGAGCACGAACTGCATGTTGGTCGGCTCACCGATCACGCACAAAAACGGCCGCACCGGCGCCAGGTGCAACACATCCAGTAAACGCCGCACACCGACGCAACCGATCTCTTCATCATGGGACAGTGCCAGTTGCAATGGCCGGTTCAATGAATGGTCGGCGGCATCGAGCATGGCGTCGATCGCCAGCGCGATAAAGCCCTTCATATCGCAACTGCCACGCCCGTAAATCCGCCCGTCTTGCACCGTCGCCTGAAACGCCGGGAAGGTCCAGGCCTGTCCCGCTGCGGGAACCACGTCGGTGTGCCCGGACAGCAAAATCCCCGGCACTTCCCTTGGACCGGTACTGGCGAACAGGTTGGCTTTTTTACCGGTGCAATCCTTGACGATCAACGACTCGATGCCCTTGCTCAGCAGCAGATCGCGCACGTACTCGATCAAGGCCATGTTCGACTCCGACGACACGGTGTCGAAGGCCATCAGCCGTTTGAGAATATCCAGTACGCGGGCTTTCATGAGGCCTTGCTCCGTTGCTCGGCTGAAGAAGCGAACCGGTTGATGGAGAACGGTAGAATCGAAGTGCTGGTGCTGCCGGTGCTGATCAGTTCGGCCATCACGTCGCCCACGCCCGGACCGAGCTGGAAGCCATGGCCGGAGAAACCGAAGGCATAGAACAAACCATCAACCGTACCGCTTGGCCCCATCACGGGCAGGGAATCGGGCAGGTAGCCCTCGATGCCGCTCCACACGCGGATGATGTTCAGGTTACCGACACCCGGCAGCAGCCGACGCATCTGATCCATTTGATTGAGAATGCTGCGCGGCTCGACATAGGCCCGGCGGTTGAGCATGTCCGGTTCGCTGCGATAGCCGCCACCAATGATGATGTTGCCGCGGGGTATCTGGCGGAAATAGATCACTTCCTCGGGGATTTTGGTGTACACGCCGATCACCGTCGGCAAGGCGTACGGCACCGGTTCGGTCACGGCCATTTGCGGGCCATGGGTTTCCAATGGCACGGGTTCGCCAAACTGCGCAGAAAGCTTTTGCCCCCAGGCGCCGGCAGTAATCAGCAGGCGCTCGGCGCTGAACTGACGGCCGTCGGTGGTGCTGATGCTGAACTCGCCGCCGACCTTCTGCACCTCGGCCACTTCAGTACGCTCTTCAATCCGCGCGCCAAGGCGTCGTGCTGCCCGGGCAAACGCCGGGGCCGCCAGACGCGGGTTCGCATGGCCATCGTGGGGCGCATAAGAACCGCCCTTCACATCAGGGCCGAGGAACGGAAAACGCTTGTGCAACTCGTCGCCACGAAAGATTTTCAAGTCCAGCTGCTCCGCCTCAGGGGCGTCGGCATAGGCTTGCAGCTCGGCGATCTCGTCTTCGCGGTAACACACCCGCATATGGCCGCTGGCGATGAATTCGAGGTCATCGTCGATCAGCTCCGGCAGTCGCTTCCACAGCGCCCAGGAGCGGTTGGCCAATTCCAGCTGCCCGAGGTAACGCCCCTGGCGCCGCACGTTGCCGAAATTCACGCCGCTGGCGTACTGACCGATCTGGTCGCGTTCCAGCAGAATCACCGACTGCCCGCGCTGGCGCAGGAAAAACGCCGCCGCCGAGCCCATCAGGCCGCCGCCGACAATCACGACATCGGCTTTGTGTAGCGTCATGACGACACCTCCTCGGTGAGCATCGAAAGGGGTTTGACCGGTGCCTGACCGCGCTGACGACCGACCTGTTCCACGCAAACGCCGGCGGCCGCGGCAATCACTTCAGCCCCGGCCTGGGAGCAATAACGCCCCTGGCAGCGGCCCATGCCGACCCGGCTGAACGCCTTGGCCCGGTTGACTTCACAAGCGCCTTTTTCCCGGACCACGGCACGCAATTCGCCCGCGCTGATCATTTCGCAGCGGCAGACGATGGCCGTGTCCGGCAACGCTTTGGCTTGCGCCGCCGGCCAGGGAAACGCTTGGGCCAGGCCGAGACGAAACTGATCCATTACCGCCAGCGCGTGCCGTTGTTCGTCGCGCAACCCGATGTTCAACGGTTGCTGAAGATCCTCCAGCAGCGCCATGGCCACTAGTCTTCCGGCGTGCTCGGCGGCATCGGCACCGCGAATTTTCGAACCGTCGCCGGCGGCATATACACCGCTGACCGAGGTCCGACCGTCTTCATCGACGGCCAGCCACCATTGGCTGGAAGCCTCGTCAAAGCGCATACGGCAACCGGCCAGGTCGGCCAGTTGGGTTTCCGGGCGCAAGTGATAACCCAGCGCCACGGCATCGCAATCCACCGTCAAAGTCTCACCGCTCGCCGTGCGCACGCGTACGCCACTGACACCGTTGGCCGCATCACCCAGCACTTGAAGCGGCGAAATGCCCAGGTGCACCGGAATTTTCGCTCGATAGAGCTGCGCCAGCAGTTTCATCCCGGTGAACAGCAATCCGGGGCGTGCCAACAGCTTGGGCAATGCGCCAATTCGCTTGCTCAATGGCGAGGTGTCGAGCACCGCCGCGACCTTGGCCCCGGCTTTCACATATTGACTGGCGACCAAATACAGCAACGGCCCGCTGCCCATGAACACCACGCGGTGGCCGATGGACACGGCCTGGGACTTGAGCGCGATCTGCGCCCCGCCGAGGCTGTAAGTGCCCGCCAATTGCCAGCCTTCGATCGGCATCAAACGGTCGGTGGCGCCGGTGCACAGGATCAGCGCGTCGTAATCCACTGTCGAATGCTTGCCCTGGCTGACACAGCACAATTGCCCCGGCGTCAGGTTCCATACCAGCGTGTCCGGGCGATAGTCGATCTGCCGGCGCAAGCGGTCGAAGCTCTGGTGCAGGTCGTTGGCCTTGGCGGCTTCGGTGCCATACAGGGTGGCGTAATCACGGGTAAAACCTTCGGGCTGGCGACGGTAGATCTGCCCGCCATCCCGGCGATTCTCGTCAATCAGGATGGGCTTGAAACCAGCGGCGACCAGGGTTTCGGCACAACGTATGCCGGCCGGCCCGGCACCGACAATGACTATCCGCGCAGTGGCCATATCGCCTCCGGTTGTGTGGTGACAATATCCAGCCCTTCACGGACCTCATTGGAACAGGCGCGCAGACGCTCGCCGCTGCGGGTCCAGACCCAACAGTCCTGACACGCGCCCATCAGACAGAAGCCGGCGCGCCGGCCCGAATCGAATTCCGATTGGCGCAACGCCGAGCCCTGAGTCAGCAACGCGACCATCAGCGTATCGCCCTGCAGCGCCTCGATAGGCTTGCCGTCTACCTGCAGTTTGATGGTGGGCCGGCCCTGTTCGGCCAGCCTTACGAAACGCCCGTTCATGCATAGGCTCCTGCGTTCATGCTGTTGGAATCCTTCTGGGTTTTCAGCAACTCGGCACTGTCGTGATGACAAAGGACTTCACTGCCGCCAACAATCAACCGACGGTCCGGCGGGACGCAATTGCACAGGCCGTCAACCCGCACCGGGCAACGATTGAGGAAAGTGCACAGCCCAGGCACATTGGCTTTTGCCCCAATGGGCGGCAGCGTGCCGCAGGTCGTTGTTCCACAGCCTTCCAGCCAGCCCTGGCGCAACTCCGGCACCGAATGGATCAACAGGTCGGTGTAGGGATGGAACGGCGCCTCAGCGTACGACTGGCGAGTGCCGGCCTGAATCTTGTGGCCGCTGTACATCACCACAATGTCGTCGCACAGCGCTCGCACGGTGGAGATGTCATGGCTGATGAACAGATAGGACACGCCCAGTTGCTGACGCAGGTCGCGCAACAGTTCGAGAATCGCCGCACCGACCACGGTATCCAGCGCCGAGGTCACTTCATCGCACAGAATCAGATCCGGTTTGGCGGCCAGGGCCCGGGCCAGATTGACCCGTTGCTTTTGCCCGCCGGAGAGTTCGTTCGGGCGGCGTTCAGCCATGGTTCGCGGCAAGCGCACCAGATCCAGTAGCTCGCCGATACGTTCACGCAGCGCGGCCCCCTTAAGGCCGAAGTACATCTTCAGCGGGCGACTCAGAATGGTGCTGACACTGTGCATCGGGTTGAGTGCGGTGTCGGCATTCTGGAAGACCATTTGAATGCGTCGGAACTGCTCGTCGGTGCGCGACGACAGGCTGCCACCCAAGGGTTGGCCATCGAAGGTCAGGCCGCCGAGAGCGGGCTCCAACAATCCGGCCACCACCCGTGCCAGGGTTGACTTGCCAGAGCCCGACTCACCGATCACGCCGATGGCCTGGCCTCTGCGAACCGTCAGGTCGATGTCTTCCAGCACGCGAATGGCCGGCATGCCTTGCGCGTTCTTGTTGCCATAACCGGCGGTCAGGCCCTGGATAGTCAGTAAAGGCGTGTCTTCAGCGATACCGCAGGGTGGACGGATCGTGGTGTCCGGCCGTGCTGCCGCCAGCAAGCTGCGGGTGTATTCGTGGGCCGGGGCTTTGAGCAATGGCGCCGTGGCACTCTGTTCGAAAATTTCGCCACCATTGAGCACCACGATCTGATCAGCCATCTGCGCGACCACAGCGAGGTCGTGGGATACATAGACTGCCGTCGCGCCACGTTCGCGCACCACCCGTTTGAAGGCACGCAGCACGTCGATCTGGGTCGTCACATCGAGTGCCGTGGTCGGTTCGTCGAGCACCACCAGCAGTGGATCGCTGATCAGTGCCATGGCCGCCATCACCCGTTGCAGTTGCCCGCCGGAGACCTGATGCGGGTAGCGCTGGCCAATGCGATCGGGGTCTGGCAGGGCCAGGTCGCGGAACAACTCGATGGCCTTGGCCTCAAGCACAGCCCGGCTGCCCAGACCATGAATCAACGCGCCCTCCACCACTTGGTCGATGAGTTTTTTCGCCGGGTTGAACGCTGCCGCAGCGCTTTGCGCGATGTACGACACCCGATTGCCGCGCAGGCCTTGCAGCTCGCTTTCGCTCAACGCCAGCATGTCGTGTTCGCCGATTTGCACCACGCCACCTGCCAGCCGACAACCACGCCGGGCATAACCGAGCAATGCCAGGGCGATGGTGGTCTTGCCGGAACCAGACTCACCGATCAATGCCAGCACTTCACCCTTTTGCAGGGAGAAGCTGACGCCCTTGACGATCTCCACCTCGCCGAGTTCGCCACAGGCGACTACTCGCAGGTCCTGGACTCGAATCAATTCGCTCATTTCAATGGCCTCCCGAACGTCGACTACGTCGCGACGACAGCCGGTCGATAAACAGATTCACACCGATGGTCAGGGTGCCGATGGCCAAAGCCGGAATCACGATGGCCGGCGCCCCTTGGTTGAGACCGCCGATGTTCTCGCGCACCAGCGACCCGAGGTCGGCATCCGGCGGTTGCACACCCAGGCCCAGGAAGCTCATGCCGCTGAGCAGCAGGACGATGAAACCGAAGCGCAAGCCCAGGTCCGTCAGTACCGGGTTGAGCATGTTCGGCAGGATTTCCACGCAGGCGATGTACAGCCGACGCTCGCCGCGAGTACGGGCCACTTGCACGTATTCCAGCGCTTCGATATTCACCGCCATGCTGCGGGCGATACGGAACGCGCCCGGGGTGAAGCTCAATACCGCCGTGCAGATCAGCAAGGTGACCGAGGAGCCGAAGGCCGAGACCATGATCAGCGCCAGCATCTTGCTGGGGATCGAAATGAAGGCGTCCATCAGGCGACTGATCAGCTCATCCAGCCACTTTGGTGAAACCACCGACAGCAACGCGAAGCTGGTCCCCAGGCCGCTGGCCATTACCGCGGCCACCAATGCCAGGCCAACGGTGAAGCGTGCGCCGACGAGGATCCGGCTGAGCATGTCACGGCCCAGGTAATCGGTGCCGAACGGGTAAGCAGCACTCAGGTTGTCAAAGACATTATCAGAGACCACTTCCCCAACCGGATGTGGCGCCAGCCACGGGCCGAAGATGGCGACCAGCAACCAGATCACACACATCGAGGCGCCGATCAGGCCGAGCCAGGACGATCCGTGGGAAACCTTGCCCAGCGCTAATTTGGTAGTAGCCGGCGATTTCACAATGAGATTGTTCATTGATTTCTCAGCCTCGGATTGGAAAGAATCGCGCACAGGTCGGCAATCAGCACCAACGTCAGATACGCCGTACAAAACAACATGGTGCAGGCTTGAACCAGTGCCATGTCGCGGTTGGTCACTGCATCGACCATGAGGCTGGCGATGCCGGGATAGTTGAAGATCGTCTCGACGATCACCACCCCGCCCAACAGGTAAGAAAGGCTCAGGGCGATGGCATTGGCAATCGGCCCGATGGCATTGGGCAAGGCATGGCGCAGGACGATCCGCATCTTGCTCACGCCTTTGAGCCGGGCCATTTCCACGTAAGGACTGTCGAGCTGATCGATCACCGCCGCCCGGGTCATGCGTGCCATTTGCGCGACGATGACGCAGCACAGCGTCATAACCGGCAACGCGTAAGTGCGCATGAATTGCCAGGGGGAAGTGATGTCACTGGCGTACGACAGCGCCGACAACCAGCCCAGATTCACCGCGAATATCAGCACCGCCAGGGTCGCCACCAGAAACTCCGGCACCGCTACCATGGTCAAGGTCAAAAAGCTGAGGAAACCGTCGATGCGCCCGCCCCGCCCCATCGCCGAACCGATGCCCAGGATCAACGCCACCGGTACTGATACCAGCGCCGTAGCGGCCGCCAGCATCAGGGTGTTCGGCACCCGCCCGGCCATCAACTCGCTGACCGGCATGGCGTTGGAAACGGACAGCCCCATGTCACCGCTGAGCAGGCTCATCAACCAGTGCAGGTAGCGCAACACACCAGGCTGATCCAGCCCCATTTTCAGGCGCAAGGCTGCCACTTGTTCCGGCGTGGCGAACTGCCCCAGAGACTGTTGCGCCGCGTCCCCCGGCAGCACCGCCGTGATGGCGAAAACCACCATGGACACAATCAACAAGGTCACGATCGCCGCGCCCAGGCGCCGGCCGATCAACCACAGTGTGTTGCTATTCATCACCCTATCCTCATGCAATATCGCTGCAGCAAAAACCCGACTTTCATCAAGCGTCCAGCCAGACCTGCTCGGAGAACATGTACCCCATGAAACCGCCCAGGGGGTTGGTGCCATAGCCTTTGACGCGCTGGTCGACGCCATCGATGTTGCTGATGAACACCGGAATGCCGATACCGCTGTGTTCATGCACCAGGGTTTGCAAATCTGCGTACATCTTGCCGCGCTTGGCCTCGTCGGTTTCACCGCGGGCGAGTATCAGCAACTGATCGAACTGATCGTTCTTCCAGCCCGATTCGTTCCAGGGTGCGCTGGACTGGAAGAACTGCGAGAAAAGCATGTCGGCATTGGGCCGCGGGTTGATGTTGCCGAAGCTCAGCGGGTGCTTCGCCCAGTGATTGGACCAGTAGCCATCGGCCGGCAGGCGGTTGACGTCGAGCTTGAGCCCGGCCTCTTTGGCTGACTGCTGCAGCAACACGGCGATGTCCACCGAACCGGTCGCGGCCGGCGAGCACATCAGCGGCATGCTGATATTTTCCATACCTGCCTTTTTGAGCAGGAACTTGGCTTTTTCCGGATCGTAGGTACGTTGTGGGAGATCGGCGTTGTAGAAGCGTGCGCCGGGTGCGATCGGGTGATCGTTGCCGACCCTGGCGAAGCCACGGAATATCGCCGACTTGATCTGTTCCCGGTCCAGAAGCAATTTCATAGCCTGGGTGAACTCCGGGCTTTTGCCCGGCAACTGGTCCTGACGGATGATCAGGTCGGTGTAGTTACCCGACGGCGAGTCCACGACCCGGTGCTTGGTGCTGGCCTTGATGCGGATCGTTGAGCGCGGGTTAACCTCGTTGACGATTTGTACGTCGCCCGATAACAGGGCGTTAATCCGCGACGGCTCGTCGGCAATGGCGATAAATTCGATCTCGTCCAGATACGGCAAGCCGGGTTTCCAGTAATTGGTATTGCGCACACCAATCGAACGCACCCCGGGCTTGAACTCCTTGGCCTTGAACGGACCGGTACCGATGCCCTGGCTGAAATCGCTCGTACCCTCGGGAACGATCAACATGTGAGAGATGGCAAGAACCGATGGCAGCTCAGCATTTGGGCCGCTCAACTGTATCTGCACTTCATGGGTGCCGTTGGCCTTGACTTCGGCGAACTGCGACGCCAGCGGCAGGACCTTGGAACCGGTGATTGGATCCTTGTGCCGCAACAGAGAAAACACCACATCGGCGGCTGTCAGGGCCTTGCCGTTGTGGAAGACCACTTCCTTGCGCAGGGTGATGACCCAGAGCGTGGCATCAGTGGTTTCAATGCGCTCGGCCAACTCCAGCTGCGGGACCATATGGCTGTCGAAACGCGTCAGGCCGTTGTAGAACATGTAATGGCGCACGTAGTCGGTTGACGATGAGCCCTTGGCCGGATCGAGGGTGTCGGCGGTGGAAGAGGTCTGACCGGCAACGCGAATCCGTCCGCCTGGTTTTCCTTTGCCAGGGGTTGCGGCTTCTTCATCGGCAAACAGCTTGCCGGCAGCGCCGAACAGACTACTGGCGCCCGCGACAGCCACCCCGGCCAACCCCAGCATTTGCAATGCATTGCGGCGTGACATGCCGCGATTGAGCCCTTCGAAAATGCGCAGACTTTCTTCCCCTGTGATCAACTGGGAGTCGATACTATTTTTGTTGTCAGTCATGTCAGTTCTACCTTTCGAAAAGTGATAAGGCTCGAGTGCGCGCGATAAATGGTGTGTGGTTGAAACGTAAAGCAAATACCTTGAACTCAGTGTAGGTAGTCCTGCAGGCGGTAATACGCACCGACCAGGGGCAGGAACCAGGGTTTGCCGAAATGCCCGGGGATGGCCGGCCAGTCGAGTTCGCGCCACGGATTGGCTTCGACCTTGCCGGCCATGACCTCGGCCATGACCTGCCCCATGTGCACCGACATCTGTACCCCATGACCGCTGTAACCCATGGAGTAATAAACGCCTCCATGCTGGCCGGCCCGTGGCAAACGATCAGAGGTCATGTCCACCAACCCGCCCCAGCAATAATCGATCTTCACGCCAGCCAACTGCGGGAACATCTGCACCATCGCTGCTTGCAACACTTTGCCGCTCTTGGCGTCGGAAACGCTGTCAGACATGGCAAACCGTGCACGGCCGCCAAACAGCAAGCGGTTGTCCGGCGTCAGGCGGAAGTAGTTACCGATCATGCGGCTGGTGACATAGGAACGCCGTGCCGGCAGCAAGCTGTCGATCAGGGCCTGCGGTAGCACCTCGGTGGCGATCACGAAACTGCCCACCGGCACGATCCTCCGCCGATACCAACCCAATCCGCCCTGCTGGCACGTGCCGGTAGCCAGCAGAACCTGTTTGGCATGCAGCGAGCCCTTGGTGGTGTTGACCTGATAGCCACCAGCACGGGCTTTCCAGTCCGTCACCGACACGCCCTGGAAGATCAACGCACCGTGACGTGCCGCCGCCTCGGCCAGACCGACACCGAAGCGCCCGACATGCATCTGCACGCCGTTGCGCTGCAGCAAGCCTCCATGGAACTGGGCCGAGTTGACTTCAGCACGGGCCTCTTGCGCAGACAGCAACTCGACCTCGGCATCGACCTCCCGCCGAATCAGTTCGCAAGTGCGCGCCAAGCCTTCGTAATGCATCGGTTTGGCGGCCAGTTTGAGCTTGCCATTGCGCTTGAAGTCGCAGGCAATCTGCTCCTGCTCTACCAGCGAGACGACACTCTGCACGGCGCTTTCATAGGCCCGGTAATAGGCTCGCGCTTTATCAGCGCCGAGGCTGGCGCTGAGTGCCGCGTAGTCCTGGGCAACGCCGGTGTTGCACTGACCGCCATTGCGCCCTGACGCCTCGCCAATTACCCGCCCCGCTTCCAGCACCACCACACTGGCCCCCTTCAAGGCCAGGGCGCGGGCCGCCGCCAGACCGGTGAGACCACCACCGACGATGGCCACATCGACCTGCCCAGGCAACGCACCGAGCTGGGCACCGGTGAATACCGGTGCGGTATCGAGCCAATAGGACTCACTGCCCATGTCTAACCCCTTTTACCTTGAAGAGTGCCCTGAGACTCAGAGACCGACCAAACCGGCCAAACCGCCGATATCGGGGATTTGGTGGTAGCCATAGACCGCATTCGCCGGCTGCTCGTGACCACGGGCAACGAAGGCTTTGTTCTTGATCTTCATGTCGTGGGCCGGCATCAAGTCATAGCGGAAGCTTGAAGACACATGCAGAACATCCTCCGGCCCGCAGCCGAGGTTATCGAGCATGAACTCGAAGGCAGCCAGGCGCGGCTTGTAGGCCTGGGCTTGCTGGGCGGTGAAGACCTTGTGGAAGGGCGCGCCGAGCTTGTCGACGTTGGACATGATCTGCTCGTCCATCGCGTTGGAGAAAATCACCAGCGGAATTTTGTCGGCGATTTTCGCCAGGCCGGCCGGCACGTCGGCATGTGGGCCCCACGTTGGTACGGCGTCGTAGTAGAGTTGGCCTTCGCCTTTGTACTCGATGCCCCAACGCTTGCAGACCCGCGCCAGAGAGGTCTTGATAATCTCATCATACGGCCGCCAGTCACCCATCACTTGATCCAGACGATAGGCGGAGAAGTCCTTGACGAACTGATCCATTTGCCCGGCAGGGACACGATCGGCGAACAGCTCGCGGGTCATGTTTCCCATTTGAAAGTTGGTCAACGTGCCGTAGCAGTCGAAGGTAATAAACTTGGGTCGAAGAAAGCTCATGAGTGCAGTCCTGAATGATGGTTGAGGTCATGACGGGGCAAGCAGTTACTCCGTTCGAGAAGCATCGGGGTAACGCTGCATCACGAGTTCATTACAACATCATGAGACCGTGCATAAATCGTTAAAAGTATAGGTTGCTTGGCACAAACCACCGTTTTGCAGGGATTGCTCAGCAGACTTTGCGGGACGCTCCAGACTCGGGCGTTTCACCTCTGTTTCTGTGCCTTCTCGGGCAGTTATGGTGCGCTGGCGAGCCCTGCATAATGCAACGTGCCGCAGAGCCCAGGCTGCGAAACAAGATGAGTGCGTCCCTCGAAGAATGCGTGGATTGCAACCCTGACAAAGCGGTCCAGCATGATTTATCGACAGAGTGCCGCGAATGCTTCGCGCGCAGTTCCAGCGCAATCAACTGACGCAATCAAGCAGTTTGCTCTGCTTACTAAAAGCTATCGACTAGCGATCACCAACAAGAAGCTTTACCAGCCGGTTATTGACGTAAAACGAGTAGTGCACGGTTAGCCTCGCAGATACAGCAGATTGTCCTTTGCAGCCTTAAACAACGGCATATTTTGTCTGGCCTGCTTTGTTAGCTTATTGAGAAGAATCGGCAGCCTTGCAAGGTCGCAAGAAAGCCCACCCTCTGCTGCTCGCAGTGCCTAATTACCGCTCTAAGGAGCTAGTAGGATGACCACACAATCTTCGTATAGCTACAGCGTTGATGCGCAAACGTCTCACAAGTTTTATATCAATGGCTGTTGGTCCTCCCCGGCAATCCCGGCCAGTTTGCCGGTGGTCAATCCCGCAACTGAAGAGGTTGTTGCGCACGTCGCGCAGGGGTCTGCCGAGGATGTTGATCGGGCAGTCGCTGCGGCTCGTGCAGCGTTTCCTGGCTGGTCTGCCACCTCGGCGGCATCACGCGCGCTTTTCCTTGGAAAGATCTATGACCTGATCCTTGAACGAAAAGAAGTGCTTGCCCAGGCGATCTCTCTCGAAATGGGCGCGGCCATCGGTTCCGCACGGGCAATGCAAGTGCCCCTCGCGGCCGAACACGTTCGGGTCGCACGGGATCTGCTGTCCAGTTATCGTTTCCAAACCATTGAAGGCAGTACCGCGATTGAACGCGAACCCATCGGCATCTGCGGTCTCATCACTCCGTGGAACTGGCCGCTTTATCAAATCACCGCAAAAGTCGCCCCGGCTATTGCTGCCGGCTGCACAGTGGTCTTGAAACCAAGCGAACTGTCGCCCTTGAGCGCCCTTCTTTTCGCACAACTGGTGCATGACGCAGGCCTTCCACCGGGCGTTTTCAACCTTGTGAATGGAAGTGGTTCCGAGGTCGGCGCAGCCATGGCGGCGCACCCGGATGTCGATATGATTTCGATTACCGGCTCAAACCGCGCGGGCGCACTGGTCGCCCAGGCGGCCGCCCATACGGTGAAACGCGTCACGCAAGAGTTGGGGGGCAAGTCCCCGAACGTCCTGCTGCCCGACGCCGATTTCGCCAAAGCCGTCCCGCTGGGAGTGATGTCTGCGTTTCGCAACGTCGGACAATCGTGCAGCGCCCCGACAAGAATGATCGTTCCAAAGGACAGGCTGGCGGAGGTCGAATCGCTGGCTGCCGCAACTGCCAATGCAATCATCGTGGGTGACCCGCGTTTGGAAGAGACGGTGCTGGGCCCCATTGCCAACGAGGCACAGTTCAATCGCGTGCAAGCAATGATCGAGGCCGGCCTGAATGACGGCGCAAAACTCGTTTGCGGTGGACCAGGACGTGTGCAGGGCTTTGAAAAAGGCTTCTATACCCGACCGACTGTTTTCTCCGAAGTCGATTCCGCCATGCGGATCGCTCAAGAAGAAATTTTTGGTCCGGTGCTGTGCATCATTCCGTATGAAACGATCGATGAGGCGGTCGCTATCGCAAACGACACGGTATACGGGCTGGGTGCCCATGTTCAGGCCCAGAACCTTGATCTCGCACGTGCCGTTGCCACTCGCATCCGCGCCGGACAAGTGCATCTGAATTACCCTGCCTGGGATCCAATGGCTCCATTCGGCGGCTACAAGCGATCGGGTAACGGTCGTGAGTATGGTGTCTACGGTTTCGAGGAATATCTGGAAACCAAAGCAATCATTGGGTTTGGCGGCGAACGATAGAGATTTCGTCGGGGATTACATGAGGCGCCCCCCGTTCCGCCCGGTACTAACACCAGCGAAAAGGGGCAGCGCCGTCAAGGCAGTACGATCAGAACGTCACACTGGCGCTCAGGCGTGCCGTGCGCGGCTCGCCGACATTGACCGCCAGTTGGGTGCCGGTAGAGGACGGGTAGTACTGTTTGTCGAACAGGTTGTCGACGTTAAATTGCAGCGAAGTCTTGTAGCCAAACATCGGCGCTTCCCAACGCACGAAGGCATCGGCCACGGTGTAGCTGCCAAGCCAGAAATCGTTGGCGTTGTTGGCCGCGCGCTCGCCGACGTAACGTGCGCCAGCGCCGGTATGCCAGGCCCCGAATTCCGTGGGAACGTTCAGGTGATGGGTGAGGTACAGGCTCGCGGTGTGCTTGGGTGCATCGGCAAGGCGATGACCTTCGTCATCCGGATCGTCGAGGATTTCCGTGTGGGTGTAGGCGTAGGTGCCGATAAGGTCCCAGCGCTCGGCCACACGCCCGGTGATGTCCAGTTCCAGGCCCTGTGAACCGACCTTGCCCGCCGCCTCCGAAAGGCTGACGCCACCGATCGACTGGCTGGTCACGACGTTTTTCTTGACGATGTCGAACAGCGCAAGGTTGATGTTCAGCCCCGGCAGCGGGTCGTACTTCGCACCGACCTCGTAGCTGCGGCCCTCCTCCGGATCGAAGGTGTGGCCGGCGTCGTCGACTTCGGTATTGGGCTTGAACGAACGGCTGTAGTTGCCATACAGCGACAAGGTATCGGTGGCTTTGTAGACCAGGCCCAAAAATGGCACGAAGGCATCGCCATTATCGTCGCGGTTGACGGTATAGCTGCTGCCTCGGCCCTGATCGCTGTACTGATCGTAATGCTGCTGACGACCGCCGAGGACCAGGATCCAGCGGTCATCGAGGTGCCAGTTATCCTTGAAGTACACGGAGCTTGAGGTCAGCTGATTGCTCAGATCACTTTGCGTGGCACTGACCAGACTGGGTTCAGCCAAACGCCCATAAATTGGCGCGGTGATGTCGAAGCCTGACCGCGGGGTATTACGGTAGGTTTTGCCACGGAATTGGTCGGACGCTTCAGTATCCGCGCCGATCAGCAGGTCATGGCGTTGGCCGAACAGCTCCTGCTGGCCGATGAAATCCCAACTGGCGTAGCGGGTTTCATCGTCGTAATGAGCGCCGTTGGCAGCACGTCGCAGATTGTTGCCGGTCAACGCATTCGGCTGGGCAATCGAGAGGCTGTAGCGGTCGTTGTTCCAGCCGTAGGTGACGCGGGTTTTCCAATCGTCACTGAGCTGATACTCGAAACGCGCGGTGGCCACTTCACGGATACCGACGCTTTTCGCCCAGCGTTCGTCGAGGCGCTTGTCGTAGTCGATGTCAGCCGGATGACCGTTGGTGAACACGGTGCCGCGGTCGAAGGGGCTGGAATAATCGTTGTATTCGTAGCTCAGGGTCAGGCTGGCGCGGTCACCGGTCCAGCTCAGCGATGGCGCGACCAGGGTGCTCTCGTTCACACCATAGTTGCGCCAATAATCCTCATGGCCGCGTTCGGCAATCAGGCGATAGGCCAGGCCCGTGTCTCCCAAAGGCCCGGTGGTGTCTACGGCCAGGGTGCCGCCGCCTTCGCTATAGGCCGAGCCACTCAGCGTTGTGCTCTGGGTGTATTCAGGTTTCTTGCTGATCACGTTGATCAATCCGCCGGGCTCCAGCGCGCCGTACAGCATTGAAGCAGGCCCTTTGAGCACTTCCACACGATCCGTGGTGGCGCTGAAGTTGTGGCCCATATTGGAACGCACGCCATCGCGCAGGATCGAGCCGTCGTCGTTGGTGCCAAAACCACGCTTGACCAGGGAGTCCCGCGAGTTGCCCAAGGTATTGCCCTGGCTGACACCGCTGACAAACTTCATGGCGTCGTCCAGCGAGCGCACCTGATAGTCAGCCAGGGTCTGTTGGGTGACCACATTGACCGATTGCGCCTCTTCCTTGATCGGCACATTGCTTTTGCTTGCCGTGCTGGCGTGAGAAGTGGTGTAGCTCGTGTCTTGGCTGACGCGGCTCGCCTGAATATCAGTGGTCGGCAGTTCGAGGGGTGCCTGTGCCCACAGAGGACTGGCAAACATAACGCAGGAGAGCGTCGGCAACGCGCGTTTCATGAAGATCTTGCGGCGGGCAAAGGGGTGGGGCTGGCTCAAGACGTCGCACTCGATGAGTTAGTAGTAACGATTCTCATTGTATTGTGCGATCTATTTTCAGTAAATACCCTTGACGGCCATCTGCCCGCTTTTGATTTAGGAGGGTTTTGTGTGTTGTCTGCCGGTCGGTTTCAGCAAGTACTCTGTGTGTGTCAAAAAAAATGGCCCGTTAAAACAACGGCTTGAGGGCTTTTAATAGATTACTGGACAGAAGGCTATATTTTTGACTAGTGACATTTGACAGGCCGTCTGGAGTGGTCGATACCTAACAGGGTCGACGTATAAAAAGATGTAATTCCTTTAATAGATATACGTCAGCCCCCAGCGATTAAGTTCACGATAGACAGTGTTTATTTTTCATAGGACCGAGAGTTCGGACCCTGCGGTAGCTTTGCCCGTCGCAACGATCTGATGACACATCGATATCACTGATAGCGTTAAGTAACCTTTACACTTTCGATCAAGAGTTCTATTTGAGCGCCGTCCGACAAAGCGAACTAGCTGCGCGGCGCTCACGCCAAATTATTGACTTGGGTGTTCTATCGTTACTTGCCCATTACATGTTTCATTATTGACACACCTGTTCCAGTGACTTAACACTTTCGCAATTCCACCTACTCTAAAGCGTTCATTGGAGGGGCAGTGGCATTGCTGATGCGTGAACAGGCATGCTTAACCCATATTCCGGAGCTTGCCAAAATGCTGACGAGTACCCAAGGTTCCAATTGGTATCTTTTGCAGTGCAAGCCGCGTCAGGATGAACGGGCACAAATCAATTTATTGCGACAAAACTACGTTATATTTTGTCCGCAAATTATTAGCGAGCGCCTGATTCATGGCAAACCCCATCAATCGCTTGAACCTCTCTTCCCGGGGTATCTTTTCATTCATCTGAGCCGTGACGACAAATGGGCGCCCCTGCGTTCTACCCGCGGTGTCAGCCGCCTCGTCGACTTCAATCACGGCCCGGCAATCGTCCCGGACGATGTCATCGAGCATCTGCGTACCCGGTGTTTTAAGCCACCCGTAATGCAGGCCTCTCAACCGTTCAAACCTGGGGATACGCTGCAAATAACCCGAGGACCACTGTCGACACTGGAAGGTATTTTCCTGAGCATGTTAGGTGATGAACGAGTCATGATACTTCTTCACTTTTTGAATAGAGAGCATCAGGTTCGCGTGCCATTAACTGACATTGCGCGACCTCGGCCTTGTCTATAAACAAATCATTGTCGCTTCTAACTTGTGCATCTTACAACTGCGCAACTCAAATTACAGCCTGTTACTGCCAGCACTTCCATGAACTATTGAACCCCACCCCGATTCAACTTAAAACTCCTTATTAATTGCTGCCGGCATTACACAGCCCCATTTACCCACTGTTTTTCCGGTCTATAGTCATTGAACTCACCCCTTGGAGCAATGATATGACTCTCAAGACCCGCGGCCCTTTCGCACTGTTCATGATCTATTTGTGTCCCGGAACGGCCTGGAGTCTTGACCCCCAGTCCATTGATATTTATGGGTTCGACTTCACCCCTACCCTGCTGTTTTCAGAAAGTTATGATGACAATTTCCGCGAACTGGAGCGGGCGCAATCTTCGATGGTGACAAAAGTGGCGCCCACTTTCGAACTCAAGGCTGAAGACCGCAACAGTGCTACCCGACTCATCTGGCAACCTACCCGGTACATTTATCATGACGACTCGGATGCCTCGAATACGGCGCAACGCTTGCGCCTCAATAGCATCATGGAGTTCACCGACCGCCATCGACTGAAACTTGATGCGGAAACACGTAAATACGAGCGTACGACGTCGACCGCTGTCGATGGCGTCAATGACAAGATTCGCAGTAACCGCGTCAACGGTCTCTATACCTACGGCGCCAGGAGCGCTGCCAACCAGATTGATCTGGGCGCCAGTTATGCCCAACTTCGCTACGACAACTCAGGCGGCATCAACGATGACAAAGAGCGCGATACCGCTGGCCTGACCACCACGTGGTACCACCGCATCGGTAGCAATACACGTGGATTACTGGAATACGACCACACCGTCTTTGATTACGAGTCCAACAGCCGTCTCAACAGCACATCCGATGCGGTCCTCGCCGGTGCCGAATGGGATTTCACCGCACGCACCACCGGCAAAGTCCGTGTTGGTTATGAGCGCAAAAACTTCGACGACAGCGATGTCGATGACCTCAGCAACCCGACCTGGCAAGTGGATCTGCGCTGGAAACCACGCACCTATTCGACCTTCTCGTTTGTTGCCCGCCAGGCCATGGCCGAGGGCGACGACGGTGCTGATGCCGTCAAGACCACCACGGCGCTGGTCGGCTGGCGTCATGGCTGGACCGAACGCATCACCACAGTGGCCGAAGTCGGTCTTGGCCGTTACGAGTACGAGGGGCAGGACCGAACTGACGACCTTCGTGACTACAACCTCGCCGTGGAATACGCAATGCGCCGCTGGCTGGATATCGAGCTGGGCTATCGCTACCGCAACGATGACTCCGATGTCGACAATCAGAGTTTTGAACGCAACATCTTCTTGCTCAGCTTCAACGTAAGTCTCTAAGAGAAGAGGTTTTCCCATGAACTCGCGAATGCTTGGCTTGTTGTTCGTGCCGTGGCTGTTGCCCGTGACGTTTGCAGCAGACACCGGTGCCCAGTACAAACTGGCAGCCGGCGATGTATTGCGTATCACTGTGTTCGGTGAGCGGGATCTGAGCTTCGAAAAAATCCGTCTCAACGATGCCGGAATGTTTTCCTATCCATTTCTGGGTGACATTGCCGCCAAGGGACTCACGCCCCAGCAGGTAGAAAAGCTCATCGTCGACGGGCTCAAGCAAGGTTATCTGGTCGACCCCAAGGTCAGCCTCAACCTGATCGCCTACCGCTCGTTCTACATCAATGGAGAGGTCCAGAAACCCGGCAGCTATCCGTTCGAACCCGGGCTGACGCTGGAGAAAGCCATCGCCCTGGGCGGCGGCCTGACCGAACGAGCCTCGATCAAGCGGGTGACCATCGTGCGCGGCGATGGCTCCCCACCACTGACCGACAACATCACGCGCAGCACTGCCATCGCCCCCGGTGACACCATCTCCATTGCACAAGGCTTTTTCTGATCATGGACAACAGCCCTAGCCTATATGTCGAACGTCCACTCCAGCCGCGTGTGCCGCAACATCAGCAGTACAGCGAGGAAAAGGACACCATTGACCTGCTCAAGTACTGGAGGGTGATCTGGCGCGCCCATTGGAAAATCTGCTGGTGGGTACTGTTTGGCTGTGTGTTGGCGATGGTTACGCTGTCGTTCATTCCCTCGCAGTACATCGGCAGCACCACGTTGCTGATCAAAGAAAAAACGCCACCGCTGTTGGTCTTCCAGCAAGTCACGGATTCGAGCGCCGGTACCGTCGATTATTTGCAGACACAATTGGCGCTCCTGCAATCGCGCGATCTCGCTGAGCGCGCAGTCAGAAAGCTGAACCTGACCACGCACCCGGTGACTGATCCACGCCAGCAACCGCAGTCATGGTTTGCGCCGCGCAAATGGTTGGCATCGCTTGAACTTGGTCAATGGCTGCCAGTACTGGGCCGTTTGACACCGATGCAGGTGATGCCCACCGAAGCCGAGATTTTCAATCAAGTCACGCAGAACCTCATGCGGCACACCAGCGTCAAATTCGTTGGCAAGAGCCAGCTGATCAAAATAGAAGTGGAACTGCCCGACCCTGGTTTGGCGGCCGCTACCGCCAATGCAATTACCCAAGGCTTCATCGACAGCCAGCTCGATAACAGCCTGAAGTCCTCGCTGACCAATACCAGCTGGATGAACTCACGCCTGATCGAGTTGCGCAATAACCTGCGCAGTGCCGAAGACAAACTTCAGGCTTACCGGGAAGCACAAGGCCTGGTCGACGTCGGTGGTGTCGCCACCATCAGCGCCAATGAACTGGAATTGACCGGCAATCGCATGATCGATGCCCGTCGCAATCTGGCAGAGGCCGAGAGCCAGTTCCGCCAGGTACAGGCCCTGAGCAATGGCAACTTGAGCAACCTTTCCAGTGTGCCGGCCGTCTTGAGTAACCCTTTGGTACAGAAATTCCAGGCTCAACAGGCCAAGGCCCAAGCCAAGGTCGAAGAGTTGTCGGGGCGCTACGGTCCAAAACATCCGACCCTTGCCGCCGCTCGCGCCGAGCTGCGCATGGCCACCGACAGTTTGCGGGTGCAGGTTCAGCAGGTGGTTGCCGGCATTGAACATGAGTACCAGCTATCCCGGGCCAATGAAAGCTCACTGCGCAAATCCTTCAACAGCAACAAAGCGCAGCTACAGGATATTTCGCGCAAGGAGTTTCAACTGCGTGAGTTCCAGCGTGAAGTCGACAGCAGCCGCGCGCTGTATGAGACCTTTATCACCCGTTTGAAAGAAACCGCGGCCACCTCAGACATGGACTCCACCAAGGCGCGCATCGTCGACCCTGCAATTGTTCCTCTGGAACCCAGCAAGCCACGTAAAACACTGATTCTGGCGATTGTCGCCGTCGTGGCTGCGCTGATCGGGGTGGCACTGGCATTGCTGTCCGAAACCCTGAACAAAACCTTCAAGAGCGACGAAGCCATTGAAAGTACGCTTGACGTTCCCCTGCTCAGCGTAGTGCCGCTGGTCATGAGGAAAAGTCGCCGGCAACTCGCGCGACTGTTCGACGACAATGACCATCCGCGTTTTTGCGAGACCATTCGCAACCTGCGCACCTGGTTGATGCTGCACGGCGGCGACATGCCGTCACAGGTGGTACTTGTTGCCTCGACCATGGCCGAAGAAGGCAAAAGCACCATCGCCAACAACCTGGCCTACTCACTTGCCAAGCTGGAGCGTGTCCTGTTGATCGACGCCGATATGCGCAGACCCAGCCTCTCGCTCAACTTCGATTTCCCGGCAGACAGCCCGGGATTGGCCAACGTCCTGGCGGGCACTGCGCGGCTCGATGACTGTATCCGTTCTGTCGGCAACCTCGACATGCTGCCGGCCGGAAAACTGTCGCCGCCACCGCTGGATCTGCTTGGTTCGTCGCGACTGGCCCCTATGCTTGAGGCGCTGAAGTCGCGGTATCAACGCATCATCATCGATTCCCCGCCGGCACAAATGGTCAGCGATGCACTGTTGCTGGCCAAGCATTCGGATGCGGTGATCTACGTAATCAAGGCCGAAAGCACGCCTGTCAGCGAAGTACAAAAGTGCCTTGCGATACTGCAGCAGAGCCATGCGCCGGTGTTTGGTGTGGTGCTTAACCAGGTTGACCTGAGCAAGGCCCGCAAACAAGGCTACAGCCATTCCGATACGTTCCAGAACTATGACTACCTGTCCAGGTAGCACCTTGCGTCTGTCTCACCCGTAGTCCCCTTCAAACATCTACTAAAAACTGCTTCATCCCAGTCGAGCTATACCAGCGTGCGGGAACGAGGGCGTGCAATTTTTGGCGCCGATGTCCAACCCATGCCCGGAGGTTACGCCGATGACATCGCTCTACGCCGCTCAAATGACGCGCCGCCGAGGTCTGACCTTCTGGGGCCAATGGCTGTGCGCGCTCAGTCTGGTCAACCTGCTGCTGATGTTGCTGGTGTATTGGCGCGTCGGCAGCCTGACCAGTGAATACCGTGTGCTGATGATTCTCACCGTGCTCGGTTCGGTGCCGATCTACAGCGTCATGCAGGTTTATCACAAGCGTCATGAATGGTTGTCAGGGCTCGCACGGTTGCTGGCGGCCTGGATGATCTTGCTGGCCGTGCTGATCAGCATTGCCTTCGTCACCCAGACCAGCGTAATTTTCTCGCGTCAGGTGATCATCGTCTGGGCCGTATTGGGTTACCTGATCCAGGCGGCGAGCTTTTTGCCCCTGCATTACCTGGCCCGCCTGCATTCACACAAGCTCTGCAACGAGCGCCGCGCGGTGATCATCGGGACGTGTCCGACCGCACATACGCTGGCGAGAAAACTGTCCAGGCGCAATCGCGTACCGCTGCTGGGTTTTATCGCAACCGCCGACCACACCGGCCCTGCCCCGAGCATTCTGCCGCTGCTGGGACGTATCGACGAGGTTCGCGAAATCATCACCCGCCTGCACGTACGCCGCGTCTATATCGTTTTGCCGATGGCACACGCCGCCATCATCGAGGCGCTGTACATCGATCTTCTGGATGTGAATGTCGACGTGGTCTGGATCCCGGATTTCGGCAGCATGGTGCTACTCAATCATTCGATCTCGGAAATAGAGCGAATGCCCGCCATCTACCTCAATGAAAGCCTGATCAGTTCGCACCCCGGCAGCCTGCTCTGCAAAGAACTGTTCGAACGTAGCCTGGCCGCCGTGTCCATTATCGTGCTCAGCCCCTTGCTGCTGATCGTGGCGGCCGCCGTGAAGCTGTCTTCGCCCGGCCCGGTGCTGTTCAAACAAAATCGCTACGGCTGCAACGCTGAGGTGATCAAGGTCTGGAAGTTCCGGACGATGCGTGTGCACGACGACAACGAAGTGCGTCAGGCCACCCGCGAGGATGACCGCATCACTCCGCTTGGGCGCTTTTTGCGCCGTAGCTCCATTGATGAACTACCACAACTGTTCAACGTGCTCTTCGGCGAAATGGCCCTGGTCGGCCCGCGACCGCACGCCGTCACGCACAACATTTACTACACCGGCAAAGTCCGCGCCTACATGGCCCGTCATCGCCTCAAGCCGGGCATCACCGGATTGGCCCAGATCACCGGGCATCGAGGTGAAACCCAGACGCTGGAAAAAATGCAGCAGCGCGTCGCCCAGGACCTCAACTACATCAACCAATGGTCGCTGTGGCTGGACATCAAGATTCTGGTCAAGACGCCTTTTACGTTGTTCTCAAAAGACATCTATTAATAGGGTCGGTTGACCCTGAGGCCCAGCCCATGATCGACCTGGAATTAATCGGGCATTACGCACCCAATCTGCTGGACGCCAACAAGGCATTTTCCTTCATCAATTTTGCGTCCGTCGGCGGTCTGCTCGACCGGCCCCCGACTTCCATCGCCTATTTTTGCGACGGCATGCTGATGTCGACCTTCATGTCGCGCATCACCGGGCGCACGATCGGCCGGGTCAGCTTCGACTTCACGTCCATCGCCGATTCTGTGTTCAGCTATGCCGAGAAACACGGCAAGCGCCTCTATTTTGTCGGTGCCCTTCAAGCCGAACTGAACCTGTTCCTCAATAAGATCAAGGCTCGCTACCCCGCCCTGATTGTCGCCGGTCATCACAATGGCTATTTCGATGCAGCACAGGCCACGTGCATCCTGGCAGACATCTGTCGCAGTGAAGCGAACATCCTGATCGTAGGCCTGGGCGCCGGGCTTCAGGAACAGTTCGAGCAGGATGCCCTGCGTGCCGGCTTCAACGGTGTGGCATTCACCTGTGGCGGTTTCATTCGCCAAGAGGCCACGGCAACGCATGATTATTACCCTGAACTGATCAACCGCCTGCATCTGCGCGCGTTCTATCGGATGTACCGCGAACCGCACACCATCAAACGCTACCTGATCGATTACCCGACCAATTTTGTTCATCTGTTGGTGATGATCATCCGGCGAAAAGTGACCATCAACATCACTTATCCCTGAACATCCAGTACCGAGTCACGACCATGCATATCCTGTTCACCCTCAAGGACTTCAAGCCCGATGGTGGTCTCGAGCGTGTCCAGCAACGCCTGGCCAGACAGTTTCTGAAAGATGGTCAGCGTGTCAGTTATTTCGTCATGAATGGCGACACGCCAGACGATGAAGGAACGGCCACGCTCAATGGCGGCGGCAATGGAATCGTCGGCCTGCTCAAGTCCATCGTATTGCTGCGCCGGATTATTCGTCGCGAACAAGTGACCCACCTCATCGCCGCCAAAGAACAAGCCAACCTCTGCACCTGGTTTGCGACCTTGGGTAGCCCATGCAAGGTCATCTATAGCCGTCATGCAGCACTGGATTGCGGTGAACAAAAAATCAGCCCCGCCACCCTGCGCCTGCTCTATGCGTTGTACCTCTGCGGCAACGGCCAGGTAGTGACGGTTTCCAACGGCTTGCGCCAATCCCTCTCTGACCTGGTGCCCTGGGGTCGCGAACGCATTCGTTATTGCCCCAATGCAGTGGTCACTGAGCAACTGCTCAGTGCCGCACAGACGCCCATGTCCACCGGTTTGCCGGCGCAGTTCTGGCTGGCAGTGGGACGGCTGATAGAACCGAAAGGTTTCCACCTGCTGCTCGATGCCTATGCCATGGCCTTGCGCAGCGCCGCGCTGCCGGACGTGGTGATCATCGGCGATGGCCCGCAATTCGCCGCGCTGACCTCACAGGCCTGCCGCCTGGGCATCGAGGACCGTGTGCATTTCACCGGTTTCCTGAGCAATCCCTACCCTTTTATCAGACAGGCGAGACTGCTGATCCTGAGTTCGTTTCATGAGGGCTTGCCGACCGTGCTGATCGAAGCCCTGGCGCTGGGCACCCCTGTGTTGGCCTGCGACTGTGAAACCGGGCCCCGGGAATTGCTTGATAACGGCCGCCTTGGCGATCTGGTCAAGGTCAATGATGTACCAGCGCTGGCCGAAGGGATGTTGCGCAGCCTGATCTCGCCAAGCCAGGCGACGCCACGCGGTGAAATGGCCGTTGAAGCCGTCCGACAGTACACCAGTCAACATGCCGCGCAAGCGTATTACCAGGTTTGGAATCAATGAAAAGGCTGCTGATTATTCTGCAGGACTTGAGCGGGGGCGGCGCCGAAAAAATGATGGCGCGGCTCGCCTGTGCGCTGACTGACGCAGGCAATGACGTGACCTTGTTGATGCTCACCGGCACAGGTGTGAACTCGGCATACCTCGACCCCCGGGTCAAACAGGTGCAGTTGCACAGTGCGCGCAGCTCCAGAGCAGTGCCGGCGCTGGCACGCTTTCTTCGCCACAATCGCTTTGACGCACAACTGGCCGCCCTCACCCATGTCAATGTCGTAGCCATCGCCGCGGCTGCGCTGTCAGGTACGCTGGCGCGCCTGCATGTCAGCGAACGCAACGCGTTTTCCCATGACAAACACGTCAATCCCGCGCTGATGGTGCGTATCGCCTATCTGTTGGCACCACTGCTGTATCGGCTCATTCCCAATCCGGTGATCTGCGTCTCGCGCGGTGTTGCTCAGGACCTGGTCGACACCACCATCACGCGCCCGCAGGATGTCACCATTGCTGACAACCCGGTACTCGACAACGATTTTCGCGACAAGACGCCGGGACGTCCAAACCACCGCTGGCTGTCGAAAAAAACCACCCCGGTAGTTGTCGCCGTAGGTCGCCTGGCACGGCAAAAAGGCTTTGACGTATTGCTCGATGCCTTTGCCCGATTAGCCGATCCCAGTGTTCGATTGATCATTTTCGGCGAAGGCGCGCTCAGAGCCGAGTTGCTGGCGCAGGCAGTCACCTTGGGCGTGGCCGACCGCTTCGATCTGCCGGGCTATACCAACGATCCATTGGCGGAGGTGGCAGCGGCCGATTGCTTTGTGCTGTCGTCGCGTTTCGAGGGCAGTCCCAACGCGCTGGTCGAGGCCATGTCCACGGGCACCCCGGTGGTATCGACCCACTGCCCCTATGGCCCGCAAGAAATTCTCGACAATGGCGCGATCGCCCCGCTGGTGGCGGTCGACGACCCTGACGCACTGGCACAGGCGATCACCGTGGAACTGACGTTGTCTCGTGATGCAAACCGTCAGGCACGCATCGATGCCGCTGCCCGTTTTGTGAGTGCCTGCGCGGCGAAGACTTATCTCGATGCCTTGCTCGGGAGCCAATCGTCATGAACAAACTGGAAGTCAGGTACACCACCCTGCGCGACGCTTTCACATTGTTCGGCGTGTTGTTCTATACCCAGGTCATCGGATTTTTTTTCGGGTTGGCTGATACGTCGAATCCGGACGCCGCCGAAAGAGACCTCGAAGGCAACGTGGTCAACCAGATCTGCGGCCTGATCACCCTGCTGGTTCCTTTGTTCTTCTTCATCCGCAACAAGGTCTTCATCAGCAAAAGCTTTTACAGGAACAACGCCTTCCTGCTGATATTCATGCTTAGCCTGGCCGTATCGATCAGTTGGTCCTACGACCCGATGTTGAGTTTAAAACGGTTTGTGGCGCTGATCAGCGTGGTGTTCTTTGCAGGTTTCATTGCCTACAACTACAGCCTCGAGAAAATCGCTTTCATGCTCGGCTGCACCATCGGCGCGATAGCGCTGTTCGGTTTGATATTCGCGCTGGTAAGGCCCGACATCGTCTTCATCGATGGCGGCATTCGTGACGGTGCGTTCAAGGGGATTTTCCCGGAAAAAAATGCCGCTGCCCGGCTCAACGCGATCGCCATTCTGTTACTGCTGCCGATGATCCGTCAGCGCAATCCCTGGGCCATCGTCTACTCATTATTCTCGCTGATCGCGATTGCGCTGGCCCAATCTGCCACGGCAATCGCACTGATTGTTGCCGGCACCGTGAGCTATTGGTACTTCCTCACGCTGATTCGCTTGCACATCAATCGCTCACTGACAGCATTCCTCGCTACCACATTCATCTATGTGCTGATCTGCCTGTTTCTATACGGCAATTACACCCTGCTGCTGGAACTGATGGGGCGTGACGCATCACTCACCGACCGCACGCTGATCTGGGGCTTGCTCACACCGCTGATCGACGCCGAATTCCTCAAGGGTTACGGCTTCGGCGCTTTCTGGTCCAGCCCGGGTGCCGAGGCATTCATCAACCGCTGGGGTTACATCGGCAATGCCCACAGCGGCTACGTGGAGACCTTGCTCAACGGCGGTGTCATCCAGCTGACGGCGCTGATCCTGATGCTGATCGAGGCGTTGATCAAACACTACCGGGCCGTGGTAGCGGATCAGTCGGCGCGGTTTCACGCCAGCGCAATGGTCATCATCGCAGCGTTCATGCTCACCAACTATGTGGCGTATGTCGTTCCCAACTACCGCTGCGCAGAGTTTCTGGTGTTCTGCGTCCTCGCGCTGTCCTTGCGGCATCACCACGCGACATACCCCGAGTTGTCACGGCCAACCCTGGGTCAGCGTCCGCCTGGCAAGGCATTACCACGCGACTCAGCCAATGCGTAACAGAAGGAGAAATAACCATGCCAGACCAAGCCCCCTCTTCACGCCCTACGGTATGTGTCGTGATCGCGATGTACAACGGCGCCGACAGCATCGAGCAAACACTGGCGTCCGTGGCCGGGCAAACCCGACTGCCCGATCACGTCATCGTCATCGACGATGGTTCCACCGATGATGGACCACAACGCGTCAAGGACTTCGCGGCGCCGTTTCGCCTGACGCTGTTGCATCAAGCCAACGAAGGCCAGGCCAGTGCCCGCAACCACGGACTGCAGCACACTGAAGAGACTTATGTGGCGTTTCTCGATGCCGATGACAGATGGTATCCGCAAAAGCTGGAGCGACAACTGGCACTGTTTGAGGAACTGAGTCGTCAGGGACGGCCGGTGGCGCTGATAGATTGCTACGTGCACAACGACTACAGCGACGGTACGCGAATACTGGAAAACCGGCAAAAAAACGGTAGGCATTTCGACGATTTCATTCGCGCCAACGTCCTCAATGGCGTGTCCTCCGCGATGGTCAGACGTGACGTGATCATGCAACTCGGCGGTTTCAATCCCAGCCTGCGTTACTCCGAAGACCGCTTCATGTGGACCCGGATCGCCGAACACTGGGAGGTTCACACCGTGCCAGAGGTGCTGCTGCAGCGCATGGTCAACAGCGGCAACATGACCGCGCAACCGACAAGGTATTACCCGTACAAGATCAGGTTCATCGAAGCGTTCCTCTCCCACTTTGGCCCGCAGTTGAGCAAGCAGCAACGGATCGATTTCGCGCTGGGCGCCCACTCCGACTTTCTCGAACTGTTTTCCCGCAGAGGCGAGCATGCCCAGGTGATCGATGTGTACCGGCGAATGCTGGAGTACTCCTGGCAAACGCTGATCTTCAGGAACGGCAAACCGACCTTGCGCTTGCTCTATGCATGCGTCCAGTCATTGCGCAAGGCAGTTGCATCAACCACCGCTCATTGAGCCGGTATCCGCCATGGCCAATCACCGTCTGGTTAAATTGATCTGGATTTTCACCGAGAAATTCGGCCTGATTTTCCTGTCGATGATTACCTTTGTCGCGTATGCCAGGCTGCTGTCGCCCACAGAGTTGGGTGTGGGCACGGTCATCATTGCCATCGTCGAGTTGATCGGCATGATGTATTCCTCGGTTCTGGAAGACCCGCTGGTACGACTCGAGCGGCTGGAAGACAAACACATCGCCACAGCCTTCTGGGCGTCGGTACTCGTCAGCCTGGCGTCCATCGTCGTCATCTCGGGTGCGGCGATGCTGTACACGCCTCACCCGATGCTGCAATGGATGACGGCGGTGGCCTCGGTAAAAATCCTGTTCACCATGATGGCGCGGGTCTATGTGGCGCAAATGCGCCGTAGCGGCAACTTCAGGATGCTGGCCTCGCGCACGCTGCTGGGCAAGGTATGTGGTGGCGTGGGCGGCATCGCTGTCGCGCTCTGGGGATTGGGCGCCTGGGCGGTCATTGCTCAGGCACTGATCATGGAGTTCGTGTCCGTTATCGTATTGATGCGCGCAGACCCGCGCCGCATTGCCTTTTACATTGACGGCCCGCTCTTGCGCGAACTGTTGAGGGCTGGCGCACCGGTTGCCGTCAACGCGCTGAGTTCGCAAACGCTACAGCGCGGGGTCACCGTCATCCTGGGCATGACGGCCGGCACCAACGCGGTTGGCATGTTCAACATGGCGATGCGCATCATCGATCTGCCGCGCACGGCGATCTATCACGGCCTGATCAGCTATGCGCTGCCGGTGTTTGCCCGACGCAGCGCCGATCCATCGCGGTTGCGCGCGATCATCAGCGATTCGACCGCCGTCAGCTGCTTCCTGCTGACGCCCCTGTTCATCGGCATCGCACTCACGGCGCACGACCTGATCCTGTTGATCTTCGGCGCCAAATGGACCGAGGCCATTGTGCTGCTGCAAGTGCTTGCGTGCACGGCAGCCATCGGTAATACCGCCATGTACGCCACGACCGCACTGGTCGCGGTCAATTGCAGCCACCTGACCATCAAGGCCGAAGTGGCAACCACCGTATTGGCACTGGCGCTGGTCTATGGCTTCGGCAGCCTCTATGGCGGCATGGCCGCCGCCCTCGCCCTGCTGGCCCGGATGGCGATCATCACGCCACTGCAAATCCGCGGGTTGAACAGTGCAATCGGCTATGGCTGGCGGCGATTTTTCGAAACCAACTATCGCAGCGTGATTGCTTCGTTCGTCATGGCGGCAATCGTCCTGATGGTTTCTTCCCGCCTGGGTGTTCAGGGCTACTTGCACCTGATCTGCAGCATCGTGGTTGGCGCGCTGAGTTATGCCGTGGCGTATAGCGTGATGCATCCGCGCTGGCCGCAAGAATTCAAATCGGTTTTCACCACCCGCTGAGAGGACGCACCCGACAACCTTTTCCCTTCCCGGACCCATTCTCCTGACTCGTGCAATTTCCTTGTGACAGGAACGCCTCATCATGCACAAAACCACGTTGATTACCGGTGGGGCCGGATACATCGGCTCCCATACCACCCTGACCCTGATTGACGCCGGTCGACAGGTGCTGGTCCTCGATAACCTGTGTAACAGCTGCCGCGAATCGCTCACGCGCCTGGAGTATCTGACTCGCAAGCGAGTCGATTTCATTGAAGGTGATATTCGCGATAGTCAGCTGCTCGACGATATTTTCAGCCGCTACGACATCGATGCCGTGGTGCATTTTGCCGGCCTCAAATCCGTGGAGGAAAGCGTTCGCAAGCCGCTGGATTATTACGCCAACAACGTGGTTGGCACGCTCAACCTCTGCCATGCGATGGCCCGGTCTGAGGTCTTCAAACTGGTGTTCAGCTCGTCGGCCACCGTGTATGGCGCCCCCCGGCAGATACCGCTCATCGAAGACATGGGCGCAGGCAAACCGATCAATCCCTACGGTCGCACCAAGCTGCTGATCGAAGAGTTGCTCACCGACCTGTGCCTGTCCGATCCGCAATGGAGCATTGCGGTGTTGCGCTACTTCAACCCGATTGGTGCTCACGCAAGCGGGCTGATCGGAGAAAACCCCAATGGCAGACCCAACAACCTGCTGCCTTGCCTGACACGGGTCGCGATGAGGCAGGTGCCCGAACTCATGGTGTACGGCAGCGACTATCCCACTGTCGACGGAACGTGCGTGCGCGATTACGTCCATGTGCTCGATGTTGCCGATGGACATCTCAAAGCGTTGCGGGCGTTGCAGAACACAAACGGCATCCACGTCTGGAACCTGGGAACAGGCATTGGCCATAGCGTGCTGCAGATCATCCACAGCTTCGAGAACATTACCGGTATTACCATCCCCTTCCGGTTCGCACCGCGCCGCGACGGCGATATCGCCGAATGCTGGGCCGACCCCACCAAGGCCGGGCGTGATCTAGGCTGGTACGCACAGCGCGACCTGATGCAAATGATCATCGACACCTGGCGATGGCAATTGTCTAACCCGCATGGGTACCACTCCCAACCCGGATTGGCGGCATCGCCTGCGTTGAAGCAATGGATATGAGCAGGTTCATTCTTTTGGCGACCCTGCTATCGATCGTTTGCAACGCATCGGGTGGTACTCCCCCGCCGCTGGCCAACGGCCTGGTGCTGTGGCTCGACGCCGCCGACGCGTCGAAAATGACCCTCGATGCCCAGAACCACCTCCTGCGGTGGCACGACAAGTCCGGCGAAGCCAATGACGTTACCGTAGACAATGGCGCAGACGCCGCACTCCCCCAGCGTGTGGAGAACGCCATGAATGGCCATCCGGTGGTGCGCTTGAGTGGTACTTCAGCCTTCCTTGGCAAGGCCATTCGTACGGCAAAAGGCCCTGTTACCCTATTGATCGTGTCACGCAGACTAACCGGGCAAAGCGGCGGCGAGACCTGGCAGCGACTGTTCAGTTCGCGCCCGATAATCGCCGATAACGACAACGTGCCACCGAACTTCGCGATCAGCGTGCAACAGCGCACCGCCTACGATCCGACCCTCTTCGTCCTGGAACTCAACGACGTGCCCATCGGCCCGTACGCGGTGGGGCGGAACGTAGTCGGCAGCGTCGAACATTTGCGCGGCGACATCGCCGAAATACTGATGTACGACCGGCACCTGGCCTCCCTGGAGGAACGGCAGCGCGTATTTCAGTACCTGGCAAACAAGTGGTCCGTCGCCCTCCCCAAGGCTGCCAATTCCTGGACCCGCGTCGGCCCGCTGGGAACGATACCGGAACGGACCAACACCGGACTGCCGCTGTCCGATCAGGGCAATGCCGGCCAGTGGAGGCTGGACACACGATTCTCCGACGACTTCGATGACGCGACCCTCAACGCCAGTCGCTGGCACGTCAACAATGCCACCGGTACCGACTCGCTCGGGCGCAAACCGGCGCTGTTCATGCCGGACAACGCTTACCTGAGCGATGGCCATCTGAACATCGTTTTCCGCAAGCAAACCTTGCCGCAAAAGTACGTAAGACTCGGCTTTGAAGGTTACAGCTCGGCGATGGTCCGAACGATTGAGCGCAGTTTTTACGGCTACTACGAAGCCCGCGCCAAACCGATGGATTCGGCCGGCTCCAGCGCCTTCTGGCTCGCGTGGACGGGGCTTGCCGACAATGCCACGGAAATCGATATTTTCGAAATCGGCGGAAAAACCAAAAACGCCTCCTTCGACCGTCGGTACAACATGAACGCCCACGTTTGGGCCACGCCGCAAAGCACCGAGCATTTGAGCGATGGCAGCAGCTGGATCAGCCCTTGGCGGCTGGCCAGCGCATTCCATATCTTCGGTTTCGATTGGCAGCCCGACACATTGCGCTGGTACGTCGACGGCGTACTGGTGCGCGAGGCAAAGAACACCCACTGGTTCTTCCCCATGCATATCCTCTTTGACAGCGAGGCCATGTGGAATTGGTTCGGCGTTGTCGACGACGCCGATCTGCCCTCCATCTTCAGCGTGGACTACCTCAAGGTGTGGCGGCGCGGTAGATAGTCGCAACTCGACCGGTTTTCTTGAAAGGCCCCAACCGCTTTTCACCGGAGCCAGGCATTACCAAAAATCCAGGAACACCCCCATAAAAGAGGTCGCAACAATGAACGGTACGATGACTTCCGATCAAGCGATAGCCTGCCTGAATCTGGCGCTTGAGCGTAACAAACAACTGTTCAGCGACGCCTATCACTTGAGCCACGCCGCCCTTGACCTTCTCGATCAGCCCCACATGGACGCGGAAAAGTTCACCCAGTATCAGAGGAAAAGACGGCAGGCCGATCTTAAATACCTGGAAGCTATCGAGCACTTGCGATTAATCATGGCTGAATACCCTGTCCATCTCTTCTCTGCGCAGAACTCAATACATGAGCCCCAGTTTCGACTGAGGGATAACAACGAAATCTGACCTGTCAGGGATGCCGGATCGACCGTTCTGGTCAACATGCTCTAACGCCCTGCGCGAACCAGAACAGAGCACTGCGGCTCGGAAATTCTCGCGACTGGTGCGTTGATCGCCTTTTGTGCCTTCGCAGCCCTATGGCCATCGAATGGAACCCCTCCCACTGCTTGAGCGACAGGCTGACAAGTTGTCGATGGCACGGCTGGCAAACAACTTGCTTAGGTCTGATCAGGCTTGAGCCATCAACGACGATGGCTTCGCAAACACCACGGACAACGGCGTCCGCTCCCCTGCGCATTGCGACAGGTGGGCGTGCGCCGTTTTTGCTTTCACCCCGGCATAAAAGGAAATCCTCATGCCTGCTCAAGGAATGCTCCCCCCGGGTCATGCCATCGCGCCTGCGTACAGCGGTGTCGGCAAGTCACGCCCTGCTGGCATTGCATTGCGGTCATTGTTCGACCCTGGCATGGCCCTGCTTGAACGCAGCAGGATCGGCCTCTGGTTACCACTCGGATTGGCCCTCGGGGCCTGCGGTCTCGCACTGGCCGAACAGCCAGCAAGCGCACTGACCCTGTTACCTGGCGTCCTCTATCTGGGGTGCGCGTGGCATCTTCGTGAGCGTCATCAACGCCATCTACAGATATTCTGGGACACTGAACTTGCACAACTGCTGCGCAGCTCCCGGGATGCCGACCCAGCGACGCTACTGGTGGCCGCCAGCATGCAACTGCGCAACAACGAACGCTTGCGCAGCGAAGTACAGTTCGCCAGTCGTGCGCTGGAGCAAATGTCTCAACAGGCCCGCGACCAAGGTGAGGAACAGAGCCAACGAATCGCCATGATCGCCGCCGCCAGCGAGCAAATCGATCAGACCTTACACAGCATCGATGCCTTGGCCCAAGGCGCGCTGGCAGCCTTCGCCAACGCCCATGCCATGAGCGAAACCGGTTGTCTGGAAGCGCGCTCAGTGGGTGACAGCATGCGCGCCATTCAGCACAGCCTGGGCAATACCGCACACGCCGTGGAAGCATTGCTGCAGCGCACTAGCGCAGTAGAAAGCACCGTCAATAGCATTCAGGCACTGGCCAAACAGACCCAGTTATTGGCACTCAATGCCTCCATCGAAGCGGCCCGTGCCGGCGAGCACGGTCGCGGTTTCGCCGTGGTCGCCGATGAGGTCCGCAGCCTGGCCCAAGCCACGGACCGGGCTACCCATGAAATCACCACAGCCGCGACGGCGATCGCCATGGCCGTGCGCCAAGTGGATGGCGAGGTCAAGGAACACCGCGACCTGCTGGCAGCCGGTAGCCAACAGAGCGAGCAACTCGCCGCCAACCTAGACGACCTGGCTCAACATAGTCAGATCAATCTGCAACACCTCGGCGCCATGCAACAGGCGCTCAGCGAGCATCAGCATGCCAATCATGCCCTCAGCGAACAGTTGCAACAGGTCAATGCCGCGGTGCAAGAGCAGAGTACGCGGACCCATGCGCTGCACGACCTGACCCATTATCTCAACCAGCTCACCGTCGGAAACCGCCCATGAACCTACAATTCGCCGCCGCACTCGATGGTGGGCAATCCCGACGAACCCGTCTGCCACAAAACGACGCAGGACTCAGACAGATGCTTTTGCTGGGTCTCGACCTGTTGCAAGGTCTGCAGCAGCATCGCGGTCTCGGCGGACAGACCACCCGCGAGGCACAGCAACGTTGCCAGGCACTGGGTCATTCGCTCGACCAACGCTGGAAAGAATGGCCGTATAGCGCACAGTGCCAGGCATGGAACGCATTACGCCGCGAGCCAGCGGATTTCGAGGGCCATTGCCGGTTGCTGCAAGACCTGCTCGGCGCCATCCAGAACCTAGAACTGCGGCGCTGCGCGCTTAATTTGCAGCCCCCGAGCATCGCCGAGCGCTGTTGGGAGCTGGAAGACCTGGGGCGGCTGCGCGGCCTGTCGGTGCGCGCCGCCGCCCATCAGAGTTGCCCACTGCAAATGCTTGTTCAATTGCAGTACCTGCACGAGCGCTTGCTCAGGCATGCCCCCCGCTCGCTGCACAACGCGCTCGAACGACTGCAACGCTGCCTGATCGGTACAACGACAGTGTCCATCTCCCCGGCGGAGTGCTACGCCCTGCTCACCCCATTGCTCGACGAACGCCTCGACGCCATCCGCCGGGATCTGGGCTAAGGCTTACCTCCATTCGACTACGCAGCGGTGCGCAGGAGAGCTGTTTTAGTTCACCTCGCACCCAAGCTGCCCAAAAAGCGATCAGTGCTTCGCTCTCCCCCGGCTCTACGCCCCCTTCGATATCTTTTTAGAAAACATCACAAAACCACTTCAAGCCTTTGTACCAATTGATTTTTTTCGCATAAAAAAACTCGGACATAAACTTGGCAAGCCCTTTGCTATTGCTGTCTTACAGACTCATGCGGCACGCCAATGGCGGCGTGCTGCACTTTCCGGACAACGGCGTCCGTCAGGTCCCTCTATCGAGGGTGCCTGGCGCACGCCGTTTTTGTTTGCCCCTAAAAAAAGGATGTGGTTATGACTGATGAGCGTGACTCGCAACATCCGGTACACCCCGGCCGGCGCACCTTCCTGAAGCAATCCCTGGTGGCGGCAGGCACTGTCGCCGGAATCGCCGCCCTCGATGTTGTCGCGCCGGGCTTTCTGCGCAGCGCGGTCTGGGCCGCCGGCAGCGACGCGCCGGAGAAAGCTGCACTGAAGGTCGGGTTCATTCCCCTTACCGACTGCGCATCAGTCGTGGTGGCGGCAACCCAGGGTTTCGGCGAAAAATACGGCCTCACCATCACCCCGAGCAAAGAGGCGTCCTGGGCCGGCGTGCGCGACAAACTGCTCAACGGCGAACTGGATGCTGCCCATGTGCTCTACGGCCTGATCTATGGCGTGCAACTGGGCATCGGCGGGCCGCAGAGAGATATGGCCATGCTCATGGGACTGAACCAGAACGGCCAGGCGATCACCCTCTCCAAACAGCTGCAGCAAGCGGGCGTGACCAATGGCGAGCAACTGGCCGCCAAGGTCAAGCAAGGTGGCACGCCACTGACCTTCGCCCAGACGTTCCCCACCGGCACCCATGCCATGTGGCTCAATTACTGGCTCGCCAGCCTCGGCATCAACCCGCTGACCGATGTGAAGACCATCGTGGTGCCACCGCCACAGATGGTCGCCAACATGCGCGTGGGCAACATGGACGGTTTCTGTGTCGGCGAGCCCTGGGGCGCCCGGGCGATCGCCGACAACATCGGCTTCACCGCCCTTACCACCCAGAAACTCTGGCCCGATCACCCGGAGAAAATCCTTGGCACCACCCGTGCCTTCGTCGAGCAATACCCCAACACCGCCCGGGCGCTGACCATGGCGGTGCTCGACGCCAGCCGGTTCATCGAGGCCAGCGTAGAGAACAAAAAAAGCACCGCCCAACTGATCGCCGGCAAGGCCTACGTGAATGCGCCCGTCGAAGTGATCGAACAACGCTTCCTCGGCCACTACGACGACGGGTTAGGTAAGCAATGGACGGACGAGCATGCGATGTCCTTCTGCAAGGATGGCAGCGTCAACTATCCCTACCTGTCGGACGGTATGTGGTTCCTCACTCAGTTCCGTCGCTGGGGCCTGCTCAAGGAGGATGTGGACTACGCCGGTGTGGCCAAGTCTATCAACCAGACAAAACTCTACGGCGAAGCCGCCAGCCAGCTTGGCCTGACTGTACCGGGCAGTCCGCTGCGCAGTAGCACCCTGATCGACGGCAAGGTCTGGGACGGCTCCAATCCGGCCGCCTATGCCAACTCCTTCACCATCAAAGCCTGACCGGAGTAACCCGCCATGAACGCACCCCTCAAGTTGCCAGCGCCGCCCACCACTACGGCGAGTACCCAGCCAGAGCGTCGCTCTCCCCTCCTGAGCGGGTTGCGTCAACGCGCCAGGGATGGCATTGCCCCAATATTGGGTATCGCCCTGTTTCTCGCCGTCTGGGCGTTTATAGCCGCACGCAGTGAGGGCCTGCCCGGCCCGCTCGCTACTTGGTATTCAGCCCTGGAACTGTTCAGCGCGCCCTTCTACGACAACGGTCCGAACGACATGGGCATCGGGTGGAACGTACTGGCCTCCCTTGGCCGGGTCGGCATCGGCTTCGGCCTCGCCGCCCTGCTCGGTATTCCGCTGGGCTTCGCCATCGGCCGCTTCGCCTTCCTCGGCGGTATGTTCGCGCCAATCATCAGCCTGCTACGTCCGGTCTCGCCGCTGGCGTGGTTGCCGATCGGCCTGTTGGTGTTCAAGGCCGCCGGCCCGGCATCGATCTGGGTGATTTTCATCAGCTCGATCTGGCCGATCATTCTCAACACCGCCGCGGGGGTCGCCAGCGTGCCGCAGGACTATCTGAACGTCGCGCGGGTGCTCAAGCTCAGCGAGTGGAAGGTGTTCACCCACATCCTGTTTCCTTCGGTGCTGCCACATCTGATGACCGGTATTCGCCTGTCCATCGGCGTGGCGTGGCTGGTGATCGTCGCCGCAGAAATGCTCACCGGCGGTGTCGGTCTTGGCTTTTGGGTGTGGGACGAATGGAACAACCTCAATGTCGAGCACATTCTCATCGCCATCATCATCGTCGGTCTGGTCGGCCTGCTGCTCGAGCAGGGCCTGTTGTGGATCGCCAAACGCTTCGACTACACCAACTGAACCGACGCCCGCGCGGGTGTTTGGGTTGCCCGCACCTGACGCTTACCCGATGCAGGAGAACCGAGATGACTAAATTCGTCGAGCTGACCCAGGTCAGCAAGCACTTCGACACTAAAAAAGGCCGCTTCCAGGCCCTCAGCAACGTCAACCTGAGCATCGCCCGTGGCGAGTTCGTCTCGTTGATCGGCCATTCAGGCTGTGGCAAATCCACCGTGCTGAACCTGATCGCCGGTCTGCTTGAAGCCAATGGCGGCGGCTTGATATGTAACGGTCGCGAAATCGACGGTCCCGGCCCTGAGCGCGCAGTGGTGTTTCAAAACCACAGCCTGCTGCCCTGGCTGACTTGCTTCGGTAACGTGCACCTGGCCGTGGAAAAGGTATTCGGCAAACGCGAAAACAAGGCCGCGCTGAAGGCGCGGACCGAGGCGGCGCTGGCAATGGTCGGTCTTGAGCATGCCATGCACAAGCACCCCAGCGAGATTTCCGGGGGCATGAAGCAGCGTGTCGGCATCGCCCGCGCGCTGGCCATGGAGCCGAAAATACTGCTGATGGACGAGCCCTTCGGCGCACTCGACGCCCTCACCCGCGCGCACCTTCAGGACGAGCTGCTGCGTATCGTTGCCGCCACTCAGAGCACCGTGGTGATGGTCACCCATGATGTCGATGAGGCCGTATTGCTCTCCGACCGTATCGTGATGATGACCAACGGGCCGGCGGCCACCGTCGGTGAGATCCTTAGCGTTGGCCTGGCAAAACCGCGCAATCGCCTGGTACTGGCCAACGACCCCGAGTACCACCGCTATCGCACGACGGTCCTCGAGTTCCTCTACCACCGCCAGCAAATGCCGGCGGCTTGAAAACGAAGTCCGAGGAAGCCCTCCCGCACTCCGATCTACTCACTTAAGAACGTTTTGAGTCAGTGAGAAACCTGTGGCGAGGGAGCTTGCTCCCGCTTGAGTGCGTAGCACTCACAAAAATCGGCAATCACCGCCAGATTTTTGGGGCCGCTACGCAGCCCAACGCGAGCAAGCTCGCTCGCCACAAAGGTAAGCATGACTGAAGCGTCTCGCTTAAGTGAACAGCATTGCGCCGCGCGCGGGCATTTTGTTATCCCTCGCCTTCTTTTGGGCCGCGTCCACATCTGCAAGCGCGACGGTAGATTCTTCATGCCCCGGGACAGGAAAGACACGGGTCAGAGTGGGAGCTCTTCAAGCTTGCGATCGCCAGCCATCGCCCCCTTCAAGCACTCATCCAGGAACGTCACCACCGTCCCCATGCAGCCGACCCGCTCCTCGACATGGGGCATATGGCTGGAGTTCTCGAACAACGCCCAACGAACTTTCGGGATCTGCTGCAGAAAGGGTCTGACCACCGTCGGTGTTGCTTCATCGTAGCGACCTGAGATCACCAGCGTCGGCACGTTGACCTGCGGCAAGCGGTCGACGATGGTCCAGTCTTTCAGGCTGCCTATCACATGAAATTCCGTCGGCCCGCTCATCGCATGGTAAACGGTGGGATCGGCATCGACCTGGGCAAACGTACGCGCGACTTCTTCGGGCCAGGGAATGACGCGACACACATGGTTGTCGTAGAAAACCCTCGAAGCGTCCTGATAGGCAACCGCTTGAAAATCCCCTGTCCGTTCGTACTCAAGCAAAGTTTCATGGACACCGGCAGGCAGCAGTTGACGTAAACGGTTGGCTTCCTGAACCCAGACGCGCATGTCCGACGGGGAATTAGCGAGGATCAAGGCCCGTAGTCCCGCAGGTTGCCGTACCGCGTGTTCGCTGGCGAGCATGCCGCCCCAGGATTGCCCCAGGAGTGCGTAATTGTCGCTGATACCGAGATGATCCAGCAGGTTGTCCAGCTCCTCGAGAAACAGCGCCACGTTCCAGAACGAGGTGTCTTTTTCCGGCAGGTGGGTCGAGCGACCATTACCCAGTTGATCGTAATGCACCACCGCCCGCCCACTCGCGGCGATGTCCTTATAGGCATCGACGTAATCATGCGTGCAGCCCGGGCCGCCATGCAAAATCACCAGCGGCGTGTTTTTGCCGTCAAAGTGACCTGTGACGCGATACCAGGTCTGATAAGGACCAAAAGGTGCGAAGCCTTCGCGAGTTCCGATAGATTCCATTTCTTCGTGCCGCCCCTGAAAAACCGTACGGCACACGATAGCGGGATCAGACCTTCAAAATAACTAGAGAAATAGATAGGTTTTTGCCCTGTTTCAGCTATCGAGCAATCGATAGTGGGTGGCCCGAACCACGGCCTGGACCCGATTCTTGGCCCCGAGTTTATGCATGGCCGAGGTCAGATGGAGGCTGATGGTGGCCAATGAACGATTCAGTTGGTTGGCAATCTCGGCGGCGGTCAGCCCCTCGGCCGCCCATTTAAGGCATTCGCGTTCACGTTTGGTCAGATGAATGGGAGGTGTGTGAGCCTCCTTGCCAAGCAACGGATAGGCCGCTTCCTGCAAGGCATGGGAAATCAGGCTGAAATCGGCGAGGGTCCGCCGGGCATCGCACAGGACACTGCTGCTGCTGATACGCAGCCCGGTCAAGGAGGCAAAGCCGCCTCTGGGCAGATGAATCGGGACCGACACACCACAGGTCATCTGCGCGTCTTCCAGATAATTCACCACTGGCGCATGGCACTGACTGATGACCGGCTCCAACAGGGTGTCAGTTCCGGGTTTATAGGACCAGACAAAGGGTGAAACACGATTGAGTGCTACCTGCTGGACAGGGTCGATCTGGTAGTAACCCTCTGCACACCAACGCGTATGCCAATCGGCTGGCGTGTTGCGCAGTTTGAGCACCGCGGGCGTGATCAAATTGCCTTCATGGTCCAGCGGCACCGGACTGTAGTCGTACACCAAAGCATCAAAGCCCAGCTCCTCGGCCAATAGCAAGGCGTTGTCCATCTGCTCATCCAGGCTCTTGCCCGACAACAGACGGGGATTGAGGTCTGCTAGCTTGGTCTGCATCCATTGCGCTCCCTAATTAATTTCAATCCTGAAATTCAGCACGTAGAATGCCACGCCTCGGCGCGGGACTGCCAGACAAAACCTATACGAAATACTAGCTTTTGGGCGCATGACTTACTCAGTAAGGTTGAGCCATTTGGTCAGCGTCCGAACCGGCCAGCATCATAAAGGGAGAGTGCGATGTGGCGTGAAATCGAACCGGACCAGCACTATAACGTTGAAGTCGACGGCCACAATCTGGTGGTTTACAGCTTTGGCGAGGGCGATGAGGTCCTGCTGTGCCTCAATGGAGGCCCGGGGCTTCCCTGCGATTATCTGCGTGACGCCCATGGCTGGCTCAAGGACAAGGGGTTGCGCGTGGTCGCCTTCGACCAACTCGGCACCGGCGCGTCTGACAGACCTCAAGACCCATCCCTGTGGGATATTTCCCGTTATGTCGCTGAGGTGGAAACCGTCCGGCAGGCCCTCGACCTGGGCCGGGTGCATTTGCTGGGGCACTCCTGGGGCGGCTGGCTGGCGATCGAATATGCCATTTACCACCCTCATGCACTCAAAACCCTGATTCTGGAAAATACCGTAGGCGATATCCCGCACCTGTCTCAGGAACTGGAGCGTCTGCGTGGTGCTCTTGGCAGCGAAACCGTGGCGATGATGCAGCGCCATGAAGCCATGGGCACCCTCGATCACCCTCAATACCAAGCGGCAATCACCCTCCTCAACTATCGCCACGTCTGCCGACTGGACGAGTGGCCGGCGCCGGTCACGCGCTCTCTGAGCGACTGGAACATGGGGCCCTACACAACCATGCAGGGGCCAAACGAGTTTCTCTACGTCGGCAACCTGAAAAACTGGAACCGCCTCCAGGAAATGGCCGATTTCACCATGCCGGTATTGATTACCACCGGCCAGCACGACGAACTGACGCCGGCCTGTGCCATGCGCATGAAAATGGCGCTCAAGGATGCGGCACTGCATGTGTTCCCCAACAGCAGCCACATGCCCTTCTACGAAGAACCTCACGCCTACTTTCCGGTGTTACTGGATTTCCTCCAGCGGCACCGAGGTTAGTCGATGAATCTGTCGCGTTACCGTTTCATCCTGTCACGCCCCCTGCAGCTGCTGCCGGTGCTGTTCGGCATCAGTCTCATCACGTTTGTGCTGGTGCGCTCGATTCCCGGCGACCCGGCGCGCGCCCTGCTCGGCTCGCGCAGCACGCCAGAGGGGCTGCTCAGGGTGCGCGCTCAGTTCGGCCTCGATCAGCCACTGTGGATGCAGTACTTCTACTTCCTGAAAAACCTGTTCAATGGCGACCTCGGCCAGTCATTGCTGTACAAGGTCGACGCCTTGAAGCTGATCAGCACGCGCATCGAGCCCACGTTGTTTCTGGTGCTTGGCAGCGTGCTGCTGGCCATGTTGATCGCGGTGCCGCTGGCCACCGTTGCGGCCCGTAACAAGGGCGGTTGGGGCGACAACCTGATCCGCCTGTTCACCACCGCCGGCCTCGGCATGCCGGCATTTTGGCTGGGGATCATGTTGATCCTGCTATTCAGCGTACAACTGGGCTGGTTTCCGGTTTCCGGCTACGGCCGTTCCTGGCCGGACAAACTGCACCACATGGTCCTGCCCTGCCTGACCATTGCCCTGGCGTTATCGGCGGTATTGATACGTAACCTGAGGGCAAGCATGCTGATGGAATTGCAAGCCGACCATGTCACGGCAGCCCGGGCTCGCGGCCTGTCTGAAGACGTAGTGTTTCGTCGCCATGTACTGCCCAACTCACTCGTACCCGCCGTCAACCTGCTGGCGGTGAATATCGGCTGGCTGATCAGCGGCACGGTGGTCATTGAGAGTCTGTTCGCCATTCCCGGGATCGGCCAGTTATTGGTCCGAGGCATCTTCACCCGTGATTATATGGTGGTCCAGGGCGTGGCGATGGTGCTGGCCTGCGCCACCGTGGCGGTAAACTTTCTCGCCGATGTGGTGACAGTCGCTATCGATCCACGGGTGAAGATCCGATGAGCAGCCAGGCAACGACGGTCCCCCGACTGAACCTGCGCCTGGGTTTGCGCAACCCTCGACTGGCAATGGGATTGGGCCTGGCAATCCTGCTCGGCTGGCTGGTGCTGGCGATCTTCGCGCCCTGGATCGCGCCCTTCGATCCAATCGCCCAAAACACGGATATTCGCTTGCTGGCGCCCCATCTGGCCCACCCGTTCGGCACTGACAATTTTGGCCGCGACGTTTTATCTCGAGTGATCTGGTCGGCCCGCATCGACTTGCAGCTGGCGGTCATCGGGGTGATTTTCCCGTTTCTGATCGGCACGTGTGTCGGGGCTTTGTCCGGCTACATCGGCGGGCGTTTCGACACGTTCTGCATGCGCCTGATCGATATCATCCTGGCCTTCCCGTTCCTGGTGTTAATGCTGGCGATCATGGCGATCCTCGGTCCCGGCCTGATGAGTTTCTATATCGCCATGGCACTGGTGGGCTGGGTGTCCTACGCACGATTGATCCGCTCGCAGATCCTGATACTCAAGGAAAGCGATTTTGCCCTGGCCGCCAAAAGCCTCGGCTTCGGTCATGGGCGCATTCTGTTCAGGCACCTGCTGCCGAACGCGATGTTCGGTTCGATCGTGTTTTCCATGTCCGATGCGGTACTGGTATTGCTCAACGGCGCGGCGGTCAGTTACCTCGGCCTCGGGGTTCAACCACCAACCGCCGAGTGGGGCACGATGGTCGCCGAAGGCCAGAGTTTCATTACTTCCGCCTGGTGGATCTGCACCTTCCCTGGATTGGCGATCGTCACCCTGGCCATGGGCTTCAGCCTGTTGGCCGATGCTGTTGCCGAACACTTGGGTGAACGCTCGTGAGTGCGCCTGTGCTGAAGGTCGAGGAGCTCAGCGTTATCGCCCGTAAGGGTGAGCACGAGGTGACGCTGGTGGATCGTTTGTCCTTTGACCTGGCCGAGGGTGAAGTGCTCGGACTGGTGGGAGAAAGCGGCTCCGGCAAGACCCTGGCTTGTCGCGGTTTAATGAGACTGTTGCCGTCGCCGAACCTGCGTGTCGAAGGCACCGCCGTGCAACTGGCCGGGGAAAATCTATTGCACCTGGACGAGGCCGGCATGCGTCGCATGCGTGGGCGTCAGTTGGGGATGATTTTCCAGAACCCCAGCAGCCATCTCGACCCGTTGATGCGCATCGGCGAGCAGATTGGCGAAGGTATTCGTCTGCACCAAGGCGCCAGCAAGCGTGAAGCCCGCGCTCAAGCCATCGACGTCCTTCGTCAGGTGGGCATTCCCGATCCGCAGCGACGAGTCGACAGTTACCCTCACGAATTCTCCGGCGGCATGCGCCAGCGAGCGATGATCGCCGTGGCACTGGGTTGCAACCCGAACGTGCTGATCGCCGACGAACCGACCACCGCCCTCGACGTCACGGTGCAAGCGCAGATCCTGCGCCTGCTGTTGGATCTTCGTGACCAGCGTGGCCTGTCGATCATCATGATCACCCATGACCTGGGGGTCGTTGCGCAGACCTGCGACTCGATTGCGGTGATGTACGCCGGACGCTTGTGCGAGCACGGCAACAAGCACGAGGTGCTGGCCCATCCACGCCACCCTTACACCGCGGGGTTGATCGACTGTCAACCGGCCACCAGTCACGGTCACGCATTGCTCAAAACCATCGCCGGGCAACCGCCCCTGCTCGACGCCCTGCCCCAGGGTTGCCGCTTCAATCCGCGTTGCCAGCAAATCGGCAACCGATGCACAACACTGATGCCGGGTTTGCAGCCGGTCAGCCATGGACACCGCATCGCTTGTCATTACCCCTTGGCCGCCGGAGACCGCTCATGACCCTGCTCAAGGTCAAGGATTTGCATGTGCGCTTCCCCGCGCCGGGCACTGGTTTGCTGGGCATGAACCGGAAATGGCTGACGGCGGTCAACGGCGTCTCGCTGACCCTCTCGGCGGGTGAAACGCTCGGGCTGGTCGGCGAGTCGGGCAGCGGTAAAAGCAGCCTGGGGCGGGCGATCCTGCACCTCAATGAGATTTACGCCGGGCAGGTGCTGTTCGACGGCATCGACATGGCCCATGCCGGGAAGATCGATATCGAGAGACTGCGTCATGAGACAGCGATGGTTTTCCAAGACCCTTATGCCGCCCTCAATCCACGCCTGAGCATCGGCCAGACCCTGGCAGAAGTGCTCCGGGTACAACGCAAGGTGCCGGAATCGCTGATTGCCGCCCGTGTCGATGAACTGCTGACCCTGGTCGGTCTGCGCCCTGAATTGGCCTCGCGCAAACCGCACGCCTTGAGCGGTGGCCAATGCCAGCGTGTCGGGATCGCCCGTGCGCTGGCCGTGGAGCCGCGCCTGATCGTCGCCGATGAATGCGTGGCCGCGCTGGACGTGTCCATCCAGGGGCAGATCATCAACTTGCTGCTGGAGCTGCGCCAGCGCATGAACCTGGCGATTGTGTTCATTGCCCATGATCTGGCGATCGTTCGCCGGCTCTGTGATCGAGTGGCGGTGATGTACTTGGGCAAGATCGTGGAAGAAGGACCGGTGGAAGAAGTATTTCGCTCCCCGCGACATCCCTATACCGCCGCGCTGATCCAGTCGATTCCAGAAATCGATCCGGCCCGGGCGCTACCCACCGACCCTTTGCCCGGTGAACCGCCCAGCCCTTTGCAGTTGCCATCCGGCTGCGCCTTTCACCCACGCTGTCGCTACATTCGTGCCACTTGTAGCCAGGTGGCGCCCCCTACCCGTCAACTCGACGCTCGCCGTTACGACTGCGTGCTCGAGGAGCCTCTGTTTTAAAAAACCACGTACTCATCAAGAAGGAGTTTGACCATGAGATCCAGGCATTTGAAATTGCTCGCCGCAGCCACATTGACCGCTTGTACCCTTGCCAGCGGCATTGCCCAGGCGGCGGGTGTACTCACCATCGGTTGCCGTGAAGAAAGCACCACGTTCGACCCGATCAAAAGCGCGCAAAACCGCGATACCTGGGTATTTTCCAATGTCTACGACACACTGATCCGGGTCAACAAGGCCGGCAGCAAGATGGAGCCCGGCCTGGCTGAAAGCTGGAAAGTCTCCGACGATGGCCTGACCTACACGTTCAAAATGCGCGCGGCGAAATTCTCCGACGGCTCGCCGATCACGGCCGAAGATGCGGCATTCAGTCTGTTGCGCACTCGTGATAACAAGGCCTCGCTGTGGAGCGATGCCTACAAACTGATCGACACGGCGAAAGCGGCCGATCCACAGACCCTGGTCGTTACCCTGACTACCCCGTCGGTACCGTTCCTCTCGCAATTGGCCTCGCCGACCGTGTCGGTGCTCTCGCAGAAGGCCATGACCCGCATGGGCGAAGATGCCTATGCTCAGGAGCCAGTGGTGTCAGGGGCATTTTTTGTCAAGGAATGGCTGCGCGGCGATCGCGTGAAGCTGGAAAAGAACCCGCACTTCTGGCAGGCCGACAAGGTCAGCCTGGATGGCGTGGAGTGGATTTCCATTCCGGACGACAACACCCGGATGCTCAAGGTGCAGGCAGGTGAGCTGGACTCCGCGATCTTCGTACCGTTTTCGCGAGTCGATGCGCTGCGCAAGGATCCCAACCTGACCATCCACTCCGACCCTTCCACTCGGGAAGATCACCTGCTGATCAACCATGAGCACGGGTTGCTGAGCAAGCCTGAAGTACGTCAGGCACTGGACATGGCGATCAACAAAAAATCGGTGGTCGATACCGTGACCTTCGGCCATGGCCAGGAGGCTTACTCCTACATCCCCAAAGGCTCGCTTTACCACTACGCCGACAACCTGAAGCGTCCGTTTGACCCGGTCAAAGCCAAGCAGATGCTGATCGATGCCGGCGCAGCGGGCATGAAGCTGAATTACGTGGTCAATGCCGGTAACGAAGCTGATGAGCAGATTGCGGTGCTGGTTCAACAGCAACTGGCGGCCGTCGGTGTGACCGCCACCCTGCAAAAGGTTGACCCCACCCAGAGCTGGCAGATGCTGGTCGACGGTGACTACGACCTGTCCGTGATGTACTGGACCAACGACATCCTCGACCCGGACCAGAAGACCACGTTCGTTCTGGGCCACGACACCAACATGAACTACATGACCCGCTACAAGAACGACAAGGTCAAGGATCTGGTATCGGCTGCCCGCATTGAAGCGGCCCCGGCCAAGCGTGAACAGATGTACGTCGACCTGCAGAAGATCGCCAAAAATGACGTCAACTGGATCGACCTTTACTACAGCCCTTACATCAACATTTCGCGCAAGAACATCGAAAACTTCCAGCAGAATCCACTGGGACGTTTCTCTCTTGAGGAAACGGTGAAGAACTGAGCAATCGTTGCGCTGAAGCATGGAAAAACAAAAGGACCTCTTTTCAGAGGTCCTTTTTTTATGCCTGGAATCTCGTACTAGAACCCCACATCCAGCACCACGCTGTCCATGTAGGTTCCCGGTGGCGGCGTGCTCTGGTCGAGGTAGATTTTGGCGTTGTAGTTGAAGATCTGACTGCCAGTGCCCAAGCCGTTGCCGGGGTTGACCTCGGCATCGGAACTTGTGCGACGCGCCGTGCTGACACTGCCCCAACGAGTGCTTCCGGCACTCTTGAAAATGTCGTAATCCAAGTAATTGCCGCCTGAGATCATGCGCCTGCGCCCGCCCACGCCGACAGCATGCTGACCATCGTCCAGCCCCACCGTGTAGGCACTGCCCTTGGTGCAGACCAGGTTGATCGTCTGGCCAGTGACGGTGGAGAAGGAGCTGATTGCCGAGGCGCTGCCAAAGCTGATGTTCGGCGCAGTGATCGTGCAATCGTTGTCCACGGTCATATTGACAGTCAGACTCGTGGTACCGCTGTTGATGTCTCGCCCCTGACAGCTGCCACCGCCACCATAGTCATGGCAATAATCCCAACTCCAGAAAATGTTGAGGGTTTCAGAGTAAATCCCGGCCGCCACGTTGCTGCCGATGATCGTATTCAGATAGATCGGTACAGCCTTGGCAACCGTTGGATTGGAAAGCAGGCCGAGGTCATCGATGATCGAGTGTCGGGCGAAGTCGAACGCTACGCCGCGAGTGATCGGATAGCTGCTGCTGTTGTTGGCAAACAGTGTGTAGCCAATCACATCACTGGTTGGCCCGACCACCCCTGCGGTTGCAGACGTGATGGTGGCGTAAAAATGATCATCGCTGGTCAACGGCGATACCAACGAACCGGTGCAACTCAAACCGGCATGGGTGGTGGAACTGGTTTGCAAAGTGGTACGCACCGCGATCGAACTGAGCGAGCCAAAACCCGCCGGTGAAGTACTGGCCACCTCGCACAAGGCATAAGCCTGACACGGCAGAAAAATCGCCATCAGCCTGATCACTCTACCCGGCCATCGGTCAAAAAATTGCACACCCACCTCCCTGTTCTATTCAATGCGGTTTCATTGACACAGCAGCGGCCCGATCAACGGCACCTGATCCTGTTGCATGTCCAGCGTGAACTGCGCCTGGCAAGTCCGGCCATCGTCCAAGGTCACCTGCAAACTGTTGTGCTCTTCCAGGTTTTCCAGATAAACCAGCCCGTCCCAACCGACCACGGCGTGCGCCCCGCTCTGCTCGTGCCGCACGCGGCTGCCCAAGGGCAATAGGTGCTGCTGCGCGTCCACCAACACAACACTCGCGGCAATGATCCGGCTCAGTGGAAACTCCAGCAGGTAACCACTGCCACGGCGCACCGCGACTCGTTGTTCAACATTCGAACTCTGCACATTGGTCGGCAAATTCAGTGGGTCGATTTCATATTTGCCGCGGTAATAGGCGCTGCTCCATGGCACCAGCAGATGACCGTTCTTATCCGTCTGGCCCACCCGTTGATTTTCGTAACGCACCGGTATATCGGCAAAGCCACCGGTACTGACTACGACGAAAGCATCATCGATACGATTGGCAACGAACACTTGATGGTCCATCCACACCAGCGAGCCGCTGGCATCGGCCCAGCGAGTCTCGGCATCACTGCTGCCGTAAACCCCTGCCTGCAATTGCACCGACTGCAGGCGCCAGGTCAGGTCGGCCTGGCGATAATCCGGACCTTCATCGTGGGCATAACCGAGGTTGAAGCCCACGCCGCCTGCACTAGGCACCGCGCGACTGTAATTGACGCGCTGACGGCTTATGCCGGTCTTGCTGCGCTCGCCACTCATGCTCAGAGTGCCACGCAGGTCGAACGGGATGACCAGTTGCGCCTGCATCGCCCAGTCGCTATCGCCGATCTCGCGATTGGCCGACACGTAAAAACTGGTATTGCGCCACAGGGGCTTGCTCCAGGTCAGATTGAGTAACCGGGTGCGCGAATCATCCGCCGCTCGCACATCGAAATAGCCTGCGCCAAGGCTGCCCCAGCCATTGAGACTGACGCTCAGGGTCAACTGCTCGCTGCGCTGGCTGAGGCTGACATAGGGGCTGTCGACCACGGTCAGGTCGGCGTACTGGTCACGGCGCTGCATACGCTGATAGGCAACGCTGTAGTGCTGACTGCTGTATTGATAACCGAGGCTGACTTGCTGACCGCTATTGCCGTCGAACCGGCTTTGACTGACCGCCGTGTTGAGCACGCCGAAATTGCCCACGCGCAGGTTGCCGCCAACGCCACCAAGGGCTAGCGCGTCCGAGGCCTCGGCATGGGTTTCGAGGGTCAGACTGTCGTTCAGACCGTAACGCAGGCTGCCGGAGGTCACACCCGGACCGTAACCGAAATCGCGGATCCCGAAGTCACGGCGCAGGGTACCGGCGGCCACCGAGAAATCCATCAAGCCTTTTTGCAGCAGGTTGCTGGTGACATAAAACGGCACGGTGGTCGAGACCTGTCGACCGAGGGCATCGGTCGTGACCACCACTGCTTCGCCCGCACCGTTGATGAACGGAACGTTGGTCAGCGTGTAGGGACCGGGCTGCAACTCGGCGCTGCTGGACTTGTAGCCGTTGATGAACAGGTCGACCGATGAAGGTACCGCCGCCTCCCCGGCGAACTGCGGCAACGGGTAGGTCACAAGGTCCGGGCGCACGCCGAAATCACGCGACACTTGCACACCGCCCAGGCGCACCGAACTGCTCCAGGGCAAGGCACCACTGATCAGGTCGCCCGCCTCGTAAGTCAGCAGGCGTTCATCATCGGAATAACGCCAGGTGGTGTCGTAACGCCGATAACCATTGTTCAGTGTGTCGTTACTGACTCCGGAAATCGTGCGCCGGTATTGCCCGGTGTTGGACAGCGTGCCCCAACTGTCAAACAGTCGCACTTCGTTCCAGGCCGCAAGGTAGGTGCCGCTGTCGTCGGTGTCATTGAGGTACAAGTCGTAGTTGAGCAAGGCGCCAAAACTGCTCAACGCCGCAGTGCGCGGATACGCCTCTTGGCTGCCGACAAATTGTTCCGGCAACCAGTCCGGCGGGACCGTCAACAAAAGCCGCTGCCCCTGACTGTCGTAGTCACTTGTCAAACCTTGCAGACTGTCGAGGGCGACCTCAGCGTTGAGTTCTTGCGGCAATTTCATACCGATTTCGCGTAACGCCGCGACCGGTACAAAGAAGCGCCCGCCGCGCAGCTCCACTGCCACCACACGCCCGGTCTCCATTTGATTGACGATCAGTTCCAGAAACAATTGCGCGTCGACAATTGCCTCCATGCCGATGGGGGCTGGCGGCAGCTCTGCCCCCAGGCCGTGGTGGGCGAATACCAGACAGTAGAGGCCAATCGCGGCCCACAGCGGACGCTTGATACTGCGAGCCCAATCCTGGCTCATCACCGCTTTACGTCCGTCAATGGACATTTCCTTACTGTGGCGATCAAGAGATGCGCACAACACTTGTGATGAGGGGGCTTGCTCACTGGGTCGCGGAGCGGCCCTAACATCAGCGACATCGTTTTATCGGGTAGAACGCGGCTGCAGATTTTATGACTGCTTCGCAGCCGAGCGGGAGCAAGCGCCCTCGCCACACTGTTCCTATCACCGGGCTATCACCGTCCCGGTGCAATATTCTGAACCTGCGGCGCACCATTGACCCGCACTTGCAAGGCCTGGTCCGCACTGATCGGCGCCGGTGTCGGCCACCGCATGATCGCCCCCGGCAGCACATAGCCGAGCAGTCCCTCAACCAGCGGCCGTGTCTGACCACCCTGCTTGAACGCGACATCGGTCAACCGGGCATGCACCGCGCCCTGATTGCGCACTTCCACGTAGGAACGGCCATCGACCGCCACTTTGCGCCAGCTCAGATCAGGCGCCCCGGCGCCTTTGGGGTCGCGTTTACGGGTCATGTCTTCCTTGCTCCACAGACCGGCGCCGTAGGCAAACAGCGGCACCGAATAACGCATTTGAAACCGGATGGCGGCAGCGGTTTTGCCATCTTCAGCCGTCACGGGTCTGGCCGCGGGAATTTCATCGATAATGATGCGATAGGCCAACTCCTGCCCCGGCGGTATATCTCGGGTACGGGTCAGGCGCACGAGTTGCTTCTGCCCGGGTTCGATTTTCGCGACCGGCGGGCTGCCAATGACATCGCGCTGGTTTTGATACTGATCGCTGAAACCACTCTGGCTCCAGGCAAACACGCGGATCTGCAGATTCGCCGTCTCGTTGCCGCGATTTTCCAGCCACAACGCACTCGCTTGTTGATCGGCCTCCAGCACCGGATCGATCGGCCAGATCAACACCGAACTGGCCGCCTGCACCTTGACCCCGCCCAGCAATGCCATTGCCAGCACAGCGCAACGCGCGGCCGGTAACCTGCGCAAAGGTGAATACATATGCCTGCTCCTTATGCCCGAACTACCGAGCTACCACGACAGCTGCACCTGCAGCACGTCGCTATAAATTCCTCCGGGCTGATCACCCGGTAACTGTACTTGTGCGTAGATAGGCAATCGGATGTTGTTCGCATCGCTGTAGGCCACGGCCACGCTCTGACCGATGCCCAGGCTCTCACTGAAGGCCGCGTCACTGAATAATTGATAGGCCATACGGGCACTGCCGTCATCAAGCTGCAGATGTCGCCCGTTGCTGTTGTACTGGCCGCCATCGACGCTCATGTTCAGGCTCACGCCCGGCGTGCATTGCAACTGCACGCCGTCGCTCAATTGCACTTGCACAATGTTGGTCGCTAGCGCGATTGAGTGCCGAAATCGAGTTTTCCGTAAGTGGAAACCCCGCCCATCACCAGACATGCCCCCGTCACGGTCGCGCTGACCTGAAAACTCTGACTGGTGTCCGCCGCCAGCGGCAGAGGCAAACCAGTCGCGCCGATCAGGATCAGCGCGGCAGGACTGCATCGCACTAGAAAGTCAGTGCTGGCGGAACCAGCGGGGTGAACTTCGGTACGCTGGACTTCGGGCTGTCGCCACCGGAAGCATCGAGGAACAATTGATAAGGGATGGTCTGGGTAGCATTGTCCAGGCGCCGCGTGGTGCCGTCGGCATGGGTGCCGCCGTCGATGGTCACCGTGAAACCGGTCACCGAAGAGTTGCAGGAGACTTCCAGCGTGCCGTTGCCGGCATCGCTCAGGTTGGCATTGATCGGCTTGGTCCAGGTCGGACCTTGCGAGCCGAAATCCAACAGGCCGACATCACCGATCGGACTGCCGTCGCTATTGGTTATGTCATTGGTCACTGCACAACTGGCGATGATGATCAGCCGCGCATCAATCTGCCCGCTGATCGCCGCTTGCGCCTCCTCGGCCAGTAGTAAAACTGTGCCAAGGGTCATCACCACCCAACTTTTCATTGTCTTGCACCGATCCTAATTCCATCAGGATTCAAACAGTGGCCGTCCATTTACGAACGACGTTTCCTTGTACTGCCCGAATCCATCGGACAGGTGTCACTCAATGCCTGCTACCAGCTCACGGTCACTTTCAAGAGATCGGAATAACGGCTGACGCGGGGGATCTCGGCCAGCCGTTCGATACGGCCGTACAGAGGCAAATCCACCGTACCTGAATCCGGTACCCGCCCACTCAAGAGCACATTCACCGGCAGCGGAATCTGCCGTGCAGCGTCTTGATAGAGGCGATAAGGAATGGGTTTGCTGTGCTCTGCACTGCCCGCCAGATAACGGACCTCGCCGACGCCGCCATGAAGTCCGCCGTCGACCTGTAATTGGTAAGGGGTATCGGGATTGCATTCCAGGCGTGGCAGCCGTGTGTCAAGCAATGCTGCACTCAATGGCCCTGAAGGATCGTCCAGGCGGGCGGTAGTGCCGAAGTCGAGGACGCCCAATTGCTCGATACCCGCTTCACGCTGTTGGCCAACCAACTGGCAACCGCGCTGCACATTGACCCGGACCTCAACCTGAAGCTGCGCCGCCAATGCTGTCGTACTGAGCATCGTGCTCATGACCGCCAAAACCCCTAGCCCATTCAAATTCCCATTCCCTTTAAGGGGTTATTCGCAGGCTGAGGTTAGCATCCAAGTGGGAAACAACACGTCAAATCCGCACCTTTGCGACGAAGGGGCATGTTTCGTGTGTATCAGGTATCGATAGGATTTTTGAAGGAAAAAACCGTGCTTGACCACGGTCTTCAAGGTCAAAAGGTAATGGTGGCCGTCATTGTGTCGGCATAGGTGCCCGGCGGAAGAAGCTGCCCCGCCGCCACCCGACCATAGACCGGGATTACCTGGGCGGCGCCACTGCCGGTTCCAGTGATGAGACCCGTGCCACCGGTGTCGCCCCAGTTGATCGCCCGCGTGGCGTCCGAGTACAGCGCATAGAACAGGATGCCTGCTGGAGTGCCGGACATCTGCCGGGCTGTCGCGGTGCCGCCGCTCGTCCCGGCACCGAGGCCCACACTATACGCTGTCGTGTTGGTGCAGTTGACCGACAGGCTGGACTCGGCATCGGCTTGCACACCCGTATAGGCGCCGAAGGCCAAGGGCGAGGCGCTGATCCCGCAGCCGGCCACAATGCTTGCAGAGACGGTGAAAGTCGCAGTGGAGGTCGCTGAAATGGCCAGAGTGGGCAGCAGGCTGAGGGTAAAAACGCTCAGGATGCCGACACGGGCGAGAATGCCCCTGTCGCGGTGCATCCGGGTCTTCGTGCCATTACTCATCCAAAGGGGATGTGAGGAGGATTGCGTGCAATGCAAAAACGTCATGGCGATAACTCCCTGTAGTACTTGGCGAACGATCAGGTTTTTTCAAAGTTCTGAAAGAACCTGATCGTCCAGCCTGGATTCCAAAGCGTAGTCCAGAGTGGGCCTCTCACGGATGTTTCGTGGCCGCACGCCTCAGGTGGCCTCAGATTCGAGCGGGTGAAACGATGATTTTCACGTTGTGCTCCTTGTTGTTGACCAATTCCTCAAAGCCCTGCCCGACGATCTGTTCCAGTTGAATGCGCCCGGTTACCAGCGGTGTGATGTCCAGCCGGCCATCAGCGATAAAAGCAATCACGTCAGCGAACTCGCCGTTGTAGGCGAGCGCACCCAGCACCTGTTTTTCGGTGGCGACCAACTCGAAGAAATTGAACTCGCTGGGTTCTTCGAAGATGCCCACCAACACACACATGCCGGCCTTGCGAATGAGGTCGATAGCGAGCTTGGCCGTGTGTTTGTTGCCGATGCATTCGAAGCTGACATCCGCCCCAAGTCCGCCGGTCAGCCGCCGTACCTCTGCCAGAGCGTCACATTCATTGGGGTCCAGCACATGGCTCGCCCCAACCTCCAGAGCCTTGGCCTTGCGCGCTCCTGACATTTCCAGGGCGATGACCTGGGCCGCACCAGCGGCCTTGGCGCACATGATGGTGCACAGGCCGATGGTTCCCGCGCCAACCACTACCACATTTTTCCCCAGCACACTCCCGGCCTTTTTCACCGCGTGCATGCCCACGGCCAACGGTTCGATCAGCGCCCCGGCTTCGGCGGGAAAGTTGGCCGGCAACTTGTACAGCAGATTGGCCGGCACGTTGACCAACTCGGCGAATGCACCATTGTTCATCAGCCCGGTGAAGGCCAGGTTCTCGCAAATGTTGTACAACCCATGGGTGCAGTAATAACAGGTGCCACAGTGCTGACAGGCATCGGCTGCCACCGGCTCGCCCACACTGAACCCTTCAACACCGGCTCCAAGTTCGACGATTTCGCCACAGAACTCATGACCGAGAATGCACTGCCCCTTGATACCGGTCAGCGGGTGTGGCGCATCCACCGGGATGAACACTGGCCCGGCCACGTATTCATGCAGGTCGGAGCCGCAAATACCGCACCATTGCACGCGAATCTGGACCCAACCCGCAGGTGGCGACACGGGCAGCGGAACGTCTTCGACACGGATATCGTGACGGCCATGCCAGACAGCGGCACGCATGCGGCGAGTAGGATCAATTGAAAGGCTCATGTTGAAATCTCCTTGAAGTCGTTGGCCTTGGCGATCCGCAAAAGGTCGCCATGGGAGCATCAGTGTTGTTGCACAAAGTCCAGAATCAGCCGGTTGACCTGCTCGGCCGCTTCCATCTGCACCATGTGCGCCTGGCCCGGTAGGATTTCGATCCGGGCTGTCAGGCCGGCACTGTGGGCCGCAGGAATGATCGCGTCGTCACCGCCCCAGATCAGCAACACCGGCTGCCGGCTTTCTTGCACCACGTCGCGCAGATCGAACTGTTGCCGTCCTTCTTTGAACAATCCCGAAACCAGCTGGCGCAGGGCCGCGTCCACCCCTTCCAGGCGCTTGTACTTGAGCATGTCTTCGAGCATCTGCCGATTGACCAGTTCGGGGTCGGAGAACAGTTGCACCAGCTGTGGCTTGAGGGCATTGCGGCTGGCCGCCTCGACGAAACCTTGCAGGTAATCGCCGTTGATTTCCGCGCCCAGACCGGCGCTGCCGATCAAGCTCAGGGAACGTACCCGTTGTGGAGCCAGACGCGCAGTGTTCAGTGATACCGCACCGCCCATGGAGTGACCCACCAGATGCGCTACGGGAATGTCCAGGTGATCGAGCAATGCCAGCACCACGCCGCTCAGCTCATCCAGGTCTGCGCGTTCCAGCTGTTTGGTCGACTCGCCATGGCCTGGCAGATCCAGAGCGATCACCCGGCGTTCGGCAGCCAGTGCTTCATGATTGAACATCCAATTGTTCAGATCACCGCCAAACCCATGCACCAACAGCAACGGCACCCCGCCTTCGCCGCGCTCGAAGTAACGGATCAGCCGCCCGTCCAGTTCGACCTTCTGCGGCTTCGGCCCACTGTCTACCTCGGCTCCGTCACCCGGTACGAACGCGGCCTGAAACTGCTCGATCACCGCATCGATTTCGGCCTCGCTGGCTTCGCCGTCGACCACAATGCCGAGCAACGCACCGACCGCAAGGGTTTCATCCTGGCGCGCGATCTGCCGACGCAACACACCGGAAAACGGCGCCTCGACGCTGCTGGAAATTTTGTCGGTTTCCACATCGAGTACTTCATCGCCCTTGGCGATCGCCTGGCCCTCCTCCTTGAGCCAGACATCGACCCGGCCTTCTGTCATCGACAAGCCCCACTTGGGCATCGTCAGGGTATGGATCTGGCTCATGAACGCTTGCTCCACTCGATCAACTTGAGCACGGCGTTTTCGATCTTCGCCGCATCAGGGATATAGAGGTCTTCCAGGGCGTCGGAGAATGGCACCGGTGTGTGCGGCGCAGTCACCATCTCGATTGGCGCCTTGAGCGAGGCGAACGCTTTTTGCGCCACCAGGGCCGAAATGTCGGTGGCCATGGAACAGCGCGGGTTGGCTTCGTCGATCACCACCAGGCGCCCGGTTTTTTCCACGCTTTCGAGAATGCTGTCTTCGTCCAGCGGGCTGGTGGTGCGCAGGTCGATGACCTCGCAGTCAATGCCTCGCGCGGCCAGGCTGCGGGCTGCCTCCATCGCCGTATTCACCGTGCGCCCATAGGAGACCAGCGTCACGTCCTTGCCATCGCGCAGGAAATTGGCTTCACCGAACGGGATGGTATAGAGCTCTTCCGGTACCTCGCCCTGCATGCTGTAGAGCAGTTTGTGCTCACAGAAGATCACCGGGTCGTTGTCGCGGATAGCCTGGATCAACAGGCCCTTGGCGTCGTAAGGGGACGACGGGCAGACGACTTTCAGCCCGGGGATGTGGGTCCACAACGATGTGAGCATTTGCGAGTGTTGGGCCGCTGCCCGCAGGCCCGCGCCGACCATGGTGCGAATCACCAACGGAGTGGAGGCCTTGCCACCGAACATGTAGCGAAACTTGGCCGCCTGATTGAGGATCTGGTCCAGGCAGCAACCGGCAAAGTCGACAAACATCAATTCACACACCGGGCGTACGCCGCAGGTCGCTGCGCCTACCGCGGCACCGACATAACCCAACTCCGACAGCGGCGTGTCAAGCACGCGTCCGGGGAATTGGTGATAGAGGCCCTTGGTCACGCCCAGTACCCCGCCCCAGGCGTCGTTTTCACCGGGAGCACCGGCGCCGCCAGCGACGTCTTCCCCCATGATGAACACGGTGGGATCGCGGCGCATTTCCTGGGCCAGAGCTTCATTGATTGCCTGCTGATAACTGATTTTTCTCGCCATGATGAAGGTCTCGATTCTTGTTATAGGGGGCGTTCAGGGATAGGAAACGTAGACGTCGGTCAGCAGGTCGGCCGCACTCGGCTTGGGGTCGGACTTGGCCTTGCGCACGGCATTTTCGATCAGCAGGTCCACTTCGCTATCGATCTGGTCCAACTGGCTGGCATTAATCAAACCGGTCCGGGTGGTGCGTTCGCGAAACTGCATCAGGCAGTCATTGTGCTCGCGGAAATACTTGACCTCGTCCGGTGCCCGGTAGGTCTGGGCGTCGCCCTCGAAGTGACCGTAATAGCGGGTGAGCTTGACCTCGATCAGCGACGGTCCTTCACCCGCTCGAGCCCGTTCCACGGCGGCACCGGCGGCTTCGTGAACAGCGAAAAAATCGAAGCCGTCGACGGTGACCCCAGGCATGCCGAAGCCGGCCGCGCGGTCGGCGATGTGATCGCACGCCACAGACCAGTTGGAGGCCGTGGCCTCGGCATAACCATTGTTCTCGGCAACGAACAGGCACGGCAGGTTCCACACCGAAGCCATGTTCATTGCTTCGAACACCGCACCTTCATTGGAGCCGCCGTCGCCGAAGAACACCACCGCGACGCTGTCCGTACCTTTGAGTCTGGCGGCCAGAGCCGCGCCCACAACCAACGGTGCGCCGGCTCCGACGATGCCGTTGGCGCCGAGCATGCCCTTCTCGAAATCGGCAATGTGCATGGAGCCGCCCTTGCCCTGACAAACCCCGGTTTTCTTGCCGTAGATTTCGGCCATCATGCCGTACACATCAACGCCCTTGGCGATGCAATGGCCGTGGCCACGGTGGTTGGAGGCGATGCAATCATCATCCCCCAGGTGAGCCATGACACCGGCGGCCGAGGCCTCTTCGCCGGCATAAAGATGGACGAAACCGGGAATCTCGCCGGTGGCGAACTCCACGTGCAAGCGCTCTTCAAAAACGCGGATGGTGCGCATCACCCGATAGGCATGCAGCAATTGATCAGCGGTCAGCTGTGTCGACATTTTTATTCTCCAGGGTGTCTTGAGGCTCAGGTTTCAAGGTGCAAGGTTCAAAGGGTGTTGCGGATGTTCACGGCCGATGGCCAGCAGCCGCTCTCGCGCTGCATAGGCCAAGGCCGCATTGACGTCGATGCTCAGCGGACCGCCGGCATCGAGGGTAACGGTGGGTAAGTCATGGGCGTTGAATTCGATTTCCCGCTCGCCATCCAGGGCCAGGGTGCCGCTGGTCAGGCACAGACGATGGGCAACGCCGGGTTCAAGGCTGGCGGCGGCGAGCACGCCGCAGCCTTGCAACAGCCCGGGCGCCAGTGGCACCAGCAACGCTTCGCAAGATTGCGGATCAAGGCGCATCCAGGCGCCATTGGGGGCTTGGCGCGATACCGGAAACCACAAGCCACAGAGCGCCGAAATGCCAATGGACTGAGGTTCGGCGAAGGTTACAAACACCTCCGCCAGATCGATCCCGCGGCTGATGGCGCGGGCGCCGATAAACGGCAGCGAGGACACCGCCACGTCCACCAAGGCCACTTCGCACAGGTCGCGGTTCGCAATCCGCACCAGCAGACGTTTATTGCGGCGCAAAGCGATTTCGGGTGGAATCCGCCCGCTGGCGAACAACCCGCCGGCCAGCCCGGCACTGGTGGCCTCACGCAGTTCCGGGAAGGCATTGTTAGTCCCTGTCGACAGCGTCAGCAGTGGAATGTCGCCGACTTCTGCAGCCACCGCTTTGTGGGTACCGTCACCGCCGAGTACGGCGATCAGCGACACGCCGCGTTCAGCCATCCAGCGCGCAGCCTGGCGAGTGTCCGCCACGCTCTGGCGCAAGGTAAGGTCGAGGAACTCCAGGGTGGGCCAGTGGCTGTCACGCGCCTGGCGGCCATGACTGTTCTTCAACACCGCAGCGGCGATGCCGGTCATGTCGGTGGGCATCAGCACCCGCTCTACACCGGTGGCACCAAAAGCTGCCAGCAGCCGCTGGATCACCGAGACCTTGTCGGTGCTGGAAAACAACCCGGCATTCGCCGTCAGGCGCCGTACATCCCGGCCGGACGCCGGGTTGGCAATGATGCCGACGGTCAATGGCAAGCGACTCATGCCAGCACCACAGGTAGAACAGAGAAAAGGCCTCGGCTGGAGGACATAGGGCACCTCTTTTTATTATCGGGTTGGCAGCGCACTTGTTGCTGGGACTAGGTTGCAGGGGCTACGTTTCAGGGACTAGAGCAAGGCCGGTGCCAGATTTGCAAAAAAGCGCCAGGATGCCTGTTCCAGAGCGGCTCCGACTTGAGCCCATGAGGGTTGGGATCACGCTCGATTGAGACGTCCCATGTCAGCCAGCACGGGTTTGTGGTGAGACCTTGAGACGTTGCGTCTCACCGCCGCCGTGAGTGAACCGATGCTTGTCGAGCGTTCCTGAACGGCGCTTAATGGCCGCACAACTAAAAGAACATCGAACCGGAGACCTTAAATGCTTTCCGCCCACTCGAAGGCGCACGTGGATTGCGTCAGCCGTGTTTTGAAGAACGCAGCGCACCTGCCGCAACTGCCTGTGCCGGACTTGATATTGGACTCCTGGCGCCGCTCCATGGAGCAACACCACCTGGACCCCGGCTCATTACAAGGGCCACGGATCCTTTCGCAGAACGTGCTGCAGGAGTGTCAAGAACGCTCCGAACTGTTCCTGCGCATCGCCAGCGAAGAAGTCGCCCGCCTCCATGGTCGCGTGCGCGATGCCGATTACTGCGTATTGCTTACCGATGCCCAGGGCCAGACCATCGACTACCGCGTGGAAAGCACTATCCGAAATGACTGCCGCAAAGCCGGCCTGTACCTGGGCACCTGCTGGTCAGAAGGTGAGGAAGGCACCTGTGGGGTGGCCGCGGTGCTGACCGCACGAACACCGGTCACGGTGCATAAGCGAGATCACTTCCGCGCCGCTTTTATCGGACTCACCTGCTCTGCTGCTCCCGTCTTCGACCCTCGGGGTGAACTGCTCGGAGTGCTTGATGTGTCCGCGGTGCGCTCTGCGGACGACCGCCGTTCGCAACACCTGATCCGGCAGATGGTGGTGCAGAGCGCGCGGGAAATAGAACAGGCGTTTTTCATGAGCAGTGCCCAGGGCTACTGGGTGCTGCGGGCTCACAACAGCCCGGGCTACGTCGACAGCCAACCCGATTACCTGCTCGCCTGGGACGATGACGGACGCCTGCAGGCGCTGAACCCTGCGGCGCGGCAGTGGCTGTTGCAAAGCTTTGGCTAGCTGCCGGAACACATCGACCAAGTGTTCGATCAGCAGTTATTGCATCGGGCCAGGGACGAATCGCTTTGCCTGCTTCACGGCCAAGGTGGCCGCCACGCCTTGCATGGACGACTCAGCGCGCCACGGCGGGTCAAACGCAACCCTGCGCGCCGGGTGCTGTCACCCGCCGAGCTCGACCCGCGCCTGGAAGAAAGCCTGCGCCTTGCGGTACGGGTCAAAGACCGCAATCTGCCGGTTCTGATCCAAGGGGAAACCGGTTCTGGCAAGGAAGTCTTCGCCCGGCAGCTGCACCAGGCTAGCCTGCGCCGTGAGCGACCTTTTATCGCGGTGAACTGCGCAGCGATTCCCGAAAACCTGATCGAAAGTGAGCTGTTTGGTTATGTGGCCGGCGCTTTCACCGGTGCCTCGAGCAAAGGCATGCAAGGGCTGCTGGAACAGGCCGATGGCGGCACTCTGTTTCTCGATGAAATCGGTGACATGCCCCTGCCCCTGCAAACCCGCCTGTTGCGGGTTTTAGCCGAGGGCGAAGTGGCGCCCCTCGGAGCATCACGGAGCAAAGCGATAGACATTCAGGTCGTCTGCGCGAGCCACCGCGATCTGGAAGCGCTGGTGACCTCTGGGGAGTTTCGCGAGGACCTGTACTTTCGCCTCAGAGGTGCGCGATTCCAGTTACCGCCGTTGCGCGAGCGCAGCGATCGGCTGGCCTTGATCAACCGGATACTCGAAGAAGAATCGTCGGCCTGTGCGATAGCGGTGCAACTGGGAAGCGCCGCGCTGGAATGCCTGCTCGGCTATCGCTGGCCGGGAAATGTGCGCGAACTGCGGCACGCGCTGCGTTACGCCTGTGCGGTGTGCGAGACCCATTTGGTTCTGTTGAGTGACTTGCCTGAGCAACTGCTCGGCCATCGACCCAATGATCCGGCTTCAGCTGACACCGTGGAACGCTGCGCCAGTCCGGAACGCCAGGCACTCATCGATGCCCTCGTGCGTCATCGCTGGAAACCCACCGCCGCGGCCAAGGCCTTGGGCATCTCACGGGCAACGCTGTATCGGCGGGTGCATCAACATGACATCGACATGCCTGGCAGAGGCTAACCACAGCTTCATCCGGCCGCCCCGCTCGTCGCCGGAGGGGCCTATGGGTGCCGATCAAACATTTCGCCGCTACAATGCGCACCTTGACCGTGACAAGCCAGACTAAAAAATATGTCCCTGCCCAAACATCACCTGGAACTGCTCAGCCCCGCCCGCGACGTGGCCATCGCCCGAGAGGCCATCCTGCATGGCGCCGACGCCGTGTACATCGGGGGTCCGAGTTTCGGCGCCCGCCACAACGCCTGTAACGAGGTGAGCGATATCGCCCAATTGGTGGAATTCGCCCGTCGCTACCACGCCCGGGTGTTCACCACCATCAACACGATCCTGCACGACAACGAGCTGGAGCCGGCCCGCAAGCTGATCCACCAGTTGTACGACGCCGGCGTCGACGCGCTGATCGTCCAGGACCTGGGCGTGATGGAACTGGACATTCCGCCGATCGAGCTGCACGCCAGCACCCAGACCGACATCCGCACCCTGGCGCGGGCGAAGTTCCTCGACCAGGCTGGCTTCTCCCAATTGGTACTGGCCCGCGAGCTGAACCTCCAGGAGATCCGCGCCATCGCCGACGAAACCGATGCGGCGATCGAATTCTTCATCCATGGCGCACTGTGCGTGGCGTTCTCCGGCCAGTGCAATATTTCCCATGCGCAGACCGGTCGAAGCGCCAACCGTGGCGACTGCTCCCAGGCTTGCCGCCTGCCCTACACCCTCAAGGACGAAAAAGGCGGTGTCATCGCTTACGAAAAACACCTGCTGTCGATGAAGGACAACAACCAGAGCGCCAACATCCGCGCGCTGGTGGAAGCCGGCGTGCGCTCGTTCAAGATCGAGGGTCGCTACAAAGACATGGGCTATGTGAAGAACATCACCGCCTGGTATCGCCAGCGCCTGGACGATGTCCTCGAAGACCGCCCGGACCTGGCCCGCGCGTCCAGCGGCCGCACCGCGCACTTTTTCCTGCCCGATCCGGAAAAGACCTTCCACCGTGGCAGCACCGACTACTTCGTCAGCGACCGCAAGATCGACATTGGCGCCTTCGACACACCGACCTTCACTGGCCTGCCGGTGGGCGTGGTGGAGAAAGTCGGCAAGCGCGATCTGCTGGTGGTCACCCACGAACCGCTGTCCAACGGCGACGGCCTCAATGTGCTGGTCAAGCGTGAAGTCGTGGGCTGGCGTACCAACATCGCCGAGCCGAAGGGCGAGTTCGAAGAGGACGGGGAAAAGCGCTACCGCTATCGTGTGGAACCTAATGAGATGCCGAAAGGGTTGCACCAGTTGCGACCGAATCACCCGCTGAGCCGCAACCTCGACCACAACTGGCACCAAGCCCTGCTCAAGACCTCCGCCGAGCGCCGGGTGGGTGTTGCCTGGGTCGCTCGCCTGCGTGAGGATCGCCTGGAACTGACGGCCACCAGCGAGGAAGGTGTCAGCGCCAGTGTCGCCCTGGACGGTCCATTCGGTCTGGCCAACAAGCCGGAGCAGGCGCTGGAACAGCTGCACGACCTGCTCGGCCAACTGGGCACTACTCAGTACCACGCCACGGCTATCGAGCTGGATGCACCGCAGGCGTATTTCATCCCCAACTCGCAGCTCAAGGCCTTGCGCCGCGAGGTCATCGAAGCGCTGACCGCGGCCCGCATCAAAGCCCACCCACGGGGTGGTCGCAAGGCCGAGACCAATCCGCCACCGGTGTACCCGGAGTCGCACCTGTCGTTCCTGGCCAACGTCTACAACCAGAAAGCCCGCGACTTCTATCACCGCCACGGCGTCAAGTTGATCGACGCTGCCTATGAGGCTCACGAGGAAACCGGCGAGGTGCCGGTGATGATCACCAAGCACTGCCTGCGTTTCTCCTTCAACCTCTGCCCCAAACAGGCCAAGGGCGTCACCGGCGTGCGCACTAAAGTCGCGCCGATGCAACTGGTGCATGGCGATGAGGTGCTGACGCTGAAGTTCGACTGCAAGCCTTGCGAGATGCACGTGATCGGCAAGATGAAGGGGCACATCCTTGACCTGCCGCAACCGGGCAGCGTGGTGCAGCAGGTCGTCGGCCACATCAGCCCTGAAGAGCTGCTCAAGACCATCCCTCGTGCGCCCCACTGAGTGACTGGCGAGCGCGCCGCTACGGCGCCGCGCTCGCTGCGCTCGCAAGACGGTTGAATGTTAAAGGACTCACTCAGATGGATTTGCAGGCATAAAAAAACGCCAGGCCGGATCGGCGTTGGCGTTGGCGTTTTCTGTAAAGACGACTCTCCAGGACTCCCGCACTACCTGCCGGCGGAGCCATACTTGGATGAGTATAAGGAAAATGGCAGGGGCGGCTGGATTCGAACCAACGCATGGCAGGATCAAAACCTGCTGCCTTACCGCTTGGCGACGCCCCTGTATCTGTAGCGAGTGCCCTTGCGCTACAAGCCCTGTAAGGGTCGCTGCAAGAACGGGCGGGAATTTATCAACTTTCTCTTCGTCTGGGAAGGCCAACACAAAAATATATTTGTTTTAAAACAGATGCTTACTCTTGATGCTGGAGGGTGCCATGGCGGCTGTTACCGATACTCTGAAGCTGTTTCTCGCCGGCGATGTCATGACCGCCCGCGGCATCGACTCAGTACTGCCACATCCTGGCGATCCGCGTCTTTACGAAGACTGTGTCAAGAATGCCGGCGTTTACGTCCGGCTGGCAGAAAGACTCAATGGCCCGATTCCCCTCCCCGTCGATTTCACCTATGTCTGGGGCGCTGCGCTGGATGAGTTCGAACGTCGCCAGCCACACGCACGCATCATCAATCTGGAAACAGCGGTGTCGCGCCGCGGACGACCGGAGCCAAAAGGCATCAATTACCGCATGAGCCCGGAGAACTTCCCGGCCATCAGCGCAGCCGGCATCGACTGCTGCGTGCTGGCCAACAACCATGTGCTGGACTGGGGAGCCGCCGGCCTGGCCGATACGCTGGATACTTTGTCGAGCAACGGCATGTGCAGCGCCGGCGCCGGGCACAACCGGCAATCTGCCGAAGCACCCGCTGTACTGCCGCTGCCTGGCGGGCGACGCTTGTTGGTGTATGGCCTCGGCGCACCTGACAGTGACATACCGCCGGACTGGGACGCCACGGACAGGCGCGCAGGCGTTGCGCGCCTGGAGGATCTGTCGATGCACAGCCTGCGCCCTGTGGCCGAACGGATTCTCCAGGGTAAAAAACCGCGGGACCTGGTGGTCGCCTCCATTCACTGGGGCGGCAACTGGGGGTTCGATATCCCGCGCGAGCAGGTCCGGTTCGCCCATGCCTTGATCGACGAAGCCGGAGTTGACGTAGTGCATGGACATTCCTCACACCACATCAAGGGCATCGAGGTGTACCGCGAACATCTGATTCTCTATGGCTGCGGTGATCTGCTGAACGATTACGAAGGCATCGAGGGCCACACAGCCTTTCGCGGCGACCTGGGGCTTCTGTACTTTGCCTCGCTGGACCCGAACGGGCACCTGCAGTCGCTGGATCTGGTCCCCACTCACCTGCGTGGCTTTCGCATCTGTCGCGCCGAAGGGGATGACCGTCAATGGCTGCACGACACCCTTTCTCGCGAGTGCGCACGCTTGGGCAGCAGCATCCAGCCGGGCTCGAAAAATGCCTTCGAGTTGCGTTGGTAAGAGCCTCTGGACATGTGAAAGCCCAGGGAACTCTCCAATGCCAGTCAGCTAGCAATTTCAGCCACGACGCAATCCATGTAGCAGCTGCCGAGCCCGCGAGGCTGCGTTCGGCTGCGTAGCAGTCGTGAGTCCGATAGATGCAGTCTGCCTGACACACCACAATTTCTGATTTTACGACTGCTTCGCAGCCGAACGCACCCTCGCAGGCTCGGCAGCTGCTACGGATAACATTACGGCTTAACTGACTGGCACTAGGCAACCTTCCCGGTTTTTTTCGTTTCTGCGTCGCTTTTGCATTTTTGTGCGACAGATCCCACGTCAGGGACTCCCGTACCACTCCCATGTGGTGTTAGTTTGGAAAAGTTTCTGACTCATCGACCAGATATTTCTTACAACCTGCCTGCAAAGGAATGCCCCCAACAATGGATTTTTCACTCAAGCACCTGGCCGCGACAACCCTGATGCTGGCCAGCCTTTCGTCGTTCACCACGTCAGCGCACGCCAACATCACCCCGCAACAGAGCGCGACCATCCTCAAGACCTTCAGTGACACATCGGTCACCGATTTCAGGCAATTCCTGGGACGCCTGGCCACGAGCGACCTTGCCCACACCAGCGACCTCGGCCCGGCAATCAGTGCCTTCCAGGGCGACAAACCGCTTACCGCTGAACAACAGAACGAGATCCATCGCCTGCTTGGCCTCTATGCACGGGTGAAATACGGCAACGCGGCCACCGAGACCCTGCGCGAGCTGGTGGCAATCCCGACCTTCCGCGTGGACGGCGTTGCCCAGCACGACAATCCCGAATTCATCAAGATCGCCGACAAGCTCAAGGGCCTTGCCCAAGCGTTCAACCTGAATTTTCGCAACATCGACAACCGCGTCTATGAAATCTCCCTCGCAGGCAATGGCGACGAAGTCGTAGGCATTCACGCGCATGCCGATGTGGTGCCCGTAACGCCGGAGAACTGGGTCCTGAAAGACGGCACCCGACTCGATCCGTTCAAGGTCACTCTGGTCGGTGACCGCCTGTATGGCCGCGGCACCGAGGATGACAAGAACGGTATCGTGGTGGCGCTCTACGCCATGAAGATCATCAAGGAAGAGAAGCTGCCGCTGGCGAGGAATTTCAAGCTGCTGGTAGACACCACCGAAGAAACCACCGGCGACGCCATCCCCTATTACTTCGAACACAACCCGACGCCCAACTACAACCTGGCGCTGGATGGCGGCTATCCGGTGGTGATTGCCGAGAAAGGCTACGGCACCGTCATGGCCAGTTTTCCTCGGCGCGCCGCACAGGGCAAAGGCGCCGAAATCACTGCAATGACGGGGGGCCTGGCAACCAACCAGATTCCATCGACGTCGGTCGCCACCCTGGTAACCGCCAAGCCCGCCGAATTGGCTGCCAGCCTGCAGAAGGCAGGTAGCGATTATGCCAAGCGCAATGGCAGCAACTTCGAGGTGAGCGCCAAGGTCGTCGGCAAGGACGTCAAACTGACAATCACCGGCGTTTCCGCCCACTCCTCCGAGCCCGAATCGGGCGTCAATCCGGTAGCAAGGATGCTGGACTTCATCAACAGCCTCGACGGGAAGGTCGCGCTCAAGCACAACCACATTACCGACGCCGCCCGCTACGCCGCCGACAACTGGGGACTGGACTACCTGGGTGGCAAATTGGGGGTCGGCTTTTCCGATGACTTCATGGGACCGCTGACCGCATCCCTGACCTATGTCGGGATGGATGAAAAAGCCTTCAAGCTCGCGGTCAACCTGCGGGTGCCCAAGGGCAAATCCCCGGAAGTGCTCAAGACCGAAATCGCCGACAAGCTTGGCACCTGGAGCAAGAAGACCCACATTGCGGCGGCCTTTGACTACTCGATCGCCGAGCCGATGCACCGCAACCCTGAGGGTGAATGGGTCAAGGCCCTGCTGGCCGTGGCCAGCGAAAACCTCGGCATGGAACACAAATTCGGCACCTCTGCCGGCGCCACTTCGGTCCATGAGTTACCTAATGGCGTGCAGTTCGGCCTGGCCAGGCCCGAGGTCAAGTACACCGGCCACAACGACAACGAGTTCAAGACCGTCGACCAGTTCCTGCTGGACCTGCAGATCGTGACCGAAATGTTCGGGCGCATCGGGCAGATGCCGAAACTCTGATCCTCCCCTTTCGGACCCGCTATTCTGGCGGGTCCACTTCTATGCGACTGAGGCTGGTGGCCTTCCATGCCTGGTCGACAGGATCCTTTTATGCCGCTGAGTTTTCATAAAATGCACGCCAATGGCGATGACTTCGTCATCGTGGACTCGCGAAATTCGGCCAATCCAATGACAAGCGCCATAGCCCGGCGAATGGGTGATCGGCACCGAGGAATCGGGTTCAATCAACTCGCGGTGGTGCTCAATTGCGATGATGCCGTTGCGCGCCTGATGTTCTGGAATGCCGATGGTTCCACCCTGGATGCGTGTGGCAGCGCAACGCGAGGGGCCGCGGATATGCTGATGCGCGAATCAAATACTACGTCGATAACACTGCGAACCAACCGTGGCCTACTCACGTGTGAGCGAACCTCAAGCGGTGCGATTTCCGTCAACATGGGAGAACCGCTTTTCGGCTGGTCGGAAATTCCCCTGGCGCTGGAACTGGATACTGCTGTTTTACCACTGGCGGGTGACCCAGCAGCGACCAGTATGGGCAATCCGCACTGCACCTATTTCGTCGATGATCTAACCGCCGTCGATATAGCGACCCTCGGTCCAACCATTGAAACCAACCCTCTATTCCCCCTCAAGACGAATGTGCATTTCGTCCAGATCATTAATCGAAAGCACATTCGATTGCGCATTTGGGAGCGCGGGGGCGGGATTCCACTCGGCTCAGGCTCCTGCTCTTGTGGCGCCGCTGTTAACGGCATTCGTCGTGGCTTGTTAGATCATTGCGTTGAGGTCGAATGTGATGGCGGCACCGTAACGGTTCAATGGGATGGCGTGGGACCTGTCTTTCTCATCGGGCCGGTAGAGACAACGTTCTCGGGAACCGTTCACGACAGCCTCTCCTACAGGCTATGAATCGGCAGCCATCGCGTAACTGACCTATTCTGAATCGACCGACAAAAGATCACCCTTTTGAGGTACCTGAACTCGTTACAGCAATGGAGGCTGGATGATGAAGGAGCATTCAATTGAGTTTCGCGCCGCAGAGGTGCATACGCCGCACACTTCGCCCCTCGCCATGACCCGTTCCACCCAAACTCCCACGCTCAATAGCCGCATCGAGCTTTACACCCAAGAGGCGATGGTCAATTGGCTAGGCCCGTTGCAGCTGATGCGCACGGGCTTACAAACGGCCGTTGCCACCACGATGGGAGCCTTCGCAGACCCGCGCGAAGTGCTGGCGATGCTCAACCCCCGGGACTCTAACCCGCCCATCCAGGTGGTTGCCGACGGTGACGTGTGGGTCGATTATCTGGCCGATACCGGCGATGGCTGGGACTCTACCTACTCGATGGCGCTGTGTGTCAGCCGTGCTGCCGAGTTGCCGGAACACCAGCTCTCACTACCGCGCGGCGACGTGCTGCTGCTCGGCGGCGATCAGGTCTATCCCACACCGGCCCGCAATGGATATCGCACCCGTTTCCTTGACCCTTTCCGCGCCGCATTTCCCGCGCCGGTACCCAAGGAGCGCCCTGGTGACCAGGCCCAGCCCGTACGGCAGCCGGGTGCGCCGTGGATATTGGCGACGCCTGGCAACCACGATTGGTATGACGGTCTGCGCGGTTTCTCCCAACTGTTTTGCGAGCAGAAGCCCATCGGCGCCTGGGAAACCCGCCAGCGCACCGGTTACTACGTGCTGCAGTTGCCCAATGGCTGGTGGGTCTGGGGCCTGGATCTGCAGTTTGAATCCATGATTGACCGACAGCAGAAGCAATACTTCCAGCAGATGCACGCCAAATTGCAGCCAGGCGATCGCGTGATCCTCTGCACACCCGAGCCGAGTTGGGTGGATGAGGCCGAACGGCTGGCACGCGAGGAGAGCAAGGCCTTGCCCTCGATCGAAACCCAGACGCCGCGCTTTCGCAGCCTGCGCGAGATCGAGGAACTCTTGGGTGACCACCTCGCGGTAGTGTTGGCCGGAGACTCACACCACTACGCGCGCTACCAGCCAAAAGCGGGCACCCAGGCGCCGCAGCGCATCACCTGCGGAGGCGGTGGCGCCTTCTTGAATGCCACCCATCACCTTCCCGATCCGCCCAAGCCGATCAACGTTGGCGGAGCCCGCCAGCATTACGAGCTGGCAGCGGTCTACCCGGCCAAAAAGACCTCCGAGCAACTGCGTAATCGGGCATGGCGGCTACCTACCCGCAATCTCTCGTTCTGCGCCATGCTGGCCATCTTGTACCTGCTGTTCGACTGGATGGTACAAAGCGCCAGCACGGTGCCCCACCCGGCACGAGGCAACCGCAGCCTGATGGACGTGTTGTCTGACCTCCAAGCGTCTATTCCCAACATCAGCGAAGTTTGGCGACATCTGCTCCTGGTCTTGTCACACAGTCCTTCGTCGGTGATGTTCGCCGTGATCATTGTGCTGGGTTGCGCCGTGTTCTCTGCCGCCGGGGTCAAGCGCACCCGAAAGCTCGCCTATGCCATTGGAGCTGTTCACGGGGTCCTTCATCTGGGACTGGCGATCGGACTGCTGTGGCTGATGGGCCGTGTCAACATCCACTACCTGCAGTTGGAGGTTGAAAACCTGCACCAGGTTTTGTTGTTCCTGGCGGAGACACTGGTGCTGGGCGGCAGCTTGGGAGGCCTGTTGTTCGGTGCCTGGATGGTGATGGGCAACACCTTTTGGGGGCTACATAGCGAGGCGGTTTTTTCCTCGCAGTGCATCGCCGACCACAAGTGTTTCCTGCGCATGCACTTCAAAGGCGACCAACTGACCATTTACCCACTCAAGTTGGAGAAGGTCTGCCGGCGCTGGTCCCTGGGGTCGGGAGTCGCCAAACTGGCGAAGGTGCAGCGCACCTGGAGGTTGCGGGCAACGCCTGAAAGCACTGGCCCGCGATTCGTGCCAGCCTCGGGTGAGCTCGAACTGCAACTGATCGAGCCGCCCATCGTGATTCAAAGCGGAAGAACCGCCTGATGAACGCTTCGTAGGAGTCAGGCTTGTCGGCGAAGGCGCTTTCAAAGACACCTTCGCCGGCAAGCCTGGCGCCTACACAGATGAAGCAGATATCAGAACCAGGTTTCCATCTGTATGCCGTACTGCCATACACCGCCGGCGTTGAAGTCCGACTTGCCGAAGTTGTCTGTGGAACTGTATCCGTCCAGATCCGAAGACCAGTTCATCAGGCTTGCGAATACTCGCAATTCTGGACGGGTGAGAAGGTCTCCAACGTCAGGTTTGAATGTCGGGGCAATCGTGAATTTCCAGAAGTTACCGTCGACCGCATTACGTTGCAGGTAGCCCTTGGGGTCGAGGTCCATGGTTTGCCAGCTCATCTCGTAGGCCATCTCGAAATTGCTGTTGATTTCATTGGCCAACCGCACGTTCAAAGTCATCCAGCGGTAGTCATCACCCTTGACGTATCTGTCCTTGCTTTGTTCGGCCAGCAAACTGGGGCCTATGCGCCAGCCGGGGGCAATGGGCGTCTCGCCGTAAAGCGCCAGACGCAGCGCGCGGGCATCGTCGATCAGCTCGCCATCCGCACCGATGTTCTTGACCTCTGCCCCCAGACCTTGCCCGTAGAGCAGCGCTGTTTTAAAGAAGCCTTCGCGGCCGAAAAAGTCTTTCTGGTGATTGGCCAGCATGCTGTGCAAGCCGGAATCCGCAGGCGTCAGGCCCGCTTCATTGGTACGAGTCCGAAAGTCGTTTTTCTTTGAGCCAATGCCATTGAACATCCACTGCCACTGACCATTATCGAAGAACTGGTTGGAGGTCAGGATGTAGCTTTCCACATCGGCATTGACACCGCCCTCACTGAAATCCCCATAGTTACGCCCCATCAAGGAATAATTCGAGCGCCAGTTCTTGTTCATCTGCACATCGTAGATTCCACCTCCAGTGCCAGCCAGATAGACGACGTCCGAGTCCAGCCAGTGGATATCGAAGTTGTCTCTGTCGAATCGTTTACCCGCCCACAGGGTGGAGTTTTCGAACACTGAATTGCCCTTGAAGGCGGCGAGATGATCGAGCTCGGTAAACACCTGACGCACGTTCAGATTGCTCTCGTCGGCGGTCCAGTCGTTGGAGCTTTCCACACCGTCGGCGATGGACACCGTGAATTTGGATCGGGTGCCGTTTTGCGCATAGAGTTCTTTCGACAGGTCTATGCGCATGTAGGTGTCGTCTTCGTTACCAAGTCGCCCGACGGCACCACCGACTGAACCGGCCGGGGTTGTATAAGGGCCGCCACGACCACCACCCAGCCCATCGTTGATCAGCAATCCGGAGCGGGCGTAGCCCTTGAAGCTGAAACCGTCAGTCAGGTGTCCGCTACTGTCTTGCTTTTCCATGCTTTGCTGACGGGCTTCGAGTTTTGCCAGCCGGGTGTCCAGCGTGGGGGCTGCTGTGGCTGTCGCCGTGGATGCTGCCGGCTGCAAAGTGGGGGTGGCGAGTTTGATTTGCTGCAATTCCCTGGCGAGTGCCTGGGTTTGCTGTTCGGCTGCGGCGGCGCGTTTTTCCGCCGCGCTGGCACGGGCTTCAAACGCAGCCATGCGCTCTTCCAGGGTCGCGGCCTGAGTGGTCGCCGCCGAGGTGCTGAGCACGCCTGCGAGTAGCCATCTTGATGCTTTCTGCATGGGGGATTTCCTGTTTGTTTTTATTTTTCTGTCCTGCGACCGGCCTTTTTTTCGTGAATTGTTAATTGTCAAAATCCACCAAAAAAAGGATGCCTCATCGCAAATACACTGCTACATTTGGCGATGTTAACGTTAACTTTTCTAAAAACAAAAATAAAGAGGGCTTTATGAAACACCTCAAATCTCTTCTTCCAGCAGCACTGCTTACCCTCTGCGCCGGGCTTCCATCCCTCTCGAGCGCAGCCGATTTGACGATCTCGTGTGGGGCGGTAGGTGCGGAGTTACAACTCTGCAAAGAGGCTGTCCAGGCGTGGTCGAAACAGACCGGCAACAACGTCGAGGTGGTTTCCACGCCTAACTCGGCCACCGAGCGATTGTCGTTCTACCAACAGATCCTCAGTGCGCAGTCCAGCGACATCGACATCATTCAAATCGATATGGTGTGGCCGGGGATGCTGGCCAAACATCTGCTGGATCTGCGCGAGGTGCTTCCCGCCAACGCGACCCAGGGCTATTTCCAGGCACAGGTGGACAACGCCACGGTGAACGGACGGCTGGTGACGATGCCGTGGTTCACCGACTCGGGCCTGCTGTATTACCGCAAGGACTTGCTCGAGAAGTACAACCAGCAGGTTCCCCGAACCTGGGAGGAAATGACCGCTACCGCCAGGAATATTCAACAGGCCGAGCGCACTGCCGGGAATCCCAATGCGTGGGGTTACATCTTTCAAGGGCGCGCCTACGAGGGCCTGACGTGTAATGCGCTGGAGTGGATCAGCAGCCAACCGGAAGGCGGACTGGTCAATTCACGAGGCGACATCGTGGTCAACAGTCAGGCCTCAAAAACAGCGTTGACCCTGGCGAAAAGTTGGGTTGGAGACATCTCCCCGCGGGGCGTGCTCAATTACACCGAGGAGGAAGGCCGTGGCGTATTCCAGTCGGGCAATGCGCTGTTCATGCGTAACTGGCCGTATGTCTGGGCCCTGGTCCAAGGTCAGGACAGTGCCGTAAAAGACAAGGTCGGGGTTGCTCCCCTGCCCCGCGGCGGCGAGGCCGGCAGCCATGCATCCACCCTCGGTGGCTGGGGCCTGGCGGTATCGCGTTACAGCGCCCATCCAAAACTGGCCGCAGAACTGGTGAGCTACCTGACCAGTGCCCAAGAGCAAAAACATCGTGCCCTGATAGGCGCCTATAACCCGGTTATCGAGTCGCTGTATCAAGACCCCGAACTGCTCGCGGCCATGCCTTATTACGCTCAGCTGCACAGCATTCTCAACGATGGGGTGATGCGCCCCGCCTCCATCACTGCCGATCGCTATCCACGGGTCTCCAATGCGTTCTTCGATCGAGTGCATGGCGTGCTGGCGGGCGAGTTGCCTGTCGATCAGGCGCTGGCCGAACTGGAAAGCGAACTCACGCGCATCAAACGCCGGAACTGGTAAGCCACAAGGAAGGAAATCACCATGTCTGTCTCTTCTACCCATGCCCCCTATGATGAGCTTCTGCTCACTAGGGAAACGCCCGTACAACGTCGCCGAGTGCGCGCCGCCTGGCTGTTTCTGACGCCGATGTTGCTGTGTCTGGCCCTGGTGGCAGCCTGGCCGCTACTGCGCACATTCTGGTTCAGCCTGACCGACGCCAACCTGGCGGACACCGGTGGCGGAACCTTCATAGGCTTTGGCAATTATCTGTTCCACAACGGTTCCAGCTGGTCGGGCATTCTGGTCGATCCGCAATGGTGGAACGCGGTGCGCAACACCTTGCATTTCACCGTGGTGTCGGTGGGACTGGAAGTCGTACTGGGGCTGCTGGTGGCGTTGCTGCTGAACATCAAGTTCACCGGACGTGCTCTGGTGCGTGCGTTGATTCTGATTCCCTGGGCGATTCCGACCATTGTCTCGGCGAAGATCTGGTCATGGATGCTTAACGACCAGTTCGGCATCATCAATCACCTGATGCTGAGCCTGGGCCTGATTGACGCCCCTCTGGCCTGGACGGCCGATGCGGATCTGTCGATGTGGGCGGTGATCATCGTCGATGTCTGGAAGACCGTCCCTTTTGTCACGCTGCTGATGTTGGCCGCCTTGCAGATGTTGCCAAGCGATTGCTACGAAGCCGCCAGGGTCGATGGTATTCATCCACTGAAGGTGTTCTGGCGTGTCACGCTGCCTCTACTGATGCCCGCACTGCTGGTGGCGGCGATCTTCCGCATCCTCGACTCGCTGCGGGTATTCGACGTGATCTATGTGCTGACCTCGAACTCATCGAGCACCATGAGCATGTCGGTGTATGCCCGCCAGCACCTGGTGGAGTTCCAGGACGTCGGTTACGGCAGCGCAGCCTCGACGCTGTTGTTTTTGGTGGTTGCAGTCATCGCCCTGCTTTATCTCTACCTCGGACGCCGTCAACTGGAGGTCCGGTCATGAACCTGCGCCTACTGAAAAAAGCCCTGTTGCGCCTCGGATTCTGGTGCCTGATCGGGGTGTTGCTGCTGTATGCAGTCTTCCCTTTCTACTACGCCATCGTGACTTCGTTGAAGCCGTCCAGCGCCTTGTTCCAGGTGAGCTACTGGATCGACAACCCCGACTTCTCCAATTACGCGGCGGTGCTCAATCAAGCCTCATTCCTGCGGGCGATCGGCAACTCGCTGGTGGTTGCGCTGTGCGTGGTGACGCTGGCGCTGTTCCTCAGCCTGACCGCCGCCTATGCCTTGGGCCGGGTGAAGTTTCGGGGGCGTGGCACGGTCTTGATGATGGTCCTTGGCGTGTCGATGTTTCCCCAGGTCGCGGTGCTGTCAGGGCTGTTCGAAGTGATCCGCGCCCTGGGCCTGTACAACACGTCCTGGGCGTTGATCCTGAGCTACACGATTTTCACCCTGCCCTTTACCGTCTGGGTGCTGACCACGTTCATGGGGCAACTGCCCCATGAACTGGAAGAAGCGGCAATCATGGATGGCGCCTCGCCCTGGGTCACGCTGACCCGTGTGCTGTTGCCGCTGCTCTGGCCCGCACTGGTCACCACTGGCTTATTGGCTTTCATCGCCGCGTGGAACGAGTTCCTCTTTGCCCTGACCTTCACCCTCACCGACACGCAACGCACGGTGCCGGTCGCCATCGCCTTGATTTCCGGCGGCAGCCCCCATGAGTTGCCTTGGGGGTTGTTGATGGCCGCCTCGGTGGTGGTCACCGTCCCACTGGTGATTCTGGTGCTGATCTTCCAGCGCCGAATCGTTTCCGGTCTCACTGCCGGCGCGTTAAAGGGTTGATGCCCAACAAAGACAAGGAACAGCATCGTGATCAAATTGAAACTGGACAACGTAAACAAACAATTGGGCGGCGCGCGGATTCTTCGCGACGTCAGCCTGGAAATCGCCGCGGGTGAATTCGTGGTATTTGTTGGCCCTTCGGGCTGCGGAAAATCGACCCTGCTACGGCTGATCGCCGGCCTGGATTCGATCTGCGGCGGCGACCTGCTGATCGACGGGCGTCGGGTCAACGACCTGGAACCGCGCGAGCGTGGTGTCGGCATGGTGTTTCAGTCTTATGCGCTGTACCCGCACATGAGCGTCTACGACAACATCAGTTTTGGTCTCAAACTGGCCAAGACGGACAAGACCAGCCTGCGCGAGCGCGTGCTGAAAACCGCGCAAATCCTGCAGTTGGACAAACTGCTGCAACGCAAGCCAAAGGAGCTGTCCGGTGGGCAGCGTCAGCGTGTGGCCATGGGCAGAGCCATGGCGCGGGAACCGGACATTTTGTTGTTCGACGAACCGCTTTCCAACCTGGATGCATCCTTGCGAGTGCAGATGCGCAACGAAATCGCCCGACTGCATGATCGACTCGGCTCGACGATGATCTACGTCACCCACGATCAGGTTGAAGCGATGACCCTGGCCGACAAAATTGTCGTGCTCAATGGTGGTCGCGTAGAACAGGTCGGCTCACCGCGCGAACTCTATGAGCGCCCGGCCAGCCGCTTTGTCGCCGGTTTTCTCGGTTCGCCCAGAATGAATTTTCTGTCGGCGCGCCTGCAGACGCCAGGCGAAACCAGCCTGGTCGACACCCTCGTTTGGGGTATCACATCCCTGCCCTTCGACAGCTCGAACCTGGCGGCAGGCACGCCGCTGAGCCTGGGGATTCGCCCGGAACACGTGTCGCTCAAGGCGGCGGATGGAACCGCCGGCGTCGTGGTGACCGCGGTGGAATACCTGGGCAGCGAAACTTATGTGCACCTCGAGACAGGTCAGGACGAGCCATTGATCTGTCGTTGCGAGGTCAGCGCCGGATGGCAAGCGGGCGATCGGGTTGAGCTGCAGCTGGACATCGACAACCTGCACCTGTTCGACGCCGACGGCGCGGCCTTGAGCCGTCATCCACACGCCATTGAAACGCTGCCGGCTGGCGTCCCTCTGCGCTCGGCACGAGCAAGCGCCCTATGACTGTGTCTTTGAATTCCATGAGTGTTCCAATGTCCGCTGCAATTGAGCTTGCGCAATATGCGCTGAGTGATGGCCTGTCTCGCGTCATCGATGATTATCGTCCCGGTTATCATCTTGCCCCCCCAGCGGGCTGGATGAACGACCCTAACGGGGTGGTGTACTTTCGTGGCGAATACCACGTGTTCTATCAACACCATCCCTTCGACGCGAAATGGGGCCCGATGTATTGGGGGCATGCCAAGAGCGCCGATCTGGTCCATTGGCAGCATCTGCCCATTGCGCTGGCGCCCGGCGATGACTTCGACCGAGACGGTTGTTTTTCCGGCAGCGCGGTGGTGTGTGGCGATACCCTGGCGCTGATTTACACCGGGCACACCTGGCTGGGGGACGTGGGCGACGAACGCTACATCCGTCAAGTCCAGTGCCTGGCCACCAGCACCGACGGCATCCGGTTCGTCAAGCATGGCGCCGTCATCGAGACCGCGCCGCACGACACGATCATGCACTTTCGCGATCCCAAGGTATGGCAGGAGGATGACTGCTGGTACCTGATTGCCGGCGCACGCCTGGGCGATAAACCGCTGCTGCCGCTGTACCGTTCCACGGATCTGCATACCTGGGAGTTCCTAGACTATGTGTCCAGCGGCAGCGAGGGCGATGGCTATATGTGGGAGTGCCCGGACCTGTTCCGGCTGAACGGGCGCGATGTGCTGCTCTACTCCCCTCAGGGCATGCAACCCGAGGGTTACGAACGGCTCAACAAGTACCAGACCGGTTATCGAGTGGGCCGACTCGACAGTGAATGGCACTTCAGCGGCGGGCCTTTTATCGAGCTGGATAACGGCCACGATTTCTATGCCGCGCAAACGCTCCTGGCCGCCGATGGCCGGCGCCTTGTGTGGGCGTGGCTCGACATGTGGGAAAGCCCGATGCCGAGCCAGGCTCATCACTGGTGCGGCATGCTCGGTGTGCCGCGCGAACTTGAACTGCACGCCGATCGCCTTTGCGTGTACCCGGCACGGGAGCTCACCGCTCTGCGCATGGCGCCATTGCCGGGCGTGCCTTGGTGGGAGGGTTCGGGAACCCGGTGCGTGCCGGAAGTGAATGGCGAGATGCTCGAAATCCATGTGCATCTGGATTTGCGTGGCTGCACCAACGGCCACCTCGGAATCGCCTTGCGTTGCAGCGACGATGACCACGAAGAAACCCTGCTTTACTACGATGCGTCGCTACAGCGTCTGGTGCTTGACCGCAGCCGCTCGGGTGCGCAAGTCACCGGTCAGCGCAGCGTGGCGATTGACCCGACACAAGAGCGACTGGAACTGCGCGTATTTCTCGATCGCTCGTCCATCGAGGTGTTCGACGAAAACGGGCGCTTCAGCCTCAGCAGTCGGCTCTATCCGCGGCCCGACAGTCTGGGCGTGAAGCTGTTTGCCAATGGGAGTGGCGGGCGTGTCTCGATTCACAAGGCATGGCCTCTGGCCTCGGGATGGCTGTGAGCGGTGTCATTCGAGTCGCGGGAAACCCGGGCCCTGTGTCATGATCCTGCGTCAACCTGACCGGCCTCGCCTCGCATGACTTCAGTGAAAGACGTTGCACAGCTGGCCGGCGTGTCCCTGATGACGGTTTCTCGAGCGCTCAATAATCCGGAAAAACTGAGCCCCGAAACCCTTCAGCGGGTGCGTCGCGCCATTGACGAACTGCAATTCGTACCGAGCCTGTCGGCGCGCAAGATGCGCGGCGACAACCTCCAGTCGCGCACCATCGGGGTGTTCGCACTGGACACCGCAACCACACCGTTCGCGGTCGAGTTGCTGCTGTCCATCGAACAGACCGCGCAACAGGCGGGCTGGAATGTGTTCATCCTCAACCTGTTGAGCAACCCGCCTACCGACCAGAACATTGACCTGATGCTGTCGCACCGTCCCGACGGGTTGATCTTCAGCGCCATGGGGTTTCGCCAGGTATGCATTCCCGAACGCTTGAAGAGCAAACCTCTGGTGCTCGCCAATTGCCTGGCAGATGACAGTGACCTGGTCAGTTATGTGCCAGATGACGAAACGGGGCAGTATCGAGCCGTACATCACGCGTTGAGCCAAGGCTATCGGCGCCCTCTGTGCATCAATCTGCCCAAACAGAGCCTGGCCTGGGGCTTGCGACAAAAAGGCCTGCAGCGTGCCTGTCAGGCATTTGACCTTGCGCCTGACGCACTCCTGCAATACGACCTTTCCGATCATGACGCCTATGGTGAAACCGCAGCCATCCTCGACCGGCACATCATCGAGGGTCGCCCGCAATTCGACATCCTGATCTGTGGCAACGACCGGATTGCCTTTTGTGCCTATCAGCTGTTGTTGGGCCGAGGCCTGAAAATTCCCGCCGATGTCGCCGTGCTCGGCTATGACAACATGATCGGCATCGCCGAACTGTTCATCCCGCCGCTGACCACGGTGCAACTGCCGTACTACGAGATCGGTCGCAATGCGGCCCGGCACCTGATAGAGGCCCTTGAGGTAGAAGGTGCCCAGCCCGTTGATTGTCCGTTGGTAGTCAGAACGTCGTTATGAGCCATCAAAACCCTTTACCGAGGGCCAGCGCTCGGTAAAGGGCTGAGTGTTTACTTGAGCGGAACGAAGTTATCCGGCATTCGATTCACCGCCAATTTCCCCCAGCATGATGACCTTTGTTCATGATCGCTGCCACGCCGCGCCCTCACGCCTCATCCCGCCTCCCCCTCCCGAGTAGTCCGAAACTCCCACATCGTCTGGGAGTATCCGCCGATGCGCGATCCTCGGCGCTTATCCATAGTTGCGACCAATGGTCAACGGTCAGGCCTTGATGACCGCAATTACCCAGGAAAAAGTCATGACAATTGAGCAAAATTCATTGCTGACGAACGCTATGAGCGTCGTGGCGAGCGGCGCGAACGTTTCGCTGGACGAAACGTCCGGTTTGCAGAACGCCACCGCCACGCCAACCCCTACGGGAGACGCTGACGACAACGACATTCTGGTGACCTCCCTGCCCTCGACCTTCGCTACCCGTTTGACCGCACTGGGTGCCGGGACCGCAACGGGGGCAGCGTTGAGTGGCTATACCGGTGCCGTGGGCAATACGGGCAGCAATGCGTTCACCGTCACCGCGGACCCCGGAGCCACTATTACCAATATCAGCTTCGTCGACAGCAATGGCGCACCGCTCAATGGCGTGGACAGCGGCCTGGATACCCTCAATGGCACCAGCATCCTTCTCTACACGGATGCGAACAACGACAACATCGTTCTGGGCCGGGCCGGTGGCTCGACCGGCGCGATCGTGTTCGCCGCCTATATCGAAGAAACCGGATCGCCGGTCTCCGGCGGCAAGATCTGGACCGTGGAGTACCAACCGCTCAAGCATCCAGATGCTGCGAACGCCGATGATTCGCTCAATCTGCTGAATAAGGTGTTCATCGGAGCCAGTCAGGACCTGGAATTCAGCCTGGCCAATGCGCCCTCCGGTCAGAACCTGTTCCTGATGTTCACCAAAGCGAACCCGGCAACTGCAACGGTCGATGGTGTCTTGCGGATCACGGATCCCGTCATCATCGCCACCGGCAAGGATCCGGCGAATCAGTCAACTGGCGCCAGTATAACGACTGGCGACACGATCAACACCAGCCAGGCGGGTGGCCCTACCACCTTCGGCACCAACAGCCAGATGATTACGGAACAGGAAGGCATCCGTTATTCGTTCGTCACAGGTGCCAGGCAGGATATGACCATTCCTAACCTGGATCAGAACGAAGCAGATGTTGAATCCAACATCGACTTTACCGGCGTCTTCAATGCGAAGATGGCCAATTTCGACGTCGTGCAGTTGCAAAGCGGCAAGAGTGCTGTGGTAAAAATCAGCGCATTCAGCACCGCTGTTGAATCTGGCGCGGCTTTCATCGACGGCTATGCGGGTGATACGCCGGTTGCCATCACCAATGTTCGCGTCTTCAACAGCGCCGGGGTGGTGATCGAGAATTCAAACGGATCGGTGAATGATTCGACCATTTTGATCACCTTTTCCGGTGGAGTTGCAACCATCACCGGCGTTAAAGCCGGCTATCAGATTGAATACACCACAACGTCGGATCACAACCGTGTGCTCATCGAGAACGGGGCGGCCCTGGATGCCAAGGGCACTGCCCATGCCGATTTTGATATCGGTGGTTTCACGCTAGTCCAGGCCTCTATTTCGAAAACTGAAATCGGCTCCAAAATGATCTTCGAGGACGACGGGCCGACGGCGACCGGTACTGCCGCAACGGGAACCGTCGACGAGGACGGCCTGGCCAACGGCATTGCCGGGGGTACGGGCGACGTGGCTGGCGAGGCGACCACCGCCAGCGGCAGCGTGACCGGCATCTTCCAGTCCGGCGCCGACACGCCGCTGACCTATGCCTTGTCGAGTAACACCAGCGGCTTGCCGGCGCTGAGCTCGGGCGGGGTGGCGCTGGT
>NZ_JBWCCN010000011.1:0-244801 GCF_056279485.1 Pseudomonas sp. TE12508 | reverse complement strand
CAGTCGCTGGTGCATCATTCAGATAGAGGTATCCAATATTGCTCGGGGATGTACCAAGCGTTGCACGCGAAATACGGTATTCGATGCTCAATGACGGACGGCTATGACTGCTACCAAAATGCCTTGGCAGAGCGGGTCAACGGGATATTAAAGACAGAGCTTATGCTCCAGCGGCCGCAGGATTTGCTGCAAGCGAAGAAGATGGTGAGTGAGTCGATATCGATCTACAACGGCGAGCGTCCGCACCTGTCTTTGAAATACAAAACGCCCGATGCGGTGCATCGGGCGTTAGGGTGAAACAGGTGTAAACCTATTTCAGGACTAGACATTCACCACTTCAAACGCGTAGGAGCTGCCGAAGGCTGCGATCTTTTTACTTTGCCTTTCAAGATCAAAAGATCGCAGCCTTCGGCAGCTCCTACAGGGCGATGGCGATCTCAAGGATGCCATCGCCGGTAAGCAGGTATCAGTCGATGTACTCAAACAACTTCACGATCTTCTGCACGCCGGAAACGCCTTGTACCAAATTGGTCGCCTGAGCCGCTTCCTGCTTGGTCAGCAGACCCAGCAAGTAGACGATGCCGTTTTCGGTCACAACCTTGATGCGCGAACCCGGGATGGAGGCATCGGTGAGCATCTGGGTCTTGATCTTGGTGGTCAACCAGGTGTCGTTCTGGCGCGCCAGCAGCGAGGAGGGCGCCAGTACTTGCAGCTCGTTGTGCACCCTCTTCACGCGCTGAACGGAGGCGGCAACCTGTTCGGCCTTGGCCTTGAGATCGGCGCGCGGCGTTTGCCCGGCGAGCAGCACGACACCGTTGAAGCTGGTGACGACGATGTGCGAGTCGTTGTCCAGGGCAGGATCAGCCTTGGCGATGTTCACGCCGACCTTGGTGTCGATCAGGGAGTCGTCGATCTTGCTGCCGAAGGTGCGGGTGCCGCGGTCATCATCGATCGGCGCTTCACGGCTGGCGTTAACCACCGACGTGCAGCCGCTGATGCCAAGGCACAGGGTCAAGGCCAGAAGGCCTAGGCGATTAGGGGTCATTCTTCACTCCCGAACAGTTGGCTGTCGATCAGATCGCAAAGGCAATGGATCGCCAGCAGGTGGACTTCCTGAATACGTGCGGTGACGTTGGCCGGTACGCGAATCTCGACGTCCTCAGGCAATAGCAGTGACGCCATGCCGCCGCCATCACGACCGGTCAATGCTACGACAATCATTTCGCGATCATGTGCGGCCTGGATCGCTTGAATTATGTTTGCCGAGTTGCCGCTGGTGGAAATCGCCAGCAAAACATCACCCGGCTGACCGAGGGCGCGGATCTGTTTGGAGAAGATTTCGTTGTAGCTGTAATCGTTGGCGATCGAGGTGATCGTCGAGCTGTCGGTGGTCAGCGCGATGGCGGGCAGGCTCGGGCGCTCGCGTTCGAAGCGGTTGAGCAGCTCGGAGGAGAAGTGCTGTGCGTCACCGGCGGAGCCGCCGTTGCCGCAGGACAGCATTTTGCCCTCGTTAAGCAGGGCGTTGACCATGACCTGGCTGGCTTGCTCGATGTGCGGTGCAAGTACGTCCATCGCCTGTTGCTTGGTGTCGATACTGGCCTGAAAAAGCTGGCGAATTCGCGATTGCATGTCCATCTGTGTGACCTTAATTAGCGCGGCTACTCGGCACATGAATGTGCAGCCCGCAAAGCAAAGAGCAAAAGTGTTGGGTGAAGGTGTCCGGTTCGGGACGCAAGCGATCAGCTGTCGAAGGCATTCTGCAACCAGTTCAACTGATCAAGGTTGCTGTCGATGGCAACCACGTCGAAGCGGCAGGGGGAATTGGCCCAACGCGACTCGCGCTGAAGAAAATACTGCGCGGCAAAAATCAGTTTCTGCCGTTTGCGCCCATCGATGCTATCGAGCGCACCACCCCATTGGGTGTTTTTTCTATAGCGGACTTCGACGAATACTACTGTATCGCCATCAAGCATGACCAGATCAAGCTCGCCGCGTTTACACAACCAGTTCTGCGCCAGCAGGCGCAGACCTTGTTGCTGAAGATGCTCGAGCGCATGACGCTCGGCATCTTTACCGCTTTGCTGGCGTGACCTGTCGGGCATCAGCGTGAGGTGTCCGGCAGGCGTTGAACCTGACCGTTAGTGAATTCTGCCCATGGCAACTGACGCTCGACCCGTTGACTCTGAGTCATGCCCAGGCTGCCCGATTGACCCTGGATGCGGCTATCCGGCAAGGCCTTGAGTTGCCCCAGACGCGGTGCCAGGCGATAGGCGTCAACGCCCATCGCGTACAGACGGCCCAGGCTGCCGCCGGCTTGTGGCCATTGTGCAGTGACCTGTTTGCGCAGCGGGTCATTGGCATCCAGTAGCCATGGGGTTTCGCAGAAGCGAATACCGTTCATGTCGTTGTACTGGTTCTGATCGCCACTGGCGCTGAATACGTGGGAGGTGGCGTAAACCGGCACATCACCCGCGTACTGGAAGTTCAGGGTCGGTTTGATCTGTTGAGCCTGTTGCGGCGTCGCGGCCAGGAAGATGAACTCGATGTCCTGACGACGCGAAGGTTGTGCGGCAACCTGCGAGCCAACGGTGCTTTGCAGGCTCTTGGCACGGCCTTCGCTCTGGCGCAGCTGGAACATGTCGGCAATCTGCTGGGCCAGTTGTACCGGCTGGTCGACGCGCTCGGTAGCGACAATGCTGCCACCGTTGGCTTGCCAATCCTGGCTGAACGCCTTGTAGACGCGGTCGCCCCATTCGCCTTTCGGCACCATGATCGCGGCGCGATGCAGGCCATCGGCGCGTGCACGGCGAGACACTTCGCGGGCTTCGTCTTCAGCGGCAAGACCGAACTGGAACAGTTGGGCCGGACCTTGTGCGCCTTCGCTGTAGTTCAGGGCCAGGGTAGTGATCGGCAGTTGCGGGCGGGCGCTGAGCTGTTTGACCAGCGGCTTCTCCAGCGGACCGACTACCAGTTGCACGCCATCGGCCTGGGCCTTGCGATAGAACTCGTCGAGGGAGGTCAGGCGCGAGCTGTCATAGAACTCGATGGCTGGCGGCTTCTGCCCGGCTTGTTGCGCCTGGTAGTGAGCAGCCATGAAGCCTTCACGCAGTGCTTTGCCGACCGAAGCCAGCGGGCCGTCTTGCGGCAGCAGCAGGGCAATCTTGCTCAGGGGCTGGCTGGCCAGTTCCTTGAGTTTGGTCAGTGGTAGCGGCAGCTGGATGGCAGCCGGGTGTTTTGGATTCTGCTCGCGCCAGTTGTCGATCGCGGCTTGCTGCTGTTCCAGGGTGCCGGCCGTTTTCACCACCAGCGCCAGACGGATCCAGCCGCCGAGGTCATCGTCGGTGGTCGGCTGCAATTGATCGGTCGGCAGCGAAGCGATCAGGGTCCAGATCGCTTCGTGGTTTTTGCTGGCTGCTTCACCTTCAAGCATCGGCGCAATAAAGATGCGCTCCCGTGCGGCGGCCAGGGTCTGGCCGTCGGCCTCAAGGGCGCGGGCATGAACGGTGCCGGTGCGAACCTGTTGTTCGACGGGCAGTTCGCTCAGGCGTTGCAGGCTCGGATGGCTCAGGGCAGTCAGCGCCGCTTTGGGCTGATTGCGGGTCATGGCCAGTTCAGCCGCCAGGGTGTTGGCGAAGACTTGTTGGCCAGGCTTGAGTTGTTCCACCGGCACCTGTTGCAGGATTTGCGCGGACTGGCCGGCATTGCCCTGGCGATAAGCCAGGTCTGCCGCGCTCAAGCGCAGTAGAGCGGCTTTTTCCGGGTCTTTGCTTCGAGTGGCCTGTTCGAGCAGTTGCTCGATACTGGCATCCGGGGTCCGTGGAAGTTCGCCAAGGCTGGAAGAGGGCGAGCTGGCGCAAGCCGCCAGCAAGGCAGCGAGGCAGAGGGCAGTGAACAGCCGCAGGCAAGCGATCATGTAGTGTTCCTGATACTCGATCAAATTAGCGTGGAATTGTACCCAAGCACTGGCCGGGGCGCGATGTTACTGGCGTGAATCGATCAATTTAGCTCATGCAAATGTTGCAGCACTGCACAAAAGGCTGGAAAAACCGCGGAGGGGGAGGCGTATCGCAAGCGCCGCTACGCGCTACAATGTCGCCTTTTACCGATCATGAGGTGTGCGCTTTGACTGTTCCAGGTGCTTTGAATTCCGCTGCTGGCTCGCTTTATGTGGTGGCGACGCCCATCGGCAACCTGGACGACATCAGTGCGCGTGCGCTGAAGATCCTGCGTGAGGTCGCCTTGATCGCGGCCGAAGACACTCGCCATTCCCAGCGATTGATGCAGCATTTCGGTATCCCCACACCGCTGGCGGCCTGCCATGAACACAATGAGCGTGAGGAGGGTAACCGCTTTATCACGCGTCTGCTGGCGGGCGATGATGTGGCGTTGATTTCCGACGCCGGGACGCCGCTGATTTCCGATCCGGGTTATCACCTGGTGCGTCAGGCTCGTGCCGCAGGGATCAATGTGGTGCCGGTTCCGGGGGCGTGTGCCTTGATTGCGGCATTGTCGGCCGCGGGCCTGCCGTCCGACCGTTTCATCTTCGAAGGTTTTTTGCCGGCCAAGGCTGTCGGCCGACGGGCTCGTTTGGAGCTCGTTAAAGAAGAGCCGCGCACGCTGATTTTCTATGAAGCACCGCACCGCATCCTCGAGTGCCTGCAAGACATGGAGCTGGTATTTGGTGCCGAGCGTCCGGCGTTGCTGGCGCGGGAACTGACCAAGACCTTCGAAACCCTCAAAGGCTTGCCGCTGGCCGAGTTGCGCGAGTTCGTCGAATCGGACAGCAATCAGCAGCGTGGCGAGTGTGTAGTGCTGGTGGCGGGCTGGACTGCCCCTGAGACCGAAGACGCTGTCAGCAGTGAAGCCATGCGTATTCTCAATCTGTTACTCGAAGAGATGCCGCTCAAGCGTGCGGCGGCATTGGCGGCGCAAATTACCGGCGAACGCAAGAATGTGCTCTATCAGGTCGCGCTGGATAAACAGAAGGGCGAGTAAACCGACGTGCAGCGCCGGCCAGAGGCTTTTAGCGCTTGTTCTTCGGTCGCTCTGCCGTTAATCTTCGCGGCGGAGAGTCGATCGGACAGTCGCTGCCCTCTATGAAAATTAGGGGGGGGAGGAAAGTCCGGGCTCCATAGGGCGAAGTGCCAGGTAATGCCTGGGAGGCGTGAGCCTACGGAAAGTGCCACAGAAAATAACCGCCTAAGCGCTTCGGCGCCGGTAAGGGTGAAAAGGTGCGGTAAGAGCGCACCGCACGTCTGGCAACAGTTCGTGGCTAGGTAAACCCCACTTGGAGCAAGACCAAATAGGGTCCCAAGGCGTGGCCCGCGCTGGGACCGGGTAGGTTGCTAAAGATGTCCAGTGATGGCCATCGTAGACGAATGACTGTTCAAGACAGAACCCGGCTTACAGATCGACTCTCCACCTTTTTTTCCTCTCTGCCGAGTCATTGGCAGCGATGTGTGTAATGGCAATTTCCCTCCCTGCTGAATCAATAGCAGAAGCGCTTTTGTAATACCGAAAAAATCTTACTCTTAACAAACTACTTTAACTTCTGAACGCAGCCTTCTGTGCTGATTCAAGTTATCGAGTGAATTCATCCGTCAGATTCTCGTTAACCCTCCTCTTACGCTGCTAAATCTCCGTTCTGTAAGGCTTTTCCTTTAATCCGCGCCTTGACGGTGTGGTGGGCGCATTCCTATAGTGTGCGCAAGTGGCGGAAAGTGGCATGAAGTGGGTTTTTTGAGCGTAAAACGCTAATATTTGGAGAAACGCTGACGTGTTTCGCGGAGCTAACGCTATCAGTCTCGATGCAAAGGGCCGTCTCGCAATGCCGAGCCGGTACCGTGACGAGCTGGTTTCGCGTAGTTCCGGTCAATTAATCGTCACCATCGATGCCGTTGATCCGTGTTTGTGTGTTTATCCCCTCGATGAGTGGGAAATTATCGAAACCAAACTGCGCGCACTGCCTTCGCTTCGCGAAGAGAACCGCCGCCTGCAACGTTTACTGATTGGTAATGCCGTCGACCTCGAGCTCGATGGCAGTGGTCGTTTTCTGGTTCCGCCACGTCTTCGCGAATATGCCAAGTTGGATAAGCGCGCGATGTTGGTAGGCCAACTGAACAAGTTCCAATTGTGGGACGAGGATGCCTGGGATGCGGTTTCTGCCGCTGACCTGGCTGCTATTCAACAACCGGGCGCCATGCCTGATGAACTGCGTGATTTAATCCTGTGACTATTGATAGCGGCTTTAACCACATCACCGTACTGCTTGACGAAGCCGTCGAGGCTCTCGCCGTACGTCCTGATGGCTGCTATCTGGACGGTACGTTCGGACGTGGCGGGCACAGTCGGTTGATCCTCAGCCAGCTCGGGCCAGATGGCCGGTTGCTCGGATTCGACAAAGATCCTCAAGCGATTGCCACCGGGCAAACGCTAGCGGCCGAAGACGGCCGCTTTGTCGTTGTGCAGCGCAGCTTTGCCGAGCTCGGTTCGGAAGTCGCCGAACGCGGTCTGGCCGGCAAGGTCAGCGGTGTTCTGCTCGACCTCGGCGTGTCCTCGCCACAACTCGACGATCCTGAACGCGGCTTCAGCTTCCTCAACGACGGTCCGTTGGACATGCGCATGGACCCGTCCCGCGGGATCAGCGCCGCCGAGTTCGTCAACACCGCGCCGGTGGAAGAAATTGCCCGTGTGTTCAAGCAATACGGCGAGGAGCGTTTCTCCGGACGCATGGCGCGTGCCGTGGCCGAGCGTCGCGACATCAAGCCGTTCGAGCGCACTGGCGATCTGGCTGAAGTGCTGAAAGTCGCCAACCCCGCATGGGAAAAGGGCAAGAACCCGGCCACCCGTGCATTCCAGGGCCTGCGTATTCACGTCAACAACGAACTGGGCGATCTGGAAGCCGGCCTCGAAGCGGCGCTGGAATGCCTGGAAGTGGGCGGCCGTCTGGTTGTCATCAGCTTCCACTCGCTGGAAGACCGCATCGTCAAACTGTTCATGCGCAAACTGGTGAAAGGCGAAGCCGACAACCTGCCGCGCAATCTGCCGGTCCGTCACGTTGCTTTCGAACCGGTAATCAAAATCCATGGCAAAGCGCAGACCGCCTCGGAGGCCGAACTCAAAGCCAACCCACGTTCCCGTAGTGCCGTCATGCGTGTCGCGGAGAAGTTGCGGTGAGCAAGCTTTTCGCCAAGCCACTTCCCGGCGGAAGCTTTTTCATGCTGCTGTTGTTTGCCGGCGTGCTTGTGTCGGCTATAGGCGTGTCCTATAGCGCGCACTGGAACCGTCAGTTGCTCAATTCGCTGTACGGCGAATTGAGCGTGCGCGACAAGGCGCAGGCGGAGTGGGGCCGGTTGATTCTCGAGCAGAGTACCTGGACCGCCCATAGCCGCATCGAAGTCCTGGCCACCGAGCAACTGAAGATGCGCATTCCCGGCGCCGCTGAAGTGCAGATGGTGGCGCCATGATGAAACTCGAAGGCGCGCTTTTTCCATGGCGGTTCCGTCTGGTGGTCGGGTTGCTCGGCATCATGGTGGCGGCGATTGCCTGGCGCATCATCGATTTGCAAGTGGTCGACCGTGCCTTCCTTAAAGGTCAGGGCGATGCGCGCAGTGTTCGTCATATTCCAATTCCGGCTCACCGTGGTCTGATCACCGACCGTAACGGCGAGCCGTTGGCCGTGAGTACCCCGGTCACCACCCTGTGGGCCAACGCCAAGGAAATGCAAACGGCCAAAGAGAAGTGGCCGGCACTGGCGGCTGCCTTGGGGCAGGACCCGAAAGCCCTGGCCGAACGTCTCGAAGCCCAGGCCAACAAAGAATTCATTTATCTGGTGCGCGGGCTGACCCCCGAGCAGGGCCAGGCTGTGCTCGATCTGAAAGTGCCGGGCGTTTATGGCATCGAAGAGTTCCGGCGTTTCTACCCGGCCGGTGAAGTCACCGCCCACATGGTCGGCTTTACCGACATCGATGACCACGGACGCGAAGGCGTCGAGTTGGCCTACGACGAATGGCTGGCTGGCGTCCCCGGCAAGCGGCAGGTGATCAAGGACCGGCGCGGCCGGCTGATCAAAGATGTCCAGGTCACCAAAAACGCCAAGGCCGGCAAGCCCTTGGCGTTGTCCATTGACCTGCGTCTGCAATACCTGGCCAACCGCGAGCTGCGCAATGCGATCATCGAGAACGGCGCCAAGGCTGGCAGCCTGGTGATCATGGACGTGAAGACCGGCGAGATCCTGGCCATGGTCAACCAGCCGACCTACAACCCGAACAACCGTCGCAACCTGCAACCGGCGATGATGCGCAACCGCGCGATGATCGACGTATTCGAGCCGGGTTCGACTATGAAAGCGATCTCCATGAGTGCCGCGATTGAAACCGGGCGCTGGAAGCCGACCGATACCGTCGAAGTGTATCCAGGCACCTTGCAGATTGGTAAGTACACCATCAAGGACGTATCGAAGAGTGAAGGCCCGGTACTCGACCTGACCGGTATCCTGATCAATTCCAGTAACGTCGGCATGAGTAAGGTCGCATTCGATATCGGCGGCGAAACGATTTTCCGCCTGGCGCAGAAAGTCGGCCTTGGCCAGGACACCGGGCTCGGATTCCCGGGCGAGCGCGTCGGCAACCTGCCGAACTACCGCGAATGGCGCAAGGCTGAAACCGCCACGCTGTCCTACGGCTACGGTATTTCCGTGACTGCGATCCAGTTGGTCCACGCCTTCTCGGCCCTGGCCAACAATGGTCGCCTTGCGCCGCTGACCCTGATCAAAACCGACAAGGCACCGCAAACCACACAGGTATTGCCGGAAGCTGTCGCGAAAACCATGCAAACCATGCTGCAACAAGTGATCGAAGCCCCGCGCGGTGTATTCCGTGCGCAAGTGCCGGCGTATCACGTGGGCGGCAAGTCGGGTACCGCGCGTAAAACGTCGGTCGGCACCAAAGGCTACGCCGAGAATTCCTACCGCTCGCTGTTCGCCGGCTTCGGCCCGATGAACGATCCGCGCTACGCAATCGTGGTGGTGATCGATGAGCCGACCAAGGCCGGTTACTTCGGTGGTCTGGTATCGGCCCCGGTGTTCAGCAAAGTGATGTCCGGGACCCTGCGCCTGATGAACATCACCCCGGACAACCTGCCTGCCACTCAACAAGCGAACGCCGCACCGGTCGTTCCGCTGAAAGCTAATGGAGGGCGCGGCTGATGTCGCTGAGCCTGAACAAGATTTTCGCCCACGCCGGCCGCGATCTGTTGATCCGCGAATTGGCGCTGGACAGCCGCAACGTACGAGCAGGCGATCTGTTTCTCGCGGTTCCTGGTGGCAAGTTCGACGGGCGTGCGCACATCGCCGACGCCTTGCAACGCGGCGCTGCTGCCGTGGCTTATGAAGTCGAAGGCGCGACTGTGCTGCCGATCACCGACGTGCCGCTGATTCCGGTCAAAGGCCTGGCGGCGCAGCTGTCGGACATCGCCGGGCGCTTTTATGGCGACCCGAGCCGTCATTTGAACCTGATCGGCGTGACTGGCACCAACGGTAAAACCAGCGTGACGCAATTGATCGCCCAGGCGCTCGACCTGCTGGGGCAGCACTGCGGCATTGTAGGCACCCTGGGCTCCGGTTTCTACGGAGCGCTGGAAAGCGGTCTGCATACCACGCCGAACCCGATTGCGGTGCAAGCGACCCTCGCCGACCTGAAAAAAGCCGGCGCCAAGGCCGTGGCCATGGAAGTCTCTTCCCACGGCCTGGATCAGGGCCGCGTGACGGCGTTGGCATTCGATGTGGCGGTGATGACCAACCTGTCGCGCGATCATCTGGATTACCACGGCACCATGCAGGCCTATGGCGAAACCAAGGCCAAGTTGTTTGCCTGGAATGATCTGAAGTGCCGGGTGGTCAACCTGGACGACGATTTCGGCCGGCAACTGGCTGGCGATGAAGGCGAGTCGCGACTGATTACTTACAGCCTGGAAGATTCCAGCGCCTACCTGTATTGCCGCCAAGCGCAGTTCGACGACGAAGGCGTGCGCGCCACGCTGGTCACGCCGCAAGGCGAACACCATTTGCGCAGCACCTTGCTCGGCCGTTTCAACCTGAGCAACGTCTTGGCAGCCATCGGCGCCTTGCTCGGGCTGGACTACGCACTGGACGAAATCCTCAAAGTACTGCCGAAACTCGAAGGCCCGGCCGGTCGCATGCAGCGCCTGGGTGGCGGTACTCAGCCGTTGGTGGTGGTCGATTACGCCCACACACCGGATGCGCTGGAAAAAGTCTTGATGGCCCTGCGTCCACACGCCAAAGGCCGGTTGCTGTGCCTGTTCGGTTGCGGCGGTGATCGCGATCGCGGCAAGCGTCCGCTGATGGCGGAAGTGGTCGAGCGTCTGGCCGATGGCGTACTGGTCACCGATGACAATCCGCGCACCGAAGACCCAACAGTGATTTTCGACGACATCCGCGCCGGTTTTACCGCTGTGGATAAAGTGACCTTCGTCGCCGGCCGTGGCCAGGCGATTGCCCAATTGATCGCCAGCGCATCGGCCGATGACGTGATTGTCCTGGCCGGTAAAGGTCACGAGGACTATCAGGAAATCAACGGCGAGCGCCACGCTTTCTCCGATCTGGTCGAGGCCGATCACGCCCTGACCGCGTGGGAGGTGGCCCATGCTTAAAGCCTTGAAACTGAGCGAACTGACCAGTGCATTGAATGGCCGCCTGATTGCCAGCGACGCCAGCTTCGACGGCGTCAGCATCGACAGCCGCGCAATCAAGCCCGGCCAGTTGTTTATTGCTCTGGCCGGCCCGCGTTTCGATGGCCATGACTACCTCAATGACGTCGCCGCCAAAGGCGCCGTGGGTGCCCTGGTCGAGCGCGAGGTTGCCGACAGCGCGCTGCCGCAACTGCTGGTCAAGGACACCCGCCAGGCCCTCGGCCAATTGGGCGCGATGAACCGCGCTGCGTTCACTCATCCGGTCGCGGCCATCACCGGTTCCAGCGGCAAGACCACGGTCAAGGAAATGCTTGCGAGTATCCTGCGTACGCGCGGTCCGGTGCTGGCGACCCGTGGCAACCTGAACAACGACCTCGGTGTTCCGCTGACCCTGCTCGAACTGGCGCCGGAACACACGGCGGCGGTCATCGAGTTGGGGGCTTCGCGTCTTGGCGAGATTGCCTACACCGTTGCCATGACCAAACCGCATGTCGCTGTGCTGAACAATGCCGGCACTGCCCACGTCGGTGAGTTCGGTGGCCCGGAAAAAATCGTCGAGGCCAAGGGCGAGATTATTGAAGGGCTGGATGCCTCGGGCATCGCCGTGCTGAATCTCGACGACAAGGCGTTCCCGATCTGGAAGGCCCGTGCCGCTGCCCGACGGGTGCTGAGTTTCTCTCAGCTGGATGCCACCGCAGATTTCCATGCCAGCTTCATCGTTTCCGATGCACGCGGCTGCCCTGCATTCGAACTGCACACGCCGCAAGGTATTGCCCGGATTCAATTGAACCTGCTCGGCGGGCACAACGTCACCAACGCAGTCGCCGCTGCCGCGGCGGCTCACGCCCTGGGCGTGTCCTTGTCGCATATCGCTTCGGGGCTCAATGCAGTGCAACCGGTCAAGGGTCGTGCCGTCGCGCAACTGGCGACTAACGGTATGCGCGTGATCGATGACACGTACAACGCAAACCCCACCTCCATGTGCGCCGCCGTTGATATACTCGCCGGCTTTTCCGGCCGCACCGTTCTGGTGCTCGGAGATATCGGCGAGTTGGGCGATTGGGCGGAGCAGGGGCACCGCGATGTGGGCGAGTACGCCCGCGGCAAGGTTTGCGCGCTTTACGCGGTCGGGCCAATGATGACCCACGCCGTAAACGCTTTCGGCGAGCAGGCTTTTCACTTCAGCACTCAGGCTGAGCTGATCAAGGCCCTGGAAGCCGAGCAGGACACAAACACCACCATTTTGATCAAGGGCTCGCGCAGCGCCGCGATGGAAAACATCGTCGCCGCTTTGTGCGGGACCCGTCTGGAGAAACATTAATGCTGCTGCTGCTAGCGGAGTATCTGCAACAGTTCTACAAAGGCTTCGCGGTCTTTCAGTACCTGACCCTGCGCGGGATCCTCGGTGTGCTGACCGCGTTGGTCTTGTCGCTGTGCTATGGCCCGTGGATGATCCGCACTTTGCAGAACCGTCAGATCGGTCAATCCGTTCGCAACGACGGCCCGCAATCGCACCTGTCCAAATCCGGCACCCCGACCATGGGCGGCGCGCTGATTCTTTCGTCCATCGGTGTCAGCACCTTGCTTTGGGCCGACCTGGCCAACCGTTACGTTTGGGTGGTGTTGTTGGTCACCCTGCTGTTCGGTGCCATCGGCTGGGTAGACGACTACCGCAAAGTCATCGAGAAAAACTCTCGCGGCCTTCCGAGCCGCTGGAAGTATTTCTGGCAGTCGGTGTTCGGCCTGGGCGCGGCGATCTTCCTTTATATGACTGCCGCGACGCCGGTAGAAACCACCCTGATCCTGCCGATGCTCAAGGACTACAGCATTCCACTGGGCGCGGGTTTCATCGTCCTGACCTATTTCGTGATTGTCGGCTCGAGCAACGCGGTCAACCTGACCGATGGCCTCGACGGTCTGGCGATCATGCCTACCGTGATGGTCGGCGGCGGTTTGGGGATCTTCTGCTACCTGTCGGGTAACGTGAAATTCGCTGAATACCTGCTGATCCCTTACGTACCGGGCGCGGGTGAGTTGATTGTGTTCTGCGGCGCGCTGATCGGTGCGGGCCTGGGGTTCCTGTGGTTCAACACCTATCCGGCCCAAGTGTTCATGGGCGACGTCGGCGCACTGGCGCTGGGCGCGGCTTTGGGCACCATCGCGGTGATCGTCCGTCAGGAAATCGTCCTGTTCATCATGGGCGGCGTGTTCGTGATGGAGACCCTGTCAGTCGTCATTCAGGTTGCCTCCTTTAAGCTGACCGGTCGCCGTGTGTTTCGCATGGCACCGATACACCACCACTTTGAACTCAAGGGCTGGCCCGAGCCGCGTGTGATCGTCCGTTTCTGGATCATCACCGTGATTCTGGTACTGGTCGGCCTTGCCACCCTGAAGCTGAGGTAGAACGAGTGTCTCTGATCGCTTCTGACCACTTCCGCATCGTTGTCGGCCTCGGCAAGAGCGGCATGTCCCTGGTTCGCTTCCTGGCGAACCGGGGCGTGTCGTTTGCTGTCGCCGATACGCGGGAAAATCCACCGGAACTGGCCACGCTCAAGCGTGACTATCCGCACGTGGAAGTGCGTTGTGGCGAGCTGGACGTCGAATTCCTGTGCCGTGCCGATGAGCTCTACGTGAGCCCCGGCCTGGCGCTGGCGACCCCGGCCCTGCAGGCTGCCGCCGCCCGTGGCGTGAAGTTGTCCGGCGACATCGAGCTGTTCGCGCGTAACGCGAAGGCGCCGATTGTCGCCATCAGCGGTTCCAACGCCAAAAGCACCGTCACCACCCTGGTCGGCGAAATGGCGGCTGCGGCTGGCAAGCGTGTTGCTGTCGGCGGCAATCTCGGCACACCGGCGCTGGATTTGCTCAGCGACGACATCGAGTTGTACGTGATGGAGTTGTCGAGCTTCCAGCTCGAAACCACCGATCAACTCAACGCCGAAGTGGCGACCGTGCTCAACATCAGTGAAGACCACATGGACCGCTACAGCGGTCTGCCGGCCTATCACCTGGCCAAGCACCGGATCTTCCGGGGCGCGAGGCAGTTTGTGGTCAACCGTCAGGACGCCCTGAGCCGTCCGCTGATGGGTGAAGGTCAGCCGTGCTGGACCTTCGGTTTGAGCAAACCCGATTTCAAGGCCTTCGGGATCCGGGAAGAGGATGGCGAGAAATACCTAGCCTTCGAATTCCAGAACCTGATGCCGGTGCGCGAATTGAAAATTCGTGGCGCGCATAACCAGTCCAACGCCCTCGCGGCCTTGGCACTGGGGCATGCCGTCGGCCTGCCGTTCGACGCCATGCTTTCGGCCCTGCGCAATTTCGCCGGGCTCGAGCATCGCTGCCAATGGGTACGCGAGCTGAATGGCGTGAGCTACTACAACGACTCCAAAGCCACCAACGTCGGTGCTGCTCTGGCCGCCATCGAAGGCCTGGGCGCGGACATCGACGGCAAGCTTGTGCTGATCGCCGGTGGCGATGGCAAGGGCGCTGAATTCAAGGATTTGCGTGATCCAGTGTCGGCCAACTGCCGCGCCGTCATTTTGATGGGCCGTGATTCCGACAAGATCGGCGAGGCCATCGGCGATGCCGTGCCGCTGATTCGCGTCGGCTCGCTGATCGAAGCGGTCGAGCAATGCCGCGCTATCGCCGAAAAGGGCGATGCGGTGCTGCTGTCGCCAGCCTGCGCCAGTTTCGACATGTTTAAGAACTACGAAGATCGCGGTCACCAGTTTGTCCGCGCCGTGGAGGACTTGGCATGAGCCTCCTGAATATCATCAAGCCGTACCCGTCGCCGATCATCACCGGGCGCGGCATCGACCTCGATTTCCCGATGCTCGCCGGTTGCCTGGCGTTGCTGGGCCTGGGGCTGGTCATGATTGCATCGGCATCCACTGAAGTGGCGGCGGTGCAGTCGGGCAGTGCCCTGTATTACATGATCCGCCACCTTATCTACGTGGTGCTGGGACTTGGCGCCTGCATCGTCACCATGATGATTCCGATCGCTACCTGGCAACGCCTGGGGTGGCTGATGCTGATTGGTGCATTCGGTTTGCTGGTGATGGTGATCATCCCCGGCATTGGCCGTGAAGTGAACGGTTCGATGCGCTGGATCGGCTTCAGCTTCTTCAACGTTCAGCCTTCCGAGATCGCCAAGGTGTTCGTGGTGATCTACCTCGCCGGTTATCTGGTGCGTCGCCAGAAAGAAGTACGTGAAAGCTGGATGGGTTTCTTCAAGCCGTTCATCGTTCTGCTGCCGATGGCAGGGCTGTTGCTGATGGAACCGGACTTCGGTGCCACCGTCGTGATGATGGGGGCTGCTGCTGCGATGCTGTTCCTCGGCGGCGTCGGGCTGTTCCGTTTTTCCTTGATGGTTGTCCTGGCTGTCGGTGCGGTGGTGTTGTTGATTCAAATGCAGCCGTATCGAATGGCGCGACTGACCAACTTTGCGGACCCGTGGGCCGACCAGTTCGGTGCGGGCTATCAGTTGTCTCAAGCCTTGATCGCTTTCGGTCGCGGCGAATGGCTGGGCGTTGGCCTGGGCAACAGCGTGCAGAAACAGTTCTACCTGCCGGAAGCCCACACTGACTTCGTGTTCTCGGTCCTGGCCGAAGAACTGGGTGCCGTGGGTTCGTTGTGCACCTTGGCGCTGTTCGTCTTTGTCTGTATTCGTGGCATGTACATCGGTTATTGGGCCGAGAAGGCCAAACAATTTTTCGCCGCTTACATCGCGTATGGCTTGTCGTTCCTGTGGATCGGTCAGTTCCTGATCAACATCGGAGTGAACGTAGGCCTATTGCCGACCAAGGGGCTGACTCTGCCATTCCTCAGTTATGGCGGCAGTTCGTTGGTGATCTGCTGTGCCTGTCTTGGCTTGTTGCTGCGCATCGAGTGGGAGAGTCGAACCCACTTGGGCAGTGAAGAGATGGAGTTCCATGAGAGCGACTTCGCCGAGGAGCCGAACCATGGGCGCTAACGTATTGATCATGGCTGGCGGCACCGGGGGCCACGTGTTCCCGGCACTGGCCTGCGCTCGCGAGTTCCAGGCCCGCGGTTACACCGTGCACTGGTTGGGCACGCCGCGCGGGATCGAGAACGATCTGGTGCCGGCGGCCGGCCTTCAATTGCATCGGATCAACGCCAGCGGTTTGCGCGGCAAGGGCAAATTGTCCCTGCTCAAGGCACCGTTCATGTTACTCAAGTCGATCTGGCAGGCGCGGGCGATCATTCGTCAGCTGCGACCAGTCTGCGTGGTCGGCTTCGGGGGTTATGTGACCGGGCCCGGCGGCGTTGCAGCCAAATTGGCTGGCGTGCCGGTGATCGTTCACGAACAGAACGCCGTGGCCGGTACCGCCAATCGGTTGCTGGTGCCGTTGGCCGCCCGAGTCTGTGAAGCGTTCCCCGACACCTTTACCCTGTCGAACAGCCGTCGCACCACCGGTAACCCGGTGCGTACCGAGCTGTTCCTCGAAACACCGCGACCTGCCCTGGCCGGTCGCAAGGCGCGTTTGCTGATCCTGGGCGGAAGCCTGGGCGCAGAGCCGTTAAACAAGTTGCTGCCTGAAGCCCTGTCGCAAGTCGCTCCCGACCTGCGTCCGGACGTGTTTCATCAGGCCGGCAAAAACCACGATGAAGTGACTGCAGAGCGCTATCGCGCAGCTGGCGTCGAGGCACAAGTGCAGCCTTTCATCAAAGACATGGCCCAAGCCTATGGCTGGGCCGACCTGGTGGTGTGCCGCGCAGGCGCATTGACCATCAGTGAACTGGCGGCTGCCGGTCTGCCCTCGATGCTGGTGCCTTTGCCCCACGCGATCGACGATCACCAGACCCGCAACGCCGACTATTTGGCCCGTGAAGGCGCTGCCTTCCTGATGCCGCAAAGAACGACTGGCGCAGCGGATCTTGCCGCTCGCCTGACAGAGGTCTTGATGCAACCGCAACGACTCAACGACATGGCCACCGCGGCACGCCGCCTGGCCAAACCCGATGCCACTCGTAACGTGGTCGATACCTGCCTGGAGGTGGCCCATGGTTGAGAACAAAAAAGCCATGCCGCACCCGGAAATGCGCCGCATCCGTCGCATCCACTTCGTCGGTATCGGCGGCGTGGGCATGTGCGGCATTGCCGAAGTGTTGCTGAACCTGGGCTATGAAGTGTCCGGTTCCGACCTGAAAGCATCGCCGGTGACCGAGCGCCTGGAATCCTTCGGTGCCCACATTTATATCGGCCACCGTGCCGAGAACGCCGCGAACGCCGATGTGCTGGTCACCTCCAGCGCTGTGAACACTTCCAACCCGGAAGTTGCCACCGCCCTGGAACGCCGAATTCCGGTGGTGCCACGGGCCGAGATGCTGGCTGAATTGATGCGCTACCGCCACGGCATCGCCGTCGCCGGTACCCACGGCAAAACCACCACCACCAGCCTGATCGCTTCGGTGTTCGCCGCCGGTGGCCTGGACCCGACGTTCGTCATCGGTGGTCGTCTGAATGCCGCGGGCACCAATGCCCAGCTCGGCACCAGCCGCTACCTGATCGCCGAAGCCGACGAAAGCGATGCCAGCTTCCTGCACTTGCAGCCGCTGGTGGCCGTGGTCACCAACATCGACGCCGACCACATGGCGACCTACGACGGCGACTTCAACAAACTGAAGAAAACCTTCGTCGAGTTCCTGCACAACCTGCCGTTCTACGGCTTGGCAGTGGTGTGCCTGGACGATCCGGTGGTGCGTGAAATCCTGCCGCAGGTGAAGCGTCCGACGGTCACTTACGGCTTTGGCGACGACGCCGATGTGCGTGCCATCAATGTGCGTCAGCAGGGCATGCAGACCTTCTTTACCGTGCTGCGCCCTGATCGCGAGCCGCTGGATGTGTCGGTGAACATGCCGGGCAACCACAACGTGCTGAACGCGCTGGCGACCATTTGCATCGCCACCGACGAAGGCGTCAGCGATGAAGCCATCGTCCAGGGCCTGTCCGGCTTCCAGGGTGTTGGCCGTCGCTTCCAGGTGTACGGCGAACTGCCGGTTGATGGCGGCAACGTGATGCTGGTGGATGATTACGGTCACCACCCGACCGAAGTCGCGGCCGTGATCAAAGCCGTGCGCGGTGGCTGGCCGGAGCGCCGTCTGGTGATGGTTTATCAGCCACACCGTTACAGCCGCACCCGCGACCTGTACGACGATTTCGTCAATGTGCTGGCCGACGCCAACGTGCTGCTGTTGATGGAAGTCTACCCGGCCGGCGAAGAGCCGATCCCGGGCGCTGATAGTCGCAAGCTGTGCAACAGCATTCGCCAGCGCGGTCAGCTCGACCCGATCTACATCGAGCGCGGCATCGACCTCGCGCCAATCGTCAAGCCGCTGCTGCGTGCCGGCGACATTCTGTTGTGCCAGGGCGCCGGTGATATCGGCGGTCTCGCACCGAAACTATTGAACAGTCCGTTGTTCGCTGGCGCGGTTGCCGCGCCAAGCGTGGGGAAGTTGAAATGACTGCTGCTTACGCCAACCTCGTCTCCACTATCGCGCCGAAAGACTTCGGCCGTGTCGCCGTGCTGTTCGGCGGCAAGAGTGCCGAGCGTGAAGTCTCCCTGAAGTCGGGTAACGCGGTGCTCGATGCATTGCAAAGCGCCGGTGTGGATGCCTTCGGTCTTGATGTGGGCGATGACCTGCTGCAGCGTCTGCTGAACGAAAAAATCGACCGCGCCTTCATCATCCTCCACGGTCGTGGCGGTGAAGACGGCAGCATGCAGGGCCTGCTCGAATGCCTGGGCATTCCGTACACCGGCAGCGGCATTCTGGCCTCGGCACTGGCCATGGACAAACTGCGCACCAAGCAGGTCTGGCACAGCCTCGGGATTCCGACGCCACGCCATGCGGTACTGAGCTCTGAGGCCGATTGTATTTCGGCGGCCACGGAACTGGGCTTCCCTTTGATCGTCAAACCGGCCCATGAAGGTTCCAGTATCGGGATGGCCAAAGTGACCTCCGCGTCCGAATTGATCGACGCATGGAAAGCGGCCAGTACCTACGATTCGCAAGTGTTGGTCGAGCAATGGATTCAAGGTCCGGAGTTCACCATCGCCACCCTGCGTGACCAGGTGTTGCCTCCAATCGCCCTGGGCACAACCCACAGTTTCTACGACTACGACGCCAAGTACGTGGCTTCCGATACCCAGTACCGGATCCCGTGTGGCCTGGACAGCAACAAAGAAAAAGAACTCATGGACCTCACGGCCAAAGCCTGTGAGGCGCTGGGTATCGCCGGTTGGGGCAGGGCAGACGTGATGCAGGACGCCGACGGGCAGTTCTGGTTCCTGGAAGTCAACACCGCACCGGGCATGACCGATCACAGTCTGGTTCCGATGGCGGCCCGTGCCGCTGGCCTGGATTTCCAGCAACTGGTTCTGGCTATTCTGGCCGCCAGCGTTACCGGCAATGCTGCCGGTAACCAAGAGCCGACAAGAGGTTAAGACCATGCAAGGCGCTCAGCTACGTCATCAGCCTTCCGCACCCGGCCGCAAGCCGGTGCCGCGGGGTGCCAGCCGAATGGTGGCCAAAGAGCCGATGTCCGCGCGCCTGCCGAAAGCCAATTTTGGTTTTCTGAAAAGTCTGTTCTGGCCCGTGCTGTTGGTCGCGCTGGGGTTCGGCACTTATGAAGGCGCACAGCGTTTGCTGCCGTACGCCGACCGGCCGATCACCAAGATCGCGGTGCAGGGCGATTTGAGTTACATCAGCCAGCAAGCGGTGCAGCAGCGGATCGCCCCCTACGTGGCGTCGAGCTTCTTCACCATCGACCTGGAGAGCATGCGTACCGAGCTTGAACAGATGCCATGGATTGCCCACGCCGAAGTGCGTCGGGTGTGGCCGGATCAGGTGGTGATTCGCCTGGAAGAACAACTGCCGGTGGCCCGCTGGGGCGATGAGTCGCTGCTGAACAACCAGGGGCAGGCGTTCACCCCGCGCGAGCTGGCGAACTACGAACACTTGCCACAGCTGTTCGGCCCGCAGCGGGCCCAGCAGCAAGTGATGCAGCAATACCAGGTGCTGAGCCAGATGCTCAGGCCATTGGGCTTCTCGATTGCACGCCTGGAGTTGCGTGAACGAGGCAGTTGGTTCCTGACCACCGGCGCCGGCAGCGCGGGCCCGGGAATCGAACTGCTGCTGGGACGCGGCAAGCTGGTGGAAAAGATGCGCCGCTTCATTGCCATCTATGACAAGACGCTCAAAGAGCAGATTACGAACATTGCGCGCATCGATCTGCGCTACGCCAACGGCCTCGCTGTTGGCTGGCGGGAACCTGTAGCGCCCACGACAGCCCAACCCGCTGTCGCGAAGAATTAAGAAGAGGCAGGACCCATGGCAAACGTGCAAAGCGGCAAAATGATCGTCGGTCTCGATATCGGCACCTCCAAGGTGGTGGCGCTGGTCGGCGAGGTCTCGGACGACGGCACGCTCGAAATCGTCGGGATCGGTACTCATCCGTCCCGCGGCCTGAAAAAAGGCGTAGTGGTGAACATTGAGTCCACCGTCCAGTCGATCCAGCGCGCTATTGAAGAAGCGCAGCTGATGGCCGGTTGCCGGATTCACTCGGCGTTTGTCGGCGTGGCCGGCAATCACATCCGCAGCTTGAACTCCCATGGCATCGTGGCGATTCGTGATCGCGAAGTCAGCTCCGCCGACCTTGAGCGCGTTCTCGACGCTGCCCAGGCTGTGGCGATCCCGGCTGACCAGCGCGTTCTGCACACACTGCCGCAGGATTATGTGATTGATAACCAGGAAGGCGTTCGCGAGCCGCTGGGCATGTCCGGCGTGCGTCTGGAAGCCAAGGTTCACGTCGTCACTTGCGCCGTCAACGCCGCACAGAACATTGAAAAATGCGTGCGCCGCTGCGGTCTGGAAATCGACGACATCATTCTCGAGCAGTTGGCCTCGGCCTACTCGGTCCTGACCGACGACGAGAAAGAGCTGGGCGTGTGCCTGGTGGACATCGGCGGCGGCACCACCGACATCGCGATCTTCACCGAAGGCGCGATCCGTCACACCGCGGTGATCCCGATTGCGGGCGACCAGGTGACCAACGACATCGCCATGGCGCTGCGCACCCCGACCCAGTACGCCGAAGAAATCAAGATTCGCTACGCCTGCGCCCTGGCCAAACTGGCCGGTGCCGGTGAAACCATCAAGGTGCCGAGCGTCGGCGACCGTCCACCGCGCGAGCTGTCCCGTCAGGCCCTGGCCGAAGTGGTCGAGCCGCGTTACGACGAGCTGTTCACCCTGATCCAGGCCGAACTGCGTCGCAGTGGCTACGAAGACCTGATCCCGGCCGGCATCGTGCTGACTGGCGGTACGTCGAAGATGGAAGGCGCGGTGGAACTGGCCGAAGAAATCTTCCACATGCCGGTTCGCCTGGGCGTGCCGCATGGCGTCAAGGGCCTGGACGACGTGGTCCGCAACCCGATTTATTCCACCGGCGTTGGCCTGTTGATGTACGGCCTGCAGAAGCAGTCCGACGGGATTTCATTCTCGGGCATCGGCAGCCGCGACAGCTACAGCAATGACGAACCGAAAGTCGCCTTGCTCGATCGCTTCAAGAGCTGGGTACAAGGCAATTTCTAAAGCTTTACCGCAACACCGCTTCAAACAGCAGTAGGCGAAAAAACTAGAGAATGTAAGGAGAGGGAAAATGTTCGAACTCGTAGACAACATCCCCGCAAGCCCGGTAATTAAAGTTATCGGTGTTGGCGGTGGCGGCGGCAACGCTGTCAATCACATGGTCAAGAGCAACATTGAAGGCGTTGAATTCATCTGCGCCAACACTGATGCCCAAGCGCTGAAAAGCATCGGCGCGCGGACCATCCTGCAACTGGGCACCGGCGTGACCAAAGGCCTGGGCGCCGGCGCCAACCCTGAAGTAGGTCGTCAGGCCGCTCTCGAAGACCGTGAGCGCATTGCCGAAGTCCTGCAGGGCACCAATATGGTGTTCATCACCACCGGCATGGGCGGTGGTACCGGTACCGGTGCTGCGCCGATCATTGCCGAAGTGGCCAAGGAAATGGGGATCCTCACCGTTGCGGTGGTGACCCGTCCGTTCCCGTTCGAAGGTCGCAAGCGTATGCAGATCGCCGACGAAGGCATTCGTCTGCTGTCTGAAAGCGTCGACTCGTTGATCACCATTCCCAACGAGAAGCTGCTGACCATCCTCGGTAAAGACGCAAGCCTGCTGTCGGCTTTCGCCAAGGCCGACGATGTACTGGCCGGTGCCGTTCGCGGTATCTCCGACATCATCAAGCGTCCGGGCATGATCAACGTCGACTTTGCCGACGTGCGTACGGTGATGAGCGAAATGGGCATGGCGATGATGGGCACTGGCTGCGCCAGCGGTCCGAACCGTGCACGCGAGGCCACCGAAGCGGCCATTCGCAACCCGTTGCTCGAAGACGTGAACCTGCAAGGCGCACGCGGCATCCTGGTGAACATCACCGCCGGTCCTGACCTGTCCCTGGGTGAGTACTCCGACGTGGGTAGCATCATCGAAGCCTTCGCTTCCGAGCACGCAATGGTCAAGGTCGGTACCGTTATCGATCCGGACATGCGCGACGAGCTGCACGTGACTGTTGTTGCCACCGGTTTAGGCGCTAAAATCGAGAAGCCTGTGAAGGTCATCGACAATACCGTTCACACCTCGATGGCTTCCCAGCCACAACAACAAGCCCCTGTTCGTCAAGAACAGCCTGCGGTGAATTACCGTGACCTGGATCGTCCGACCGTCATGCGCAACCAGGCTCAGGCCGGTGCTGCGACTGCCGCGAAGATGAACCCGCAAGATGACCTGGACTACCTGGACATCCCGGCTTTCCTGCGTCGTCAGGCCGATTGATGAAATGTATCAGGGGTATTAGGGTGATTGGTGTTCAGCAAAGGTCTGGTCTGCTATCATCGCCAGCCTTTGTTGATACCAGTTCGCAATTTGCGCTGAAGCGGCCCATGCCATGATAAAACAACGCACCCTGAAGAATATTATCCGTGCCACAGGTGTCGGCCTGCACTCCGGGGAGAAGGTCTACCTGACCCTCAAGCCAGCGCCCGTCGACACCGGCATTGTGTTTTGTCGTGCTGACCTCGACCCTGTGGTGCAGATTCCTGCCCGCGCGGAAAACGTTGGCGAAACCACTATGTCGACCACGCTTGTTAGCGGTGACGTCAAAGTGGACACGGTGGAGCACCTGCTCTCGGCCATGGCTGGCCTGGGCATCGATAACGCCTACGTCGAGCTCTCCGCGTCCGAAGTCCCGATCATGGATGGTAGCGCTGGACCCTTCGTATTCCTGATTCAATCGGCCGGCCTGGAAGAACAGGACGCCGCCAAGAAGTTCATCCGGATCCTGCGGGAAGTGACAGTGGAAGACGGCGACAAGCGCGCCACTTTCGTCCCTTTCGAAGGTTTCAAAGTGAGCTTCGAGATCGATTTCGATCACCCGGTTTTCCGTGACCGCACACAAAGTGCAAGCGTGGATTTTTCCAGCACTTCGTTCGTAAAAGAAGTCAGCCGCGCCCGTACCTTTGGTTTCATGAGTGACATCGAGTACCTGCGCAAGCACAACCTCGCACTCGGCGGCAGCGTTGAAAACGCTATTGTGGTCGACGCGGATGGTGTACTGAACGAAGACGGCCTTCGCTATGAAGACGAATTCGTGAAGCACAAGATCCTCGATGCAATTGGTGACCTCTACCTGCTGGGCAATAGCCTGATTGGTGAGTTCAAGGGCTTCAAGTCCGGACATGCATTGAACAACCAGCTGCTGCGCAAGTTGATTGAGCAGACAGATGCTTGGGAAGTCGTGACTTTCGAAGACGCCAGCACTGCACCGATCTCTTACATGCGTCCTGTTGCGGCCGTGTAAGCAAAAAACCTCTCTAGTTTTTTAAAGGCTACCTTCGGGTGGCCTTTTTTTATGGCTTCGGGAAAGTGGTATTTTGTGGTGTCTGTCGGCCTCTTCGCGGGCAAGCCCGCTCTGCGTCGTGCCCGAATCCGCGTCAACCGCAGAACCTGTGGGAGCCGGGCTTGCCCGCGATAGGGCCAGCCGTCACAACGCAGATCTATGTAGCGACCACCCGATTCCGCCCACTTTCCTTGGCCTGATACAGCGCCTTGTCTGCCGTATACAACAACTGCTCCAGGCTGATATCGGATGCTGTCGTCCAGGTACTGATACCGATACTGACAGTAATCGGCGACGTATCGCCCCCCACCAACGGCAACTGCTCCACTGCTGCGCGGATGGTGTCGGCAATCTGTTGCGCGCCGACGCTGTCGGTTTCGGCCAGGATCACCGAAAACTCCTCGCCACCGTAACGGGCGACCAGATCCGCCGGCCGTCGAACATGGGTGCCGATCACTTTGGCCACCCAGCGCAAGGCATCGTCGCCGCCCTGATGGCCATGGCGATCGTTGAACGCCTTGAAGTGATCGACATCAATCATCAGCACCGACAATGGCAGACCGGAACGTTGGGCGCGAAACCATTCATGGTGCAAGGCCTGATCCAGGCTTCGACGGTTGGCCAGACCGGTCAAAGGGTCGGTAGCGGCCAGTTGTGCCAGTTCCTGCTCGGCACTTTGACGCCGACGCAATTCCCGGCAGAGCAACCAGGTCAGCCACAGCAAGCTCACACACAAGGCAATGGTCGCGAAGCTGACCACCACAGCAGTGCGCTTCCAGGCCGCAAAGACCTCATCACTGGACAGCGCAACGATGACAATCAGCGGCAGGTTCCCGACCTTGGAGAAGGTGTACAAGCGCTTGTCACGGTATCGATCGGACATGCTGGTGAAGCTGCCGTTGCCTTCTTTGACGATGCGTTGGAAATTGGGACGGTGACTGAAGTTCTTGCCGATCAGCTCTTCGGCCAGACGTGGTTGCTGAGCCAGAAGAGTCCCGTCCTTGCTGATCAGATTGACCGTGCTGTCGCGGCCGATGCTCAAACTGTTGAACAACTGATCGAAGTAACTCAACCGCATGGCGGCTTCGGCCACGCCCAGGAACTCACCCTGGGGGCCGTTCACCCGGCGACTGAAACTGATACGCCAATCCTGTTCGGGCAACCTGGCTCTGAAGGGGGGACTGATGAACATGCCCGGGTCCGGGTTGTTCACGTGAGACTGGAAGTATTCGCGATCGGCATAGTTGCCCTGCCTGGGCTCCACCGAGGCCGAGTCGGCGATCACGTCGCCCTTGTTGTCGAGCAACAAAATGTTGCCCTTGTACGGCGCGGCAGTGGCGCGGTCGAAATAGGCCAGATGGCGAATGGCTGGAGAAACGCTCTTGAGGTCTTCTCGCTGGGAGGCAGCGATCAAACCCAGCAGGGACACATCATAGAGTTCGACATTGCGCAGCACGTCGGCGTCGATCAATTGCACGATATTGTTGGCGGCGCGAGCAGCGGACAATTCGGCATTGGCGCGTTCACGGATCAGCAGAAAGGTCACGATGCTGAGTATCGCAATCACCAACAACAAACTGCCGAGAACCAGAAGCCGCTCCGATCGTGTCGAACGGATCGGATGTTGAGATTTCGCACTGCTCACACTCATGGTTCTGACTTCTGCAAATAAGGCGTTATGAAAGTTCTTTTACAAGAATCGGGCAGAGTCCCAGAAACCGGTCGCGTTCAGAGCGCCTGTATAAATGCCGGATAAAAAAAAGGCCAGCAAAACATGCTGGCCTTTTGCTAATTGAAGCTTAGAAGACATTCAGCGGGTAGTCGATAATTACCCGGTGTTGGTGGTTTGGTAGTTTTGTGGCGAGGGGGCTTGCCCCCGTTGGGCTGCGAAGCGGCCCCTAAACCGCGTTACATCATGCACACCGCGCAAGCCCGTTTACGACTGCTTCGCAGCCGAACGGGGGCAAGCCCCCTCGCCACGGGGTTCTGTGTGATCAGACCGGGAGGTAGATGCCGAAAGTATTCATCCCATGATCACTGCGCACAAACACATCCCCGCCATGCATCAGCGCAATCGCCTTGACGATTGCCAGCCCCAGGCCATGGTTGTTGCCACTGTTGCTGCGCGACGCATCGACCCGGTAGAAGCGCTCGAACAATCGCGGCAGGTGCTCATTGGCAATCGGCGACCCGGGGTTGGCGACGCCGATGCTGACCTGATGCTCTTCGACTTCGATCCGTACCTCAATCACTTGCCCGGGCTCGGTGTGCTGCACCGCGTTGCTCAGCAAGTTGATCAACGCCCGACGCAAATGGGCGATCTCGATCCGCACCTGCGCATCGCCACTGACCTCGACCTGAACCTGCGCATCCTCAAGGATGAAATCCAGATACTCCAGCGTCGTCGCCACTTCGTCGGCCAGTGAGGTAGACGTCAGTTTAGTGGCCTTGCTGCCCTGGTCGGCGCTGGCGAGGAACAGCATGTCGTTGATGATCGAGCGCAGCCGTTCGAGCTCTTCGAGGTTCGATTGCAGCACTTCAAAATAATGTTCGGCCGAACGCCCGCGGGTTAGCGCAACCTGGGTCTGGCCGATCAGGTTGGTCAGTGGTGAACGCAGTTCATGGGCCACGTCGGCGTTGAACGATTCCAGCCGCGAGTAAGCCTGTTCGACCCGCTCCAGAGTGGCGTTGAACGAGCTGACGAACTGATTCAGTTCCGGTGGCAATGGCGACAGTTGCAGACGGCCAGACAGCCTGGGCGGCGCCAGGCGCTGGGCTTCCTGCGATAACTTGATCAGCGGCTTGAGGCCGATCCGGGCCACCCAGTAACCGAGTAGCGAGGCCAGTAATACACCCACGATCGCCAGGCTGATCAGGGCGACCAACAAGTGGTGCTGCGTCTCGTAAAAGGTCTCGGTGTCGATGCCGATCATGAAGCGCAGCGGCGGGCGCTGGTCCTTGGCTGGCAGCTCAGTGACCAGCACTTTCAGCGGGTACGGATGGTCGGGCAACTCCATGTCGCGCATGCCCAACGGGCCTTGGGCGAAAGCGCGGATCGGCGCGTCGGGTTGGCCGTATTCATAACCGGGATTGCCGCTGACCACCCAAAAGCGGATGCGCTTGTCTTCTTCGCTCAGCAGCTTGAGCTTGGCGTTGATCTTCACCCAATGCTCGGGCGTGCCGTAACGGTTGAGCGCCGATTCGAGCACGCTATAACGCGCGTCCAGCTCGGCTTCGGGCAACAGGCCCAAACCCTTGTCGACCTGTTGATACAGCGCACCGCCGATCAACAGGAACACCAGCAGCGCCACTAGGGTGAACATTCCGCTCAGGCGCAGTGCGATCGAATTACTGGACACCACGGCTCTCCAGCACATAACCCATGCCACGAATCGTGTGCAGCAGTTTCTCGTCAAACGGCCCATCGAGTTTGGCCCGCAGGCGTTTGATCGCGACTTCGACCACGTTGGCGTCGCTGTCGAAATTGATGTCCCAGACCATCTCGGCGATGGCGGTTTTCGAGAGGATTTCCCCTTGCCGCCGCGCCAGCACGCTGAGCAGCGAAAACTCCTTGGCGGTCAGGTCCAGGCGAGTGCCGGCGCGGGTGGCCTTGCGGCTGATCAAATCTATCCACAGGTCGGCGATGCTCACCTGCACCGGTTCGTGGCCACCGCTGCGACGGGTCAGCGCTTGCAGGCGCGCCACCAGTTCGAGGAAGGAAAACGGTTTGCCGAGGTAATCGTCGGCACCATCGCGCAGGCCTTTGATGCGGTCTTCCACCCGCTCGCGGGCGGTGAGCATGATCACCGGCGTTTGTTTGCGTGCCCGCAGCGCACGCAATACGCCAAAGCCGTCGAGGCCTGGCAACATGACGTCGAGGACAATCACTGCAAAGTCGTTTTCCAGCGCAAGGTGCAGGCCTTCGACGCCATCGCCGGCCAGGTCCACGGTGTAGCCCTGTTCCGTCAAACCACGGTGTAGATAGTCCGCGGTTTTTTCTTCGTCTTCGATAATCAGAACGCGCATGACCCCGCCTCAGTCTGTGGTCGTCAGCGCCGACATCGGTGCTGGTTTAGGTCGATGGAAAAGCCGCTCAAGCATTAAGTATATGACCGGCGTGGTGAACAGCGTCAGCGCCTGGCTCACCAGCAAGCCGCCGACCACCGCGATGCCCAATGGCTGGCGCAGTTCGGCGCCGGTGCCGTAGCCGAGCATCAGCGGCAGGGCGCCAAGCAGGGCGGCGAGGGTGGTCATGATGATCGGTCGGAACCGCGTCATACACGCCTCATAGATCGCCTCTTCGGGAGGCAAGCCTCGGTTACGTTGGGCGTCCAGCGCGAAGTCGATCATCAGGATGCCGTTTTTCTTGACGATGCCGATCAGCAACACCAGCCCGATCAGCGCCATGATCGAAAAGTCCTGGCCGCAGATCCATAGCATGATCACCGCCCCGAGCCCCGCCGAGGGCAGCGTCGAGATGATCGTCAGCGGGTGCACGAAGCTTTCATACAGAACGCCAAGAATGATGTACACCGCCACCAGCGCCGCCAGAATCAGCCACGGCTGGCTGGCCAGCGAACTCTGGAACGCCTGGGCTGCGCCCTGGAAATTACCGCTGATGGCCACCGGCATGCCGATGTCGGTCTTGGTTTGATTGAGCATGATCACCGCATCGCCCAACGCGACGCCCGGCGCCAGGTTGAACGACAGGTTGGCCGCCGGGAACATCCCGTCGTGAGCGATGGACAACGGGCCGATGGTTGGCGCATCGAATTTCGCCAGGGCCGACAGCGGCACCATTTCTCCGCTCAGCGGCGAGCGCAGGTAAAAATAATTGAGGCTTTCGGCCTTGCCGCGCTGCTTGGTGTCCAGTTCCAGAATCACGTTGTACTGGTTGGTCTGGGTCTGGAACTCGTTGATCTGCCGCTGGCCGAAGGCGTCGTACAGCGCTTCGTCGACATCACTGGCGGTCAGGCCGAAACGCGCCGCTGCACTGCGGTCGATGCTGATGTGGGTGATGCTGCCGCCCAGTTGCAGGTCGTTGGAAATATCGCGGAACGCCGGGTTGCCGCGCAGTTTTTCCGTCAGGCGCTGGGTCCAGGTGCTCAGGAGTGCCCCGTCGTTGCTCTTGAGCACGTATTGGTACTGCGCACGGCTCGGGCCGGAGCTGAGGTTGATGTCTTGCCCGGCGCGCAGGTACAACACGATGCCCGGGACTTTCATCAGTTGCGGGCGAATCCGGTCGATGAACTGGCTGGCGGACACGTCACGGTCGCCGCGTTTTTTCAGTGAAATCCAGAACCGTCCGTTGGCGATAGTCTGGTTGCTGCCCGCAACGCCGACCGAGTGTGAGAACGTCTCGACAGCGGGGTCGGCGGCGACGATTTCTGCCATTGCCAGGTGTTTTTTCACCATGTCGCCGTAGGAAATATCAGCGGCTGCTTCGGTGGTGCCAAGGACGAAACCGGTGTCCTGCACCGGGAAGAAACCCTTCGGAATGAAAATGTACCCGGCGACCGCCAGGCCGAGGGACAGGCCGAATACACCGATCATCAACTTCTGATGGGCGAGGGCGCGGCGCAGGCCTTTCTCATACAGCGCCAGCAAGCGCTCGCCGAAGCCCGATTGGCTGTGTTCCGGCGCACGCATGAATAGCGCGGCCAATGTCGGTGCGAGCGTCAGGGACACCACCACAGAAATCATGATGGTCGAGGTGGCGGTCAGGGCGAACTCCTTGAACAACCGCCCGACCACGCCGCCCATGAACAGAAGCGGAATGAACGCCGCCACCAGCGAGAAACTGATCGAGACCACGGTAAAACCGATCTCGCCGGCGCCTTTGATGGCCGCCTCGCGCATGCCGTCGCCGGCTTCCAGGTGACGGTGAATGTTTTCCACCACCACAATCGCATCGTCCACCACAAACCCGACGGACACCACGATCGCCACCAGCGTCAGGTTATTCAGGCTGAAACCCATGATGTACATCAGGGCAAAACTGGCGATCAGCGATACACCGAGCACCGACGCCACGATCAGGGTCGCCGACAACTGCCGCAGGAACAGCGCCATCACCGCCACCACCAGCAGGATCGCGATCAGCAGGGTGATTTCCACTTCATGCAACGACGCGCGGATGGTCTGGGTGCGGTCGATCAACACCTTGACCTGCACCGATGCCGGCAGCATGGCCTCCAGCGTCGGCAGGGCCGCTTGAATACGGTCGACGGTCTCGACGATGTTGGCCCCCGGTTGCCGGAAAATCACCAGATTCACCCCCGGCTGACCGTCAGCCCAGGCCTGGATGTAGGCGTCTTCCGAACCGTTGACGACTTTGGCTACATCCTTGAGATGAACCGGCGCGCCGTCCTTGTAGGAAACAATCAACTGACCGTATTCCTGGGGGTGGAACAATTGGTCGTTGGTGGACAAGGTCGAAATGCTCGACTCGCCATACAACGCACCCTTGGCCAGGTTGAGGCTGGTTTGCTGGATCGCCAGGCGAATGTCCGCCAGGGTCAGGCCAATGGCGGCGAGTTTGTCCGCCGAGGCCTGCACGCGGATCGCCGGACGTTGCTGACCGGTGATGTTGATATTGCCTACGCCGTCGATCTGGCTGATCTGACGGGCGAGCAGGGTTTCCACCAGGTCACTGACTTCGGTGCCGGGCATTTGCGGCGAATTGATGCTGAGGATCAGCACCGGGCTGTCGGCCGGGTTGACCTTCCTCCAGTTCGGCAGGTTCGGCATGTCTTTGGGCAGTTTGCCGGCTGCGGTGTTGATCGCGGCCTGGACTTCCTGCGCGGCGGTGTCGATGCTTTTGTCGAGGGTGAATTGCAAGGTCAGGATGGTCGAGCCCAGGGCGCTGCTTGAGGTCATCTGGGTCACGCCGGGGATGGCGCTGAATTGCACTTCAAGCGGCGTGGCCACCGACGAGGCCATGGTTTCGGGGTTGGCGCCAGGCAGTTGCGCGGCCACCTGGATGGTCGGGAATTCTGCTTCCGGCAGTGGCGCAATCGACAGTCGCGGAAAGGCGATTACCCCCAGCAACACCAAGGCAAAGGTCAGCAGGACCGTCGCCACCGGATGATCGATGCACCACGCGGAAATCGAGCCATGGCCCTTCATGGTTTCGGCTCCGATTGCACCATTTGCGGCGGGTCGGTCACTACCTGCACGGTCGAACCAGGTTTGAGCCTCGACTGGCCATCGCTGACCAGCACATCACCCGGTTTTACGCCTTTGATGAGGTCCTGGCCGCTGCCTTGATAAACCATCTGCACCTGAACGGCTTCGACCTTGTCGCCATTGACCCGGTAGACGAAATGTTGATCGAGGCCACGTTGTACGACGGTGGGTGGCACCACCAGCGCATTTTTATCCAGTGCTGTCTGAATCTTTACCGTTACCAGCAGGCCCGGCCAGAGTTTCTGTGCGGGGTTGGCGAACTCGGCCTTGGCGCGGATGGTCCCGGTGTTGGCGTTGATCTGGTTGTCGATCAGGGTCAGATGACCTTCGCCCAGAAGGTTGCCGGTTTCGCCGTCGGTGTCGGCACCGATGTAAGCCTTGACCGGCGTGTGCTGGGGATCGTTGATCAGGCCTTGCAGGGTCGGCAACATGTGTTGCGGCAGGGAAAATTCCACGGCGATCGGGTCGATCTGGGTCACGGTGAACAAGCCTTGGGTGTCAGTCATTCGCAGGAAATTGCCTTCATCCACTGTGCGAATACCGACGCGACCGGTGACCGGGGAGCGAATCTGTGTGTAAGAAAGCTGCACCAGAGCGGCGTCGATCGATGCCTGATTGCCTTGGGCGGTGGCTTTGAGTTGGTTGACCAGGGCTTGTTGCTGGTCATAGGTCTGCTTGGACACGCCGTCGTCGACGCTCAGCAGTTTGTAACGTTTGAGGTTGACCTGCGCCACTTGCAGTTGCGCCTGGCTTTCGCCCAGTTGCGCCCGGGCCTGGTCGAGGCTGGCGCGGATCGAGCGGTCGTCGATGGTGGCCAGCAGATCACCTTTGTTCACCAGTTGGCCTTCCTTGACCAGCAGTTTGGTGAGGATGCCGTCGATCTGCGGGCGCACGACCACGCTATGCAGCGAAAGCACCGAGCCAATGCCACTGATGTAGCGGGGCACGTCTTTTTCGGCGACGCTGATCACTCGCACGGGGATGGCGGTGGAGGGGGCCAGTTTGGTCGTGGCGGGTTTGGCGGCATACCACACGCCCAGGGCTGCCAGGGTGATCAGAAGGGCGGCGAACAGGGCGTTTTTTTTATGAATTCGCATGCGAGTGGGGCGCCGGGCAGAGTGGTCGGAGTTTTGTCAGGCTTATACCTTCCTTTATAAACCTGTTAGCCCGTCAGGAGAGTGACTGGTAACTGACGGCGCTGTCAGTTTGGACCTCTTTGGATTGATGCTGATTCCCCATGATCAAAAGATCGCAGCCTCGTCTCACTCGACAGCTCCTACAGTCATCAGTGTCAGACGAATTCGGTGTCAGACGTGGGATTGATCGTTCTCACGCTCCCGCGTGGGAATGCTGCCAGGGACGCTCCGCGTTCCGCTTTGAATGTTTAACGGATGTGTCAAAACATGGAACTTTCCCACGCATTTTTCAGGTTGTCGGTCGGACGCGGGCCCAATAACCTTTGGCTGTCGCTGACAACTCAGCGATCGGGTGTGAGATCCCCGGCAACTAGTATGCATCTAGCGCCAATGCCACCATAATTGGCGCCAGCTTATCCGCTGCCTGTAAATGCGTTATGGCAGCTGTGTGCGGGCAGACTTCGGTCTGGCCGGTTGCCTGCTCCGGTGGATCTCACTCTGCACATAGCTGCCACCTCCTCGTCGCTTGAGATCCGGCGAGTGGTGGCACCCATTTCAGCAGGAGTTTGTATGGATAAGTTAATCCCCGACCCACCCTTCAACACCACCACCACCAACGCCGAAGCCTCGCGCACCGAAGAATTACTCAAAGACCGCGAAGCCATAAAACGCGCCCTCGATTACTACCTCGATCCCCCGGCGCCATACACCGAAAAAGAACGTCGCCCCAGCACTCTGTTCATGGTTGTCCCTAATGCCAACACCGAAAGCCTGCTGGCCCACGCCTGTGAGTCGTTGGCCTCAGCGAGTGTCCTGGCCAGCGATTTCGCCAACAACCTGACCGGCCCGCAGCGCCACACGGCGCTGGCGATCCAGCAGGTCATCATGCTGGCGGAGTTGGTAGTGAATCGGGCGCTGGATAACGTCGATCCGGCGTAGACCGCGTTATCGTTCATCGCGAGCAGGCTCGCTCCCACAGGATTTGTGTCATACACAGATTTTGTATATGACCGCTCCCACAGGGTTCATCGTCGTTCGCAGATTCGGTGTACGACACAATGCACCTGTAGGAGCGAGGCTTGCCCGCGAAGGCGACAGGTCTGTCAGCACAAAACCCGACGGACTCGCTTGCGGCGTGAAGCTTGCGGCTCCCGACACAGGTATACTGCCGCCTTTCGCGGCTCGCCTACCGGGCCCGACTCTTTAAGCATCACCCGGAGCTTTCATGACTTCCCCGACACAACCGCCGGTTGCCGACGCTTTGAGCGACGACCAGGCAGACCTGCCAGACAGCGTCGACTCCAGCGCAGACAGCGAAACCAAAGCGGCGATCCCAGCGTTCAAGTTTCCGTTCAAACCAGGTGAATTGGCTGCGGCGAAGAATGCCAGCCAGCCTTGGTACAAGAATGGCGCGAAGAATGGCCATACCAAGACTCCCGGCGCAGCACCTCCCGGCACGCGTCGTTCGATGGGTAAACGCTGATAGTCAGGTATTTTGTTGGCGGGTAACTATTCCTCCCGCCAATGAGACAGTTCCCACAAGGACGCGCGATTACTCCTCTAGGAAAGACTGTTGTCATTCATCAAGAATTCACGCCCTGTGAATTTTTGATGAAGGTCGCCAGATGTCTCTGCTGAAAAACCTGTCCCTGCTCTCTCTGATGGCCTTGACCACCGGCTGCGTGTCCTCTGCGGTCGATCCGCAGATCCGTTTCGGGGTCGAAGCCCTGGTTCCACCGTTCGAGAGCCGTAACGACAAAGGTGAGCTAGTCGGATTGAACATCGAGTTGGGCAACGCACTGTGTGCTGAGCTCCAATCCCGCTGTGTCTGGATCGATCAGGATTACGCGACTAACCTCCATGCCCTTGAAGCCGGCCGCTTCGACGTGATCATGCCGATGACAGCTACACAGGCGCGGCGCGAGCGGGTCGATTTCACCGACAATCTTTATCCCCTGAGTAGCCGTCTGGTAGCGCGCAAAGGCGCGACGTTGCAACCGGATGTGCAATCGCTCAAAGGCAAGCGTATCGGCGTCCTGGCGGGCACCAGTCGTGAAGCGTTCGCCAAGGCGCGTTGGGCGGACGCAGGCGTAACGGTGCGCAGTTTTCAATTCAACAATCAGTTGATTGCCAGTCTTCTGGCGGGCGAGATCGATGCCACCCTGCAAGACTCCATCGAAATCACTCAAGCCTTGCTAAGCCAACCTCAAGGACAGGCGTTCGACTTTGCCGGTCCTGCCCTCAACGATCCGATGCTGGGCAATGGTGTGGCGATGGCTGTGCGCAAAAGCGACACCCGCTTGCGCGATAACCTGAATGCGGCCCTTGAGCGTCTCAAGCAAAATGGCCAGTACCAAGCGATTACCGAGCGCTACTTGCCGCCAGCAGTACCCGATTCACCACGTTACTTTCCGAATGAAGAAGGCTTGCCATTTTCCGATGCGGTACAGGCCGGTGAGACCCTTTATCTTTCCGGGATGCTCGGTCTGGATGCTGATGGCCAACTGGTCAAGGGCGGGATTGGCCCGCAAATGACCCAGGCCATGGAGAACCTGCGCACCGAACTGCAACGTCGAGGCTCATCCCTCGCTCATGTGGCCAAATGCACGGTCATACTTGCCGATATCAAAGACTTCGATGCCATGAATGCGGTTTACCGCCGGACTTTCCCAGCCGATCGCCTACCTGCCCGGACAACGTTCGCGGCTAAAAAACTGCTGGCGAATGCTCGGGTGGAAGTCGAATGCCTTGCGGTTGCTGCTCGCTGACTCATCATCAGACAAGCCACTGTGCAACTAAAGTTGTGCAGTGGTTGGGTGTTTCAGGCTGCCCGCAACGAAATAAACGCATAGCTAACCGGTGTGTCGGTTGCCACCTGTGCGCCCGCCGCCTGCACTTGCCCGGCAATATCCTCACCCGACACGTGAAACAGCCAATCACTGCTCGACTCCATCTGCGATTGTGCTGAAATCTGATCGATAACCGTGGCAAACGCGTTCATATCCGGCAAATAAGCGGTAAATCCATCGCCCTTCAACGCTGTCGTCCGAATCCCCAATAACGCGCAAATCGCCTCCTTGGTCTGAATCTCATCGCGATCGGCCTGACGGGAGCGCTGGATCAATCCCGTCAGTTCCTGATCCACCAGCTCACCCCCGATGATCAAATCCGGCCCTGTTACCCAGGACTCGGGCGGGCATTCCTTGATAGATGGGTTGAGCGGGATGTGCGGGTTGATTTCCATCGGATAGATGCGGCACACCAGCGGTCGGCGTTCGTAGATGCGGCAGAGGTTGTCGTCGTCAAGATTCCGGCAGGGGCCGACGTTGTACGCGGCAAAGGTGATCGCCACATGCGCCTCACAGGCGCCGCTTCGAACCACCACCGAACGGCGTTCGGCGTGTTCACGTTGCTGCGCGGGCAGGCCCAGGCCATTGGCGAGGAAGGCCTCCACCAGCACGATCACCTGTCCGCCATCGGCCGCCCACATCCGGGCTTCGGCCAGTGTCAGGGGCACGTGGTGGTCGTTGCAGCATTTGCCACAACCTACGCAGGAAAACGTTGTATTCATTGAACGGCCAGTCACCTGTGAGGGCATGAAATGGCGACAAAAAGCCACCGCAAGGGCCTGTGCCGAAGCAAGTTATGCGCCAGTCACTGCGCTTTTGCTGTTGGGCGGATGGAGTCCCACTCGGTTATGTAGGCGGTTTTGCTTTTCTTGTTGTAGAGGCACAGCTCGGTGCCTTGCTGGCCTTTCATGTGTTTTTGCGGGTACTGGCCTTGCAGCAGGAGCGCGGTATAACCGACCCGGTCATCGAACTGCGCGGCGTTGCCGACGGGTTTGGCGTTCTTCAGGCCGCTGGCCTTGGTGCAACTGGCGAGCACGGCTTTGTCGTAGGCGGCCCAGGCGTCGGGGCTGGAGGCGTGGGCTTGGGTGGCTAGGGCGGTGAGGCAGAGGAAGGTCAGGGTTGTAGCTTTCATGGTTTGGGCATCCTTGGCGTGTAGTGGCCGAGGTCAGGAGTATGTCTGATGGATCGATGTTGGTTGTGCCGGCCTCTTCGCGAGCAAGCCCGCTCACACAGTTGATTTGCGTCGTACACCGAATCTGTGAACGACGACGAACCACTGTGGGAGCGGGCTTGCTCGCGAAAGCGGTGTGTCAGACAGGCACGGGCTCCCGACGGACCACATACATCCCGGCACTTTCATACAAACGCTGGGCCCGAAGGTTGTTTTCCAGCACCTTCAGATCCACAAAGCCTTCGCGGCGTTGCTGAAACACGTTGAAAGCATTTAGCAGCAGCGCACGGCCAAGTCCGAGGCCTTGAGCGCGCGGATGCACCACCAGGCTCTTGATGTAGGCACTGGTCCAGCACTGGGCAACGCCGACGATTCCTTCGGCGTCGAACGCGATGAAGCACAGGGACGGATCGTATTCGGGATCGGTTTCGAAACGCTGTTGCCAGACTTCCAGCGCCGGTACGCGACCGCCACCTTCTCGATAGCCGAGTTCCATCAAGTGATGGACGGCTTCGGCGAGTTCAGGACGGTACTCGGTCAACTCAATGCCATTTGGCCAAGTGCAAGGCGGCACATCCTCAGCGAGGTTGCGCCGCATCAGAAAACAAAAGTCCTCGGCCACAACTCAGTGACCTTGTTCAGTGACGGCCCTGGCCGCCGCGATCAGGCATTTGGTCAGTTCCGGTGAGGAGAATTTGGTCAGCACCGCGTTGGCCCCGGCCAGTCGAGCCTTCTCGCTGTTCATCGCGCTGTCCAGCGAGGTGTGCAGCAACACATAGAGGTGCGAGAAGTCGGGGGTTTCGCGCAGTGTGCGGGTGAGGGCATAACCGTCCATTTCCGACATTTCGATATCGGAGACGATCAGGTTAATTTGCTGGGCGGTGCCTTGCAGGTCCAGCAGGCAGTCGATGGCTTCCTTGGCGCTGCGAGCGGTGTGGCATTGCAGGCCGAGGTTGCGCAGGGTGTGTACCGATTGTTGCAGGGCGACCTGGCTGTCATCGACCACCAGGATTCGCGCGTTGCCGAGGACTTCGGCGTCTTCCATGCTCAGCTCGGTGGGGGCCGTTTCGATCTGCGCCGGAGCGATGCCGTGAATGACCTTTTCGATGTCCAGCACCTGCACCAAAGTGCCGTCGACCGAGGTCACGCCGGTGATGTACGAGCGCACGCCACCGGAGCCGAAGGGCGGTGGACGGATGTCGGTAGTCAGGCAATGGACGATCTTGCTCACCGCCTGAACGTGCAGGCCCTGCTTGGAGCGGCTGACGTCGGTGACGATCAGGCAGCCACCGTTCGGGTCTTCCAGCGGTCGCTCGCCGATGGCGCGGCTCAGGTCGATCACCGACAGCGATGCGCCACGCAGGGTGGCGATACCTTTGACGTGGGGGTGCGACTCCGGCAGCTTGGTCAGCGGCGGGCAGGGGATGATTTCGCTGACTTTCAGCAGGTTGATCGCCATCAGCTTGCCGCTGCGCAAGGTAAACAGCAGAAGCGAAAGTGAATCTGCGCGGGCTTTGTTGGAAGACATAAAAACCTTCTGTGGAAAAAGGTGATGGGCGATTGTGAAGATCGCCAACAGCTATCGATGCCGGGTTATCGACTTGTGAGGGGCAGGCTTTAGGAGTAATCCCCATTGCCGCCCAAACAGTGAACCCCTGTGGCGAGGGAGCTTGCTCCCGTTCGGCCGCGAAGCGGTCGTGAAACCAGCAATGAGGTTCTACTCTGGAAAAAACGGGAGCGCTACGCACTCCAACGGGAGCAAGCTCCCTCGCCACAAGAGTACGATGTTATCCGGGTGAGACTATTTCATACCCAACCGCTTGGCCATCCGTCCAAGGTTCGCCCGATCCAGACCCAGCTCCCGCGCCGCGCTGGCCCAGTTGTTCTGGTGCCGTTGCAGGCAAGCGCTGATCAGTTGGCGCTGATAATGCTCGGTGGCCTCACGCAAATCCCCTGCAATTAATGCCGCCGCCGGTGCCGCAACCACCGGTTCTGGCACGGGTTCAATGCTGCCGTTGGGCAAGTCCAGATCTGCGGCGCTCAAGCTGAGAATCTTCGGCCGTTGCTTGCAGTTACCCAACGCCTTCAATGCACTGCGACCAATCAAATGCTCCAGTTCCCGCACGTTCCCCGGCCAGTCATACGCCAATAGTGCCGCTTGCGCATCACTGGTCAGGCGCAGGCTGTTGAGGCCCATGCGTGAGCGGTTTTGTTCCAGGAAGTAGCCGCTGAGCAGCAGCACATCCCGACCGCGATCGCGCAGTGCGGGCACCAGCAGCGGGTAAACGCTCAAGCGATGATAGAAGTCGGCACGGTAGCGACCGCTGCGCACTTCTTCAGCCAGGTCACGGTTGGTCGCGGCGATCAATCGCACGTCGACCTGATGTTCCTGGTCCGACCCCAGCCGCTGCAATTGCCCGCTCTGCAGCACTCGCAGCAATTTGGCCTGCACCGTTAGCGACAGTTCGCCGACTTCATCGAGGAACAACGTACCGCCATTGGCCAGCTCGAACTTGCCGCGCCGATCATTCGTCGCGCCGGTGAAAGCCCCGCGCACATGGCCGAACAATTCGCTCTCCACCAGCGTGTCTGGCAGGGCGGCGCAATTGAGGCTGATGATCGGTTTATCGGCCCGTGGGGACGCTGCGTGGATAGCCTGGGCCACCAGCTCTTTGCCAACTCCGGTTTCGCCGGTGATTAGCACCGTCAGGTCGCTGCCGCCCACCAGGCTGATCTCTTCCACCAGTCGTTTGTAAGTCTTGCTCTGGCCGATCATTTCGCGGTTCTGTTGGCCGCTGGCCTGACGGTAAACCTCGGCGCGCTGATGTTCGTCCTCGACGCGGTTGGCCAGCCGCTCGATGCGCTCGGCGGCGTTGACCGTGGCGGCGGCGAGGCTGGCGAAGGCTTGCAGGGCGTCCAGTTCGATCGGTTCAAAACGTTCAGGGTCGAGCGCGTCGAGAGTCAACAAACCCCACGGGCGCTCGTCGATAAACAGCGGGCAGCCCATGCAGTCGTGAACTTCCAGGTGATCGTGAAGACCATCGACCAGGCCGTCATAAGGATCGGGCAAATCACTGTCGGCGGCGAAGCGAGTCGGGCCGGGGCTGCTGAGCAACGCTTCGAAGCGCGGGTGTTCGCTGACCTTGAAACGTCGGCCGAGGGTGTCGGTGCTCAACCCGTCCACCGCCAGCGGCACCAGCCATTCGCCATCGAGTCGCAGCAGGGCCGCGGCGTCGCACGGGAGCAGGGCGCGCATGGCTTCGAGCAAGCGTCGGTAGCGCTCGCCTTCGGGCAGTTCGCGGGACAGGTCGGAGACCAGGGGCAGCAACGTCGTGAGCAGTAATTTTGCAGTCATAATGACTCCGTGTAGTCGGTGTGACTATAAAGCGTTGCGTGTCGATATGACTACTATGTTTTTAACTTAATGATTTATAAGGTTTTAATTGTTGGCATGGAAACTGATACGTAAAGGTTATTCATATAAAGCCCAGGGGTTGCTCTTATGCTTAGCGTTCAAGACCGTGCCATCGTCAAGTCCACCGTGCCGTTGCTGGAAAGCGGCGGCGAAGCGCTGATCACTCACTTCTACCGCATGATGCTCTCCGAATATCCGGAAGTCCGCCCGCTGTTCAACCAGGCCCACCAGGCCAGCGGCGATCAGCCTCGCGCCCTGGCCAACGGTGTATTGATGTATGCGCGGCACATCGACCAGCTCGATCAATTGGGCGACTTGGTGGCCAAGATCATCAACAAGCACGTGGCCCTGCAAATCCTCCCGGAACATTACCCGATCGTGGGTAGCTGCCTGTTGCGAGCGATCTCCGAAGTGCTGGGCGAAGAGATTGCCACTCCGGAAGTGATGAGCGCGTGGGGCGCGGCCTACGGTCAGTTGGCCGAGATCCTGATCGGCGCCGAAGCCAGCATCTACGACCAGAAAGCCCAGGCGCCGGGTGGCTGGCGTGGTGCGCGGGAGTTCATCGTGGCGGCCAAGGTCGAGGAGAGCGCGGAAATCATCTCGTTCTACTTCGAACCGGCGGACAAGGGCCCGATTCTCGCGGCAGAGCCTGGCCAGTACATCGGCATGAAACTGATCCTCGATGGCGAAGAAATTCGACGTAACTATTCGCTGTCGGCGCTGGCCAACAAGGGCCAGTACCGCATCAGCGTCAAGCGCGAAACCGGCGGCCGCGCTTCCAACCATTTGCACGATCAACTGCACGTCGGCGCAAGCATCATGCTGTTCCCGCCAGCGGGGGATTTCACCCTGACCGCCAGCGACAAACCGTTGGTGCTGATCAGTGGCGGCGTCGGCATCACCCCAACGCTGGCGATGCTCGAAGCGGCGCTGGCGACCGAGCGGCCGGTGCACTTTATCCACTGCGCACGCAACGGTAGTGTTCATGCTTTCCGTGACTGGATCGATGGGCTGGCCGAGCGTCATCCGCAGCTCAAGCGTTTTTACTGCTATGCCGAAGACGATGGTGTCAGCCCGGCTGCGGACAAGGTTGGCCTGTTGAGCCAGGAGCAACTTGGCGAGTGGTTGCCTGAACAGCGTGATGTGGATGCGTACTTCCTGGGGCCTAAAGGCTTCATGGCGGCGATCAAACGTCACCTCAAGGCTTTGGGTGTGCCAGAGAAGCAGAGCCGTTACGAGTTCTTCGGGCCGGCTGCCGCGCTGGAGTAACTCTCTGGGCGGTTCCTGAGGGCCGGGTCGGTGTTTCGCTTGTTTGCGAAGCACCGACCCGGCCTTTTTTGCATTTGGCTAGCGCCCGACCAGAGGCCGGGTATAAGGCTGTCTGCCCGATTGACGGATAATACGTAAAAGTCCAGTATGGAATTATAAGTACAAAAATTGCTTCCCTGTTTCAGCTTCTTCTGTCTTGCCAAACCAACAACAACCCGCGAGAGAACGAATATGAAGAAATTCCCCCTCATCACCGGTCTGGCCCTGAGCCTGTTGGCGTGCAGCAGCCTGTTCGCCGCCGAGAAAGACCTGCGTATCGGTATCGAAGCGGCTTATCCGCCGTTTGCGTCCAAAACCGACAAAGGCGAGATTGTCGGTTTCGACTACGACATCGGCAATGCCCTGTGCGCGCAGATGAAGGTCAAGTGTGTGTGGGTCGAAGGCGAGTTCGACGGTCTGATTCCTTCCCTGAAAGTGAAGAAAATCGACATGGCGCTGTCGTCCATGACCATTAACGAAGACCGTAAGAAGTCGGTGGACTTCACCCACAAGTACTACTTCACCTCATCGCGTCTGGTGATGAAGGACGGCGCGGTAGTGGATGACCAGTACGCCAGCCTCAAGGGCAAGAATATCGGCGTGCAGCGCGCAACCACCACTGACCGTTACGCTACCGAGGTCTTTGAACCCAAGGGCATCAACGTCAAGCGCTACGGCAACAACGAAGAAATCTACATGGACCTGGCAGCCGGTCGTCTCGATGCGATTTTTGCCGACACCATTCCACTGAATGACTTCCTGTCGATGCCGCGTGGCAAGGGCTATGCGTTTGTCGGGCCGGAATTGAAAGACCCGAAATACGTGGGTGAGGGCGCCGGGATTGCCGTGCGCAAGGGTAATACGCAGTTGGTAGCGGATCTGAACAAGGCGATCGATGACATTCGCGCCAGTGGCGAATACCAGAAGATTTCGCAGAAGTATTTCAAGTCGGATATCTACGGCGATTGATCGATCGCCATCGCGAGCAGGCTCGCTCCCACATTAGTCTTGCGCATGCAGGTCCATTGTGGGAGCGAGCCTGCTCGCGATGGGGCCCTGGCAGACAGCACACATCTCAAAGCTCAAAGCTCAAAGCTCAACCCTCAACCCTTCAATTCCTTCAAATGCTTGTACACCGTCGCCCGCCCCATGTTCAGCACATTGGCCACATAGTTGGAGGCGCTTTTGCCTTTGAAGGCGCCTTCGGCGTGCAGCGCCAGCACCAGTTCGCGTTTGTGGTCGCGGGTCAGCACGTTCAGGCTCAACTGACGCTCGCGCAGCCAGGCGTGCAGAAAGGTGTTGATCCGTTCCTGCCAGTCATCGCGAAACAGTGAGTCCGGTTGCGGGATCAACTTGGTCGGCGACAGGAACAAATCCAGCGCCGCTTTCGCGTTCTCGAACAGCGAGATATTCAGGTTGATGCACAGTACCGCCAGCGGGCGACCCTCGCTGTCGCGCAGCACGCTGCTGAGGCTGCGAATCTTCTGGCCGTCCCAGTTGAGCTTTTCGTACGGCCCGATGTTTCGTTCGCTGACGTCTTCGCTGAGCATGTCTTCCAGCGACGAGTCGTCGCCGATTTCCCGTTTGGACAGGTTGTTGGCGATGTAATCGACCTTTTGCGTACGCAGGTCGTGCAGCACCACCTCGGCGTGAGGGAAGAACAACGTGGCGATCGCATCGGCAATCGCGCGAAAGTTGTCCATGGACACAGCGTCCAGGGCCGAGTCTTTTTCAGGTGCGTTCATACAGTGGAACTCCAGGCAGCGTCAGCGCCCCGTTAAAAAAGGGGGGGGCGCTGGAAGTTTGCCGCAATCGTGTGGACACGTCACCTGACGGGCAGGATCAGCTCAGGCGGGCGGGGGAGAGCATCTCGGCGTCCAGGCCGAAACGGGTGAGCTGCTCGGGCAAGGCTTCGCCGCGTACCAGTGCAGCGCTGGCCTGGCCCATGGCCGGCGACGTCTGGATGCCGTAGCCGCCTTGCGCCGCGACCCAGAACAGCCCCGGCACCTGCTGATCGAAGCCGGACAGCAAATCCCCGTCGCGCACGAAACTGCGCAGGCCAGCCCAGGTGCGGGTCGGGCGGCGAATGGTCAGGGTGGTGGCTTCTTCAATCTGGTAAATGCCCATGGCGATGTCCAGCTCTTCGGGCTGCACGTCGTGCGGTTCTACCGGGTCGGCGTTGGCCGGTGAGCCGAGGAACATGCCGGCGTCGGGCTTCATATAGAAGGATTCATCGAGGCTGACCAGCATTGGCCAGTCATGGATATCCAGGCCCTCGGGGCCGGCAAAGATAAAGGCTGCCCGACGCTTGGGTTGCAAACCCATTGGTTTGGCGCCGGCCAGCTCGCCAATCTTGTCGGCCCAGGCACCGGCGGCGTTGATGATGATCGGGGCGCTGAAGGTTTGCGTGTTGGTTTGAACCTGCCATTGCCCTTGGGCATCACGGCTCAGGCTCAACACTTCGCTGTCGGTATGAACTTCACCTTTATTGCGCCGGATACCACGCAGATAGCCCTGATGCAGAGCATCGGTATCGATGTCGCTGGCGGTCGGATCGTAGATCGCGCCATGGACTTTTTCCCGACGCAGGATCGGCAGGCGCGCACAGGCTTCGTCGGCGCTCAGCCATTGCATTTGCGGCACCGTGGCTTTGGCGCTCAGGTATTGATTGCTCAGCTCGGCCGGATCGCCGGTGAAGTCGACAGTCATCTCGCCGCGCGGGGTCAGCAATGGGTGTTCGCAGAAACCGGGCGGTGGAGCGTCGAAGAAGTCGCGGCTGGCCTGAGTCAATGCCCGAACCTGCGGTGTACCGTAGGCGGCGGTGAACAGCGCTGCCGAGCGTCCGGTGGAGTGATAGGCCGGATGGGATTCGCGTTCGAGCACAATCACCCGCCCGTGCTGCGACAGCCAGAAACCGGTGGAAGCGCCGGCAATCCCGCCGCCGATGATGATGAAATCTGCCTGGCTCATGAACGTCTCCTGTGGGGGCGCAAATGCCGAAATTGTAGAGAACTCCTGTAGGAGCGAGGCTGTGGCGAGGGGGCTTGCCCCCGTTGGGCTGCGAAGCTGCCCCAAAATTTCTGATAGACCAAAGATTTTGTGAGTGCTGCGCACTCAAACGGGGGCAAGCCCCCTCGCCACATTCGCTCCTACGAAGGGCGTGGTGTTAGCGCTGTAGTTGGTAAAGGGCATTGGCCAGTGCGATGTCTTCCAGGCCCAGGCCGATGGAGCGGAAGAACACCGTGCGGTCGTAGTCGGGGCGCTGCACTTTTTCGCTGAGCAAGTCGGGCAGGTCGCCGACAATCGAACGCTTGTCCCAGCCATGCTGCTCACCGGCGATCAGCATCTCGCCGGCCGAGCCCGGAGTGGTTTGACGATAGTCACAGAACACCTGCATGTCATTGAGGCTTTGTGGAGGCACTTCATGGGCGCGTGGGGCGTTGGTGCTGATGGAGGTGATCAGTGCCGGTTTGCTCAAAATTGACGGGTCTATCACCGGGCCGGCGGACGAGGTGCAGAGCATGATCACGTCGGCATCTTGAATCGCGGCTTCGCAACTGTCGACGAGGGTCAGCCGTGGATCGAGGCTTCTAAGCTGTGCCAGCGCTTCGGGATTCTTGCCGTTCAGGCTTGGCGAGTAAAGGCTGATGCTTTGCCAGTCCCGCAGGCCCTTGACGTAGTGCAGGTGCGCCTGGGCCACGTTACCGCTGCCGATAATCGCCAGGCGCCGGGCGTTCAATGGAGCAAGGGCATCGACCGCCACCGCCGTCGTCGCGGCGGTGCGAGCCGTGGTCAATTCACCGGCATCGCAGAGCAGCAGCGGCTGGCCGGTCTGCATCGACATCAGCAGCGTCCAGGCGGTCACCAACGGGCCCTGCTCGCGCACGATGTAGGGAGACGTCTTGACGCCATAGACCCCGTCTTCGGCCAGCACACCCAGGTAGTTGATGAAGTCCCCGGCACCCTGCGGGAATTCCACCAACTGTTGCGCCGGTTGCACGGCTTGCCCGGCGGCCAGGTCGCGGAACAGCTTGCGCAGGATCTGCGGCACGTCAACGTGTGCCAGCAGTTCGCGGGCTTGAGGTTGGGTGATCACGTAAGGCGTGCTGGGCATGGTCGGTCGGCTCCGGGCGCTGAAAGTAAACTAATTTGTCCATTATGGACTTTTAGTTGTCTCTAGCAAGTCCTGTTGAAAAAAGCCGGACGAAAAAAAAGCGCAGTCCGTTGCCGGCTGCGCCCCTTTCTGAAAGGCCCGAGTTACGGGCGCTTGCGCTCAACCGCCCGCAGCAGATGCGTCGGTGGCGTTTCACAACTGATCTTGCGACCCAGCAACGCCTCGATGGACGGTAGCTGGTAGGAGTCGTCTTCACCGGCAAAACTGATGGATACGCCATCCGCGCCGGCACGGCCGGTACGACCGATGCGGTGCACGTAGTCGTCCGGGACTTCCGGCAGGGTGAAGTTGATCACGTGGCTGATGCCGTCGATGTGAATGCCGCGACCGGCAACATCGGTGGCCACCAGCACGCGGATCTTGCCTTCGCGGAAACCTTCCAGGGTCTTGATGCGCTTGTGCTGCGGCACATCGCCAGACAGCTGCGCCGCGTTGACGCCATCGCGCACCAGGCGTTCTTCGATGCGCCGCACTTCGTCCTTGCGGTTGGCGAAGACCATTACCCGTTCCCAGCCGTTATCGTTGACCAGGTTGTAGAGCAGTTTGTATTTGTCGGCACCGGCCACCGCGTAGATGTGTTGCTCGACGTTTTCGCTGGCCACGTTCTGCGCTTCGATCTCGACGATCGACGGGTCGGTGGTCCATTGCTTGGCGAGGTTCATCACGTCTTCGGTGAAGGTCGCGGAGAACAGCAGCGTCTGGCGCTCGTTCTTCGGCGGAGTCTGGCGAATGATCTGACGCACTTGTGGGATGAAACCCATGTCGAGCATCCGGTCGGCTTCGTCCAGCACCATCACTTCGACCATGTCCAGATGCACGTCGCCGCGCTGGTTGAAGTCGAGCAAACGGCCCGGAGTGGCCACGAGGATGTCGCAGTGACGGGCTTCGAGGTGCTTGAGTTGTTTGTCGAAGTCCATGCCGCCGACAAATGTCATGACGTTGAGGCCGGTGTACTTGGTCAGGTCGGCTGCGTCCTTGGCGATCTGTACCACCAGTTCCCGGGTCGGGGCGATGATCAGTGCCCGCGGTTCACCCATGTAGCGCTCTTTGGGCGGCGGGGTTTGCAGCAACTGAGTGATGATCGAAATCAGGAAGGCGGCGGTTTTGCCAGTGCCGGTCTGGGCGCGACCGATGGCGTCTTTGCCCGCGAGGGTGAAGCCAAGCACCTGTGCCTGGATCGGCGTGCAATATGGAAAGCCCAGGTCCTGAATGGCGTGCATCAGTTCGGGGGCGAGTTTGAAATCGTGGAAGCGGGTTTTGCCTTCCTGGGGTTCGACGACGAAGTCTTCGAGTTTCCATGGAATAACCGGCGCTTTTGGCTTGGGTTCGCGACGCGGTTTTGCCGGTTTCGGGGCTTCGCTGCGCGGCTGCTCAGAGGCGATGGCCTCGGCAGGGGGGGCGGTCGGTGTGGTCACCGGCTCGTGCTTCGGTGCCGCTACGGTTGCGGTCCGGCCAGGCTGATTACCGTCGGTGCGGTGGCTGGGAGTATGAGAAGGAGCGCTGGAGACTGGCGCGAGCTGCTCAGTCTCGCTTTTACCGAACATTTTCTTGAGTGCTTTGAGCACGGTCATCTCATCAATTGGTTAAGGAATATACGCCGGCCAGTGTAATGCAAGAATCGGGCGCGGCGTAGTGGGATGGATCAATGGGTAGCTTTTAACGCAAACGCTCGGCGAGCCAGACGCCGATGTCGCGAATTTCTTCGGGTAACACTTCGTGGCCCATTGGGTATTCCTGCCATGTCACGGTGACACCATGTTGCTTTAAATACTCGTAGGCGGTCCGGCCCATGGAGTTTTGAACCACGTCATCGTACTGGCCGTGCAATGACAGCACCGGAATGCGCTGCTGGCTGGCGGAAAGCTGCAGTTCATCGCTGAAGGTCGGGGCATAAGTCGAGAGGGCAAGTACGCCGCCCAACGGTCCCTGCCATTTCAGAAAGGCCGTGTGCAATACCACGGCGCCACCTTGGGAAAAACCGGCGAGAAAGATGCGCGAGGCGTCTATTCCGCTGGCCTTCTGTTCTTCGATCAAATCAAAGACCCGTTGCGCGGACGCCTCCAGCTGCTCGCGGCTGATCGCGCGGGCCGGGCTCATGGCCAATATGTCGTACCAGCTCGGCATTTCGTAGCCACCATTAATAGTGACGGCGCGAGTCGGTGCCTGGGGCAGGACGAAGCGGGTGCTGAGCAGACTTTCCTGTAGCGCTTCGGCTACCGGCAAAAAGTCGTAGCGGTCGGCGCCCAGCCCGTGCAGCCAGATTACGCAGGCATCTGCGGGCTTGACGGGTTGCAGAATCAAGGGCTCGGTCATGGGTGCTCCATATTTGTGCATGCGCTCTCATTTAAGTGCGAGGTTCGAGTGCGCAACGGGTTGATCAGTTAAGAAGATGTCGCAAGGCTGCAAGTTTTGCTATTGACCTGTCGCTGAATCGCTTTAGCGAGCGGTCTGGTACGGGCTTTGCTATAGGGAAGCCTGTGCAACCAATCTCATGCCTGGCGGTAACACTATCAGTGTACGGCTGGTCGTGGGATAGCAAAGAATCCGGTGATGGATGTTCGCCAAAGGCCGTTACGGGCTTCGCGAACGTGAAAGGGCTACCGCCCGTTCGGCCGATTGGTGAGAAGGGAGTTGTCCATGATGTGGATTTTCTCCTACTAGACTCATAGCGACGGTCCTGCTTCGGTTGACCCTAAAAAAAGCCAACACGGGTCAACAACGCCTCATAAGGGTGCGACAGGGCTCAAGCTCCGACACAACAAGAGCAAAACTGGAGGTTTGAATGAAGATGTTGAAATCCACCCTGGCCATCGTGACTGCAGCCGCAGTGCTCGGTGTCAGTGGGTTCGCTCAGGCGGGTGCAACCCTGGATGCAGTGCAGAAGAAAGGTTTCGTACAGTGCGGCGTAAGTGATGGTCTGCCGGGCTTCTCGGTTCCGGACTCTACCGGCAAGATCGTTGGTATCGATGCTGACTTCTGCCGCGCTGTGGCCGCTGCCGTATTCGGCGACGCGACCAAGGTCAAATTCAGCCAGTTGAATGCCAAGGAGCGTTTCACTGCTCTGCAATCCGGCGAAATCGACGTGCTGTCGCGCAACTCCACCATGACCAGCTCTCGTGACGCGGGCATGGGCCTGAAGTTTCCAGGCTTCATCACCTACTACGACGGCATCGGCTTCCTGGCTAACAACAAGCTGGGCGTGAAAAGTGCCAAGGAACTGGACGGTGCAACCATCTGCATCCAGGCCGGTACCACCACTGAGCTGAACGTCTCCGACTACTTCCGCGCCAATGGCCTGAAATACACCCCGATCACTTTCGACACCTCCGATGAAAGCGCCAAGTCGCTGGAATCCGGTCGTTGCGACGTGCTGACCTCCGACAAGTCCCAGCTGTTCGCCCAGCGCAGCAAGCTGGCTTCGCCGAAGGACTACGTGGTTCTGCCGGAAACCATTTCCAAGGAGCCCCTGGGCCCGGTCGTGCGTAACGGCGACGACGAGTGGCTGGCCATCGTGCGTTGGACTGGCTACGCCCTGCTCAATGCTGAAGAAGCAGGCGTGACTTCGAAGAACGTCGAAGCCGAAGCCAAGTCCACCAAGAACCCTGACGTCGCTCGTATGCTGGGCGCTGACGGTGAATACGGTAAAGACCTGAAACTGCCGAAAGACTGGGTCGTGAAGATCGTCAAGCAAGTCGGCAACTACGGTGAGATGTTCGAGCGCAACCTCGGCAAGGATACTCCGCTGCAAATCGACCGCGGCCTGAATGCGCTGTGGAACGCTGGCGGCATTCAATACGCACCACCAGTGCGCTGATGGTTCTATCACCCGGTGGGCCAACCACCGGGTGATGTTCTGTTCCATTATTTCCGGGGCACTTCATGCAAAATTCAATCGGCGCACCTAAGCAGAGGCTCAGCCTCAGCGATCCACGAGTGCGTGCGTGGCTGTTTCAGATCATCACGGTTGTCGCCGTGGTCGGGATGGGTTGGTACCTGTTCGACAACACGCAAACCAACCTTCAGCACCGGGGTATTACCTCGGGTTTCGACTTTCTTGAGCGCAGTGCCGGTTTCGGCATCGCTCAGCACCTGATCGACTACACCGAATCGGACAGTTATGCCCGTGTGTTCGTCATCGGTCTGCTCAACACCCTGCTGGTCACCTTTATCGGTGTAATCCTGGCGACGATCCTCGGTTTCATCGTCGGTGTGGCACGGCTGTCGAAGAACTGGATCATTGCCAAGCTGGCGACGGTGTATGTAGAGGTCTTCCGTAACATTCCGCCGCTGCTGCAAATCCTGTTCTGGTACTTCGCGGTGTTCCTGACCATGCCGGGGCCACGCAACAGCCATAACTTCGGCGACACCTTCTTCGTCAGCAGCCGCGGCCTGAACATGCCCGCAGCGTTGGCGGCAGACGGTTTCTGGCCGTTTGTGGCGAGCATCGTCGTGGCTATCGTCGCGATCGCGCTGATGAGCCGCTGGGCGACCAAGCGCTTCGAAGCGACCGGCGTACCGTTCCACAAATTCTGGGCAGGCCTGGCGCTGTTCCTGGTGATCCCTGCGCTGTGTGCCTTGATCTTCGGCGCGCCACTGCACTGGGAAATGCCGGAGCTCAAGGGCTTCAACTTCGTCGGTGGCTGGGTGCTGATCCCGGAACTGCTGGCGCTGACCCTGGCCCTGACGGTGTACACCGCGGCGTTTATCGCCGAAATCGTGCGTTCGGGCATCAAGTCGGTCAGCCACGGCCAGACCGAAGCGGCCCACTCGTTGGGATTGCGCAACGGTCCGACCCTGCGCAAGGTGATCATCCCGCAAGCCCTGCGCGTGATCATTCCACCGCTGACCAGCCAATACCTGAACCTGGCGAAAAACTCCTCGCTGGCGGCCGGTATCGGTTATCCGGAGATGGTGTCGTTGTTTGCCGGTACGGTGCTGAACCAGACCGGGCAGGCGATCGAAGTCATTGCCATCACCATGAGCGTGTACCTGGCGATCAGTATCAGCATTTCCCTGCTGATGAACTGGTACAACAAGCGCATTGCGCTGATCGAGCGGTAAGGAAAAGCGCATGACGACTCATACTTTCAAACCCGACATGCCACCACCGAGCAGCAGCATCGGTATCGTGGCGTGGATGCGGGCGCACATGTTCTCCAGCTGGATCAACACCCTGCTGACGCTGTTCGCGTTCTATCTGATTTACCTGATAGTTCCGCCTGTCGTGAGCTGGGCGATTCTCGATGCCAACTGGGTCGGCACTACTCGCGCCGATTGCACCAAGGAGGGCGCCTGCTGGGTGTTCATCCAGCAGCGCTTCGGCCAGTTCATGTACGGTTACTACCCGACAGACCTGCGCTGGCGCGTAGACCTGACCGTGTGGCTGGCGGTGATTGGCGTGGCGCCGTTGTTCATCGCACGCGTTCCACACAAGGCAATCTACGGCCTGAGCTTTCTGGTGCTCTATCCGATCATTTCCTACGTCTTGTTGCACGGTGGATGGTTCGGTCTGACCGAAGTGGCGACCAGCCAATGGGGCGGCTTGATGCTGACTCTGGTGATCGCCACCGTCGGTATCGTCGGCGCACTGCCGCTGGGTATCGTTCTGGCCCTGGGCCGGCGTTCGAACATGCCGGCGATTCGCGTGGTCTGCGTGACCTTCATCGAATTCTGGCGCGGCGTGCCGTTGATCACGGTGCTGTTCATGTCTTCGGTGATGTTGCCGTTGTTCCTGCCCGAAGGCATGAACTTCGACAAACTGCTGCGCGCGCTCATCGGCGTGATCCTGTTCCAGTCGGCCTACATCGCTGAAGTGGTGCGCGGCGGTCTGCAAGCGATCCCCAAAGGTCAGTACGAAGCGGCTGCAGCAATGGGCCTCGGTTACTGGCGCAGCATGGGCCTGGTGATTCTGCCGCAAGCCTTGAAGCTGGTGATCCCTGGCATCGTCAACACTTTCATTGCGCTGTTCAAGGACACGAGCCTGGTGATCATCATCGGCCTGTTCGACCTGCTCAACAGCGTCAAGCAAGCCGCCGCCGACCCGAAATGGCTGGGCATGGCCACTGAAGGCTATGTGTTCGCGGCCCTGGTGTTCTGGATTTTCTGTTTTGGTATGTCGCGCTATTCCATGCATCTGGAACGCAAGCTCGACACTGGCCACAAGCGTTAGGAGTTCTGTAATGAGCGAAGCAATCAAAAAGCCTGTGAGCCCTGAAGGCATTATTCAGATGCAGGGCGTGAACAAGTGGTACGGCCAGTTCCACGTGTTGAAAGACATCAACCTGAACGTCAAGCAAGGCGAGCGTATCGTTTTGTGCGGCCCGTCGGGTTCCGGCAAATCCACCACCATCCGTTGCCTCAATCGTCTGGAAGAACACCAGCAGGGCCGCATCGTGGTCGATGGCGTGGAGCTGACCAACGACCTCAAGCAGATCGAAGCGATCCGCCGTGAAGTCGGCATGGTGTTCCAGCACTTCAACCTGTTCCCGCACCTGACCATCCTGCAGAACTGCACCCTGGCACCGATGTGGGTACGCAAGATGCCCAAGCGCAAGGCCGAAGAGATCGCCATGCATTACCTGGAGCGCGTACGCATTCCGGAGCAGGCGCATAAATACCCGGGGCAACTGTCTGGTGGTCAGCAACAGCGTGTGGCGATTGCCCGTGCCCTGTGCATGAAACCAAAAATCATGCTGTTCGACGAACCGACTTCGGCACTCGACCCAGAGATGGTGAAAGAAGTTCTGGACACCATGATCGGCTTGGCCGAAGACGGCATGACCATGCTTTGCGTAACCCACGAAATGGGCTTCGCCCGTACCGTGGCCAACCGCGTGATTTTCATGGACAAGGGTGAAATCGTCGAACAGGCTGCGCCGAACGACTTCTTCGACAATCCTCAGAATGAGCGCACGAAGCTGTTTTTGAGCCAGATCCTGCATTGATTGGCGCTTGGCAGTGAAATAAACCCGGACAGTGTTCCGGGTTTATTTTTGTCCGGATTTCGAGGTCAGGACGCCAGTGTTGTTTCCTGTTCCGGGAATCGTGCAGCGAGCAATCGCCTCAAGTCAGTGCCTTCGTTCATTGCTTGTATTTCAGCAAGTAAATGCGGATGACGATCCAACAGGCGCATTAGCGTGAACAAAGCTTGAGGTGGGGGAAGTTCGCCGCGCTCGTATCGTGAGAACGCATTGTGACCAGCGCCGGAAAGCAACTTCACTGCTTCCTTCTGCGTGAGATGCATTTTGCGGCGGATACGCTTCATCTCGGTGCCCATGATTTGAAAGCAGTCTTCGAGCAGTTTATCGCCAGCGTCGGAGTAGCGCTCGGCGCTGTCAGTATCATTATCGAAAATGATTTCACCGCAGACCTTGCACTCCCAGCCTGCAATATCGTGCACCCAGCGTGATACGTTCTTGTAGTCGACACTGAGGCTGCGACCTTCGAAATGTTGCATGGCGTGTTGAGTGCCACAACTCATGCATTGCCGCGTATTCATACGTTCCGCTCCTTGAAAGAGATCACCGGGGGCCCACCTTTGGGGCAGTAGGTCACTTTGATGTAGAGCTCCATTTCCTGAAATGTAGTGTGGTAAACGTCCTGCCAGCTTCGGTGATCGGTGTAGCACGTCATCGACTTATAGAGCATCCGGCGTTCCAGCGAGCAAATGACTAACTCCATATTTCGCAGGTTCAATCCCATGCGCTTGCCGGACCTCAATGCGACTTGAGTAAACGCTTTGGCTCCTTGTCTTCTGACCTCATCCTTGACGACTGACAAGGCATAGTGGGGTGTGTTCTTTTCCATAAGAAACCGTGAACCCTATCCCTGAAATTACCCTTAAAGGGTAATTTTGACCAATCGAAAATCCCGCTCCATTCCCTCTCTCTGACCGTAGGCGGTTGCCGTCCTACATGAAGCTGACTAACATGTCAGAAAATTCATCCTATGATTGGATGAAAGGGTGAATCCTATGTCAGACATTTCTCCGTTAATTAAACGATCCCTGGTCGATCAGGCCCTGGATCAGTTACGCCTGCGCATTAACCAAGGCATCTGGACGGTCGGCCAGCGCTTGCCTACCGAGCCGGAACTGGCGACTGAGCTGGGCATCAGCCGCAACACTGTGCGCGAAGCCATGCGTGTACTGGCGTTTTCCGGGTTGATCGAGATTCGCCAGGGCGACGGTAGCTATTTGCGGGCGGTGGTTGATCCGCTGGACACCATGAAGGCGCTGTCCCGTTGCACTCAGGAACAGGCTCGGGAAACCCGGCACATTCTGGAAGTCGAAGCCATCGGCCTGGCTGCGTTGCGTCGGACCGACGAAGACCTGGTGGCGTTGCGTGAAGCGCTGGGCGTCAGCGGCAGTCACTACCACGGCGATCTCGACACCTACATCGCCTGCGATCTGGTGTTTCACCGTCGACTGGTGGATGCGGCGCACAACCCGACACTCAGCGAGCTGTATCGCTATTTCTCCAGCATCGTCGGCGCGCACTTGCGCCAGACCTTGAACATCTCACCTCGACGCCAAGCGGTGTTCGACCTTCATGTCGAACTGCTCGAGGCCGTCGAGCAACGCGACCCGGAACGGGCAAAAGCCTTGTCGAGGCAGTTGATCAATGAACCTTGAAACCGAGAACCCCATGTCTACCCAGCAGGCCAGCAACAGCCGCATCACTGAGCTCAAGCGTACGGCGGAGCTCGAAGAGCTGTTGATCGACGCCGAGGCCGATGACGAACAGGTTCAGCAAACTCACCCGGTCCTTCAGCGGCCATGGCTGCTTTTGCTCGGCCTGATTCTGGTGGCGCTGAACCTGCGTCCGGCGTTGTCGAGCATGGCGCCGATGCTCAGCGAGATCTCGAAGACGCTGGGGCTCTCGGCTGCCCAGGCCGGGTTGCTGACGACCTTGCCGGTACTTTGCCTCGGTCTGTTCGCCCCCTTGGCGCCAGTGCTGGCGCGACGTTTTGGTGCCGAACGGGTGGTGTTGGGGATTCTTCTGATGCTGGCTGGCGGGATCATGTTGCGCAGTTCGTTCGGCGAGATCGGCCTGTTCGCCGGTAGCGTGATGGCCGGCGCCAGTATCGGGGTGATCGGCGTGCTGCTGCCTGGCATTGTTAAACGCGATTTCCCGAAACAAGCCGGCACCATGACCGGCGTCTACACCATGGCCCTGTGCCTGGGCGCGGCCATGGCGGCTGGGGCGACGGTGCCGTTGAGCGAGCATTTCGACAAAAGCTGGGCCTTGGGTCTTGGTTTCTGGGTGGTTCCAGCGTTGGTCGCGGCGATTTTCTGGCTGCCGCAAGTCGGTCAGAAACACGGCGCGCACAATGTTGCCTATCGGGTCCGAGGGCTGTTGCGTGATCCGTTGGCCTGGCAAGTGACCTTGTACATGGGCCTGCAATCGTCTTTGGCCTACATCGTGTTTGGCTGGCTGCCGTCGATTCTGATCGGCCGCGGTCTGACGCCAACTCAGGCCGGTCTGGTGTTGTCGGGTTCGGTGATTGTCCAGTTGATCAGCTCGCTGGCAGCACCCTGGCTGGCGACCCGGGGCAAGGATCAGCGGCCGGCGATCGTGATCGTCATGGCAATGACCCTCGGCGGTTTGTTCGGTTGCCTCTATGCACCGATCGATGGCCTGTGGGGCTGGGCGATCCTGCTGGGGTTGGGGCAGGGCGCCACGTTCAGCCTGGCGTTGACCCTGATCGTGTTGCGCTCGCGGGATGCCCATGTCGCGGCCAACCTGTCGAGCATGGCCCAGGGTTTCGGTTACACCCTGGCGTCCATGGGGCCGTTCGCGGTCGGCGTGGTGCATGACTGGACCGGTGGCTGGACTGCCGTGGGCTGGATCTTCGGCGTTATCGGCCTCGGCGCGATCATCGCCGGCCTCGGTGCCGGGCGTTCGCTGTACGTTCAGGTCGAAAGCGAAAAGATCTGATTTGCACACACTGTCGGTATTCGGAGTGCGAATGCTGATGGTGTTTCGTCCGCTTGCAGATTATCGTGCTGGCAATCTGCCTATTCTCCGGAGCCTGCCCATGAGTGATGCCCACAACGCCTTGATCACCCGGTTCTACCAAGCCTTCCAGCGGCTCGATGCCGAGGCCATGAGCGCCTGCTACACCGACGACGTGGTGTTCAGTGATCCGGCGTTTGGCGAACTGCGCGGGCGCGACGCCGGCGACATGTGGCGCATGCTCACCACCCGGGCCAAGGACTTCTCCCTGACCTTCGATAACGTGCGTAGCGATGAACGCACCGGCGGTGCCCATTGGGTGGCGACCTACCTGTTCAGTCAGACTGGCAATACCGTGGTCAACGACATCCAGGCGCGTTTCGTGTTTCGTGACGGCAAGATCTGCGAGCATCACGACAGCTTTGATCTGTGGCGCTGGTCGCGTCAGGCGCTGGGTTTCAAAGGGCTGTTGCTGGGTTGGACGCCAGTGGTGAGAAACGCCGTTCGTGCTCAAGCGTTGAAGGGCCTGAAGGCATTCCAGGCCAGTCGCTGATAAGATCGCGGCTTGTTTCCTACAAGCCTTGATCGTCACGTGAACACCTCAAGCGAATCTTCCGTCATTGCCGCCGAACCGCCGCTGCCCGTCAGCAAACCCTGGTTCGTCTACCTCGTTCGCGCGGCCAATGGTTCGCTCTACTGCGGGATCAGCGACGATCCCGTGCGCCGCTTCGCCACCCACCAAAGTGGAAAAGGTGCGCGCTTCTTCCTGTCCAGCCCGGCCGTGGCGCTGGTGTACACCGAAGTCTGTCGCGACAAAAGCGAAGCACTGCGCCAGGAACGATTGATTAAAAAACTCAAGAAAAGCGCCAAGGAATGTCTGGTGGCGAGCGCGGCTGCGGGCTTATCAATCTGACTGATAAGCGCCCATCAGGCAGATGGGTAGGCTGCTTGTGGATTGCGCGCTAAGCTGCGGGCTCCTTATCCGAGCGGCGGAGCCGAGCATGTCCGAGTTGATCCTTCATCACTACCCGACGTCCCCTTTCGCCGAAAAGGCCCGCTTGCTGCTGGGCTTCAAGGGGCTGTCCTGGCGCTCGGTGAACATCTCGCCAGTGATGCCGAAACCCGATCTGACGGCGCTGACCGGCGGCTATCGCAAGACGCCGGTGTTGCAGATTGGTGCTGATGTCTATTGCGACACGGCGCTGATGGCGCGTCGTCTGGAGCAGGAAAAAGCCTTGCCGGCGTTTTTTCCGGAAGGCCAGGAAATGATCACCGCCACCTTCGCGGCGTGGGCCGATTCGGTGGTGTTCCAGCATGCGGTCAGTCTGGTGTTCCAGCCGGCGTCGGTGGCGGTGCGCTTCGGTAAATTGTCACCGGAAGCGATCAAGGGGTTCCTGGCCGATCGCGCCGGTTTGTTCAGTGGTGGCAGCGCTACCCGGTTATCGGCCGAGCAGGCTCGGCACCAGTGGCCAACGATCATGGCGCGTCTGGAGCAGCAGCTTCAGCGCGAACAGGGCGACTTCCTGTTTGGCGAGCCGTCGATTGCCGACTTTGCCCTGGCCCACTCGTTGTGGTTCCTCAAAGCGACGCACGTGACGTCACCGTTGGTGGATGCTTATCCGGCGGTTTTGGCGTGGTTTGGCCGTGTGATGGGGTTTGGTCATGGCGCGTTCAGCGAGATGACTTCCGAGGAAGCGCTTGAAGTCGCGCGTAACGCCACGCCGGCTGCGTTGCCGGATGAGCAGTTCGATGAGTCGAACGGGTTCGAGGTTGGCCAGCAGGTGGTGATCGCAGCGACCGATTACGGCGTTGATCCGGTGGCGGGTGAGTTGTTGTTTGCGGGCAGTGAAGAATTGATTCTGCGCCGCGAAGACGAGCGGGCCGGTGTGGTGCACGTGCACTTTCCGCGGTTCGGGTTTCGTATCGAAGCGCAGTAACCTGACATCGCGGATGATTGGGTTGGTTTCGACCTGTGGCGAGGGAGCTTGCTCCCGCTTGAGTGCGCAGCGCTCACAAGATAGTTGGGCCTGCTACGCAGTCCAGCGGGAGCAAGCTCCCTCGCCACAAGGATTGTGTGAAGCTGATGGTTATTCCAGCGCCGCAAGAACCTTGTCCGGGTCGTACCCGCGAATCAACGTGCCGTTCACATCGATCAGCGGAATTCCGCGTCCTCCCAGCGCCTCGTAGGCTTTACGCGCTTGGGCATCCTTCTCGATATCGAATTCCTTGTATGGAATGCCCTTCTGGTCGAGAAAGCGTCGGGTCAGCTTGCAGTAGCCGCACCAGTCGGTGGCGTAGAGCACGACGTTGGCCTTGGCCTGGGTCTGCTCGGACACCACCTGCGAGGGGTGAAACACCCGCTCGATCTTGCCCCAGTTCTGGTAAACCACGACCACCAGCAAGATCAGCAGGCACTTCTTCAATACACCGCCGAGCATCAGTTGCGTCGCTTGAGCTGGTCGGTCAATTGGGTCGGCAGGCCTTTAATGATCAGCGTACCTGCTTCTTCGTCGTATTCGATCTTCGAGCCCAGCAGGTGCGCTTCGAAGCTGATGGACAAGCCCTCGGCGCGGCCGGTGAAGCGGCGGAACTGGTTCAGGGTGCGTTTATCCGCAGGGATCTCGGGCGACAGGCCGTAATCCTTGTTGCGGATGTGATCGTAGAAAGCTTTCGGGCGTTCTTCGTCGATCAGCCCGGACAGTTCTTCCAGACCCATGGGCTCGCCCATTTTTGCCTGGCTGCTGGCGTAATCCACCAGGGTTTTGGTCTTCTCGCGTGCGGATTCTTCCGGCAGGTCTTCGCTTTCGACGAAGTCACTGAAGGCCTTGAGCAGGGTGCGGGTTTCGCCGGGGCCGTCGACGCCTTCCTGGCAGCCGATGAAGTCGCGGAAGTACTCCGAAACCTTTTTGCCATTCTTGCCTTTGATGAACGAGATGTATTGCTTGGATTGCTTGTTGTTCTGCCACTCGGAGACGTTGATCCGCGCTGCCAGGTGCAACTGACCAAGGTCCAGGTGTCGCGAAGGGGTCACGTCCAGCTGATCGGTCACTGCCACGCCTTCACTGTGGTGCAGCAGGGCGATGGCGAGGTAATCGGTCATGCCTTGCTGGTAATGAGCAAACAGCACGTGGCCGCCCACAGAGAGGTTCGACTCTTCCATCAGCTTTTGCAGATGTTCCACTGCCACCCGGCTGAAGGCTGTGAAGTCCTTACCGCCGTCGAGGTATTCCTTCAGCCAGCCGCTGAACGGATGCGCCCCGGACTCGGCATGGAAGAAACCCCAGGCCTTGCCTTGTTTGGCGTTGTAGCTCTCGTTGAGGTCGGCAAGCATGTACTCGATGGCGCTGGACTCGGCCAGTTCGGAATCGCGGGCATGAAGAACTGCAGGTGTGCCGTCGGGTTTTTTGTCGATCAGGTGGACGATGCAATGACGGATCGGCATGGGCTTCTCGGCTGATTGAAGAGAGGAGGGCGTGCTCCCCCGAAAAAGCGCCCAGTGTACCGCAACCACTGGTTTTGGCGCGGTACGAAGGTCAATTCGAAGCTGCCCGACGGCCCTTATGCAGCTTTTTCACGATTTAGAGCAATAAAGCTGACCAAATGGGTAGCTAGAGGCGGATATTTCCCCGTCTCTGTGCTAGTTTTGCCCGGTCTTACGCGAAGTCACTGCGTTAAGCGTGCATTCAGCATTTGTCAGGTCGAACCAAACCCTGATTTCGGTATCTATAACCCCGACTCGTCGAGGTTATGCCGAGGGTGCCAGATCCAGAAGATCGGGCTCGATGGCTGACACTGCACTCTGCAATCCATATGAATTTGATAGGGAAGGAACACTACAATGGCTCTTACTAAAGACCAACTGATCGCCGACATCGCTGAAGCTATCGACGCGCCAAAAACCACCGCGCGTAACGCTCTGGACCAACTGGGCCAAATCGTTGCTGATCAGCTGGAAAACGGCGGCGAAATCACCCTGCCAGGTATCGGCAAGCTGAAAGTGACTGAGCGTCCTGCCCGTACCGGCCGCAACCCTTCGACTGGCGCTGCCATCGAAATCGCTGCCAAGAAAGTTATCAAGCTGGTTGTGGCCAAAGGCCTGACCGACGCTGTTAACAAGTAAGACTTGTTAGAAAAAACCGTGCTCCGGAGCAATCCGGGCACGGTTTTTTTGTGCGTGCGATTTACCACAAACACCGCTAAACCAATGTGGGAGCGGGCTTGCTCGCGAAGGCGGTGTGTCAGTCACCATTGAAGTCGACTGACACACCGCCTTCGCGAGCAAGTCGAATCGTCGCACCGCCGCTCCCACAGTTGATTTACGTCGGTCAGTTAATCAGCTTTTACGCGCCCAGCGTTCACGCCAGACCTGCTGCTCGCTTTTAGTCTGGAACGTCCAGGCGACAAAGCGGCTTTGCTTCTGCCCCTGAGACATTTCCACGACCTGGCTTTCCAATACACCGGCCTTTTTCAGTGCCGTCTGGATCGCAGGCAGGTTTGAGGCTTTCGAGACCAGAGTGCTGAACCAAAGCACTTTGTGTTGAAAATGCGCACTCTCGGCGATCAGTTGCGTCACAAAGCGTGCTTCGCCACCTTCACACCACAGTTCGGCCGATTGACCGCCAAAGTTCAGCACTGGCAGTTTGCGTTTCGGGTCGGCGCGGCCCAGTGCGCGCCATTTACGCTCGCTGCCCTTGGTTGCCTCGTCCATCGAGGCGTGGAACGGCGGGTTGCACATGGTCAGGTCGAAGCGTTCGCCGGGTTCGAGCAGGCCCAGCAGAATGTGCTTGGGATTGCTTTGCTGGCGCAGCTGGATGGCTTTGTTCAGCCCGTTGGATTGCACGATGGCTTTGGCGGCGGCCACGGCCGTCGGGTCGATTTCCGAGCCGAGGAAGTGCCAGCGATAGTCGCTGTAGCCGATCAGCGGATAGACGCAGTTGGCGCCCATGCCGATATCGAGCACCTTGACCGGCGCACCGCGAGGTATTTCACCGTCGTTGACGCTGGCCAGCAGGTCAGCCAGGAAGTGCACGTAGTCAGCACGGCCCGGCACCGGTGGGCACAGGTAATCGGCCGGGATGTCCCAATGGGCGATGCCGTAAAACGACTTGAGCAGCGCCCGGTTGAACACCCGAACCGCGTCCGGGCTGGCGAAGTCGATGCTTTCCTTGCCATACGGATTGATGATCACGAACTTCGCCAGCTCCGGCGTGGTTTTGATCAGCGCCGGGAAGTCGTAACGACCCTGATGGCGATTGCGCGGGTGCAGGCTGGCCTTCTCGCGGGGTTCCACGGCTTTGGCCGGGGTAGCGGAGTCAGGCTTCTTGCGCGCAGGTCTTGGTGTGCGGGGGGCGTTCATGGGCGTTGTCGATTCGGGTATGGCTAAAAGTGGCGGGTATTGTCCCACATTCGCTCCATGATGATGCATATCCCCCTGTAGGAGCTGCCGAAGGCTGCGATCTTTTGACTTTGATTCTCAGAAACAAGATCAAAAGATCGCAGCCTTCGGCAGCTCCTACAGGGCGCGCGGTGTATGGGGAAAGGGGCGGGCATAAAAAAGGGAGGCCGTTGCGGGCCTCCCTTTTCATTGCGACTTGCCGTTACAGGCTGGCAATCCGCGCATGCTGCTCGGCCAGCTTGCCCAAAGCCTGTTCGGCTTCAGCCAGTTTGGCGCGTTCCTTCTCGATGACTTCGGCCGGGGCCTTATCAACGAAACCGGCGTTGGACAGCTTGCCGCCGACGCGCTGAACTTCGCCCTGCAAACGCAGGATTTCCTTGTCCAGACGAGCCAGTTCGGCGTCCTTGTCGATCAGGCCGGCCATTGGCACCAGCACTTCCATCTCGCCGACCAGTGCGGTGGCGGACAGCGGTGCTTCTTCGCCGGCTTTCAGAACGGTGATCGATTCCAGACGCGCCAGCTTCTTCAGCAGCGCTTCGTTCTCGGTGAGGCGGCGCTGATCTTCGGCGCTGACGTTTTTCAGGAACAGGTTCAGCGGCTTGCCTGGACCAATGTTCATTTCGCCACGGATGTTACGCGTGCCGAGCATCAGGCCCTTGAGCCATTCGATGTCGTCCTCGGCGCCCTGATCGATACGTGCTTCGTTGGCCACTGGCCAAGGTTGCAGCATGATCGTCTTGCCTTCGATACCGGCCAGCGGCGCGACGCGCTGCCAGATTTCTTCGGTGATGAACGGCATGAACGGGTGCGCCAGGCGCAACGCGACTTCCAGCACTCGAACCAGAGTACGGCGGGTGCCGCGCTGACGTTCGACCGGTGCATTTTCGTCCCACAGCACAGGCTTGGACAGTTCCAGGTACCAGTCGCAATACTGGTTCCAGATGAACTCGTACAAGGCTTGTGCAGCCAGATCGAAACGGAACTGATCGAGTTGACGAGTCACTTCGGCTTCGGTGCGTTGCAACTGCGAAATGATCCAGCGATCTGCCAGGGACAGCTCGTAGGCTTCGCCGTTCTGACCGCAATCTTCGCCCTTGTCCAGCACGTAGCGTGCAGCGTTCCAGATCTTGTTACAGAAGTTGCGGTAGCCTTCGACGCGGCCCATGTCGAACTTGATGTCGCGACCGGTGGACGCCAGCGAGCAGAACGTGAAGCGCAGGGCGTCGGTGCCATAGCTGGCGATGCCGTCGGCGAACTCGTCGCGGGTCTGCTTCTCGATCTTCTTCGCCAGTTTCGGCTGCATCATGCCGGAAGTGCGTTTCTGCACCAGGTCTTCGAGCTCGATACCATCGATGATGTCCAGCGGGTCAAGGACGTTGCCCTTGGACTTGGACATCTTCTGGCCCTGGCCATCACGCACCAGGCCGTGCACATAAACAGTCTTGAACGGAACCTGCGGCGTGCCGTCTTCGTTTTTCACCAAGTGCATGGTGAGCATGATCATCCGGGCAACCCAGAAGAAAATGATGTCGAAACCGGTCACCAGCACGTCGGTGGAGTGGAATTTCTTCAGGAATTCGGTCTGCTCCGGCCAGCCGAGCGTGGAGAAAGTCCACAGGCCCGAACTGAACCAGGTATCCAGAACGTCGTTGTCCTGTTGCAGCGCAACGTCCGGGCCAAGGTTGTTCTTGGCGCGTACTTCGGCTTCGTCGCGACCGACATAGACCTTGCCCGACTCGTCGTACCAGGCCGGAATCCGATGGCCCCACCACAACTGACGGCTGATGCACCAATCCTGGATGTCGCGCATCCACGAGAAGTACATGTTTTCGTATTGTTTTGGCACGAACTGAATGCGGCCGTCTTCAACCGCAGCGATGGCCGGCTCGGCCAATGGCTTGGTGGAGACGTACCACTGGTCGGTCAACCACGGCTCGATGATGGTGCCGGAGCGGTCGCCTTTCGGCACTTTCAGGGCGTGATCGTCGACGCTGACCAGCAGGCCGGCGGCTTCGAAGGCGGCCACGATTTCCTTGCGGGCCTGGAAGCGGTTGAGGCCGACGTATTCGGCGGGCAGCGTGCCGTCGATTTGCTCGTTGACGCTGCCGTCGAGGTTGAACACCTGGGCCGCGGGCAGCACGTCAGCATTCTTGTCGAAGATGTTCAGCAGCGGCAGGTTGTGGCGCTTGCCGACTTCGTAGTCGTTGAAGTCGTGGGCCGGGGTGATTTTCACGCAACCGGTGCCGAATTCAGGGTCGCAGTAATCGTCGGCGATGATCGGGATGCGGCGGCCAACCAGCGGCAGCTCGACAAATTTGCCGATCAGGGCTTTGTAGCGCTCATCGTTCGGGTTAACGGCCACGGCGGCGTCGCCGAGCATGGTTTCCGGACGAGTGGTCGCGACGATCAGGTAGTCGTTGCCTTCAGCTGTTTTGGCACCGTCGGCCAGCGGGTACTTCAGGTTCCACAGGAAACCTTTCTCGTCATGGTTCTCCACTTCGAGATCGGAAATCGCCGTGTGCAGCTTGGTGTCCCAGTTGACCAGACGCTTGCCGCGGTAGATCAGGCCGTCTTCGTGCAGGCGCACGAACGCTTCTTTAACCGCTTCCGAGAGGCCGTCGTCCATGGTGAAGCGCTCACGGCTCCAGTCCACGGACGAGCCGAGACGACGGATCTGACGGCTGATGTTGCCGCCGGACTGATCCTTCCACTCCCAGACTTTCTCGAGGAATTTTTCGCGGCCCAGATCATGGCGATTCTGGCCTTGGGCTTCGAGTTGACGCTCCACCAGCATTTGCGTGGCGATACCGGCGTGGTCGGTACCCGGCTGCCACAGGGTGTTGCGACCCTGCATGCGGCGGAAACGGATCAGGGCGTCCATGATCGCGTTGTTGAAGCCGTGACCCATGTGCAGGCTGCCGGTGACGTTCGGCGGCGGGATCATGATGGTGTAGGACTCGCCCGCGCCTTGCGGGGCGAAGTAGTTCTCGGACTCCCAGGTGTTGTACCAGGAAGTTTCAATGGCGTGCGGCTGGTAGGTCTTATCCATGCGCGGCGGGACCCTATTGGCATTTATTCAGGAAAAGCCGGCAAGTATAGCGGGGCGTGGGGCGTAGGGCGAGCAGGTGCAGACAGGGCGCTTGATCAATTACAGCGCAGATCAAATGTGGGAGCGAGCCTGCTCGCGATGCAGGCGCCGCGGTCTATCAGGAAACCGAAGAGATGCTATCGCGAGCAGGCTCGCTCCCACAGGGGGTTGGTATTTACTCGTACTGACTCAACAACCGCTCCATCCGCGCATCCAGCCGACGTTTGATTTCGGTTTCGATGTGCGGGGCGAAATCGTCGATCACGTCTTGCATGATCAGCAGCGCGGCGGCGCGCAGTTCGCTGTCCAGGTGCAGCAGGGCGTCGGGGCCTTTGCTGGCGGCAGGCGACGGTTGCGCGGCTGGGGCGGGTGGCGGTGTCGTTTCGACTGGTTGCGGCGCATTGCCGACAGTGTCGAACAGCATGGGGATCTGTTCCTGATCACCTTCAATGACCGTGTCGGTCAGCAAGGGCGGTTGCAGGTTGTCATCGCCGAGCAGTTGGCGGATCGACTCGAGGTCATCCAGCAGATGCGCGGAATTTTGCTGCGGTTTTGGAGTGTCCATCGGAATGCTCAGAGTCGCTGTAAACGGTGATCTTGCAGAGGATAGCCCTGTTCGCGGTAGAAACGGAAACTCTCCCGCGCAGCCGTACGAATCGTCGGATCTTCCACCACCACTTCCGCCACGCGGGCGAACTGTTTGGCAAATACCGGGGCTTTCAGGTCGAGATTGACCAGCAGATCCTGGTGCTGACCGCAGTCATCGCCAAGACCCAGGACAATCAAACCCTCCGGCTCGCTTTCGGCGGGACCGTGGGGCACGAAGCTTTCGCCCTTGAAGGCCCACAAACGCGCATCGAGGTCATCACGCTGGGCGGCATCGCTGCAGTGCAGGTAAATGCGGTGGCCCATGCGCCAGGCTTTTTCGGTGAGCTTGCAGGCGAAATCCAGCCGTGCCGAAGGATCGGCGCTGGGCAGGATATAGAAGTCGACTTTGGTCATTGCGGTTCCTGAGCCTCGGGCGGCGCCAGTGGCACCGCTCGGGGTCATCGGTTTCAGGCTTTGGCGCGGTCCAGCAGGTATTGGGTCAGCAGGGGAACCGGACGGCCAGTGGCGCCCTTGTCCTTGCCGCCGCTGGTCCAGGCCGTGCCGGCGATGTCCAGGTGCGCCCAGTTCAGGTTCTTGGTGAAGCGCGACAGGAAGCAGGCAGCGGTGATGGTGCCGGCTTTCGGGCCGCCAATGTTGGCGATGTCGGCGAACGGGCTGTCCAGCTGCTCTTGATATTCATCGAACAGCGGCAGTTGCCAGGCGCGGTCGTCGGCGGATTGGCCGGCGCTCAACAGTTGGCCAATCAGCTCGTCGTTGTTGCCCAGCAGGCCCGAGGTGTGGGAACCCAGTGCGACGACACACGCGCCGGTCAGGGTGGCGATGTCGATTACCGCTTGCGGCTTGAAGCGTTCGGAGTAGGTCAGGGCATCGCACAGCACCAGACGGCCTTCGGCGTCGGTGTTGAGGATTTCCACGGTCTGGCCGCTCATGGTGGTAACGATGTCGCCAGGGCGCGAAGCATTGCCGCTCGGCATGTTCTCGGCGCAAGCCAGGATGCACACCAGGTTGATCGGCAGTTTCAGCTCAAGCACGGCACGCAAGGTACCGAACACGCTGGCGGCGCCGCCCATGTCGTACTTCATTTCATCCATGCCGGCGCCCGGCTTGAGGCTGATGCCGCCGGTGTCGAAGGTGATGCCTTTGCCGACCAGTGCGTACGGCTTCTCGGATTTCTTGCCGCCGTTGTATTGCATGACGATCAGGCGCGGCGGCTGGGCGCTGCCCTGGCCTACGGCGTAGAACGAGCCCATGCCCAGGTCCTTGATCTTCTTCTCATCGAGGACTTCGACTTTCAGGCTCTTGAATTCTTTGCCCAGGTTCTTGGCTTGCTCGCCCAGGAACGTCGGGTGGCAGATGTTTGGCGGCAGGTTGCCCAGGTTACGGGTGAAGGCCATGCCATTGGCGATCGCGGTGGCATGGGCCACGGCGCGTTCGACTTCAGCCTGTGCGGCCTTGATGGTCACCAGGGTGACTTTCTTCAGGGCGAGCGGGTCGGCTTTCTGGCTCTTGAACTGGTCGAAGGTGTACTCGCCATCTACCAGGGTCTCGGCCAGCAGGCGGTTCTTGCCATAGCTGTCGCGGCCTTTGACCACGACTTCGTCCAGGGCCAGTACTGCATCGCTGCCGCCCAGGCCTTTGAGGGTGTTAAGGATGCCGGCGATGATTTTGCGGAACGGGCGATCGCCCAGCTCTTCATCTTTGCCCACGCCCACCAGCAGCACGCGCTCGGCCTTGAGGTTAGGCAGGCTGTGCAGCAACAGGCTCTGGCCGACTTTGCCGGCCAGGTCGCCGCGCTTGAGCACGGCACTGATGGTGCCACCGCTCAGCTCGTCGAGTTGTTTGGCAACGGCGCCGAGTTTGCGGCCTTCGCCGACGGCGACCACCAGCGTGGCGGTCTTCAACGTTTCCGGGCTAACGCTTTTTACAACCAGTTCCATGTCTGGGTCCCTGAATTAATGGTCAAAGTGCGCGACGCGCAGAAGCTTGCTTATAAGTAGAAGGACGCCGGTGCAGTGCCAGCGACAAAGGCCGCAGTTTGAACCTCGCTACCGGCGCCTGACAACCCTCGGTCGTGCGAACTTCGGTGGTTCAGGTGTCTGCTTGAGCGTGCGCAGTGACAGGCGCACCCAATCACAGGATAATGCGCCATCTTTTTCGGCGGCTCTGCCCTGCGGGCCGACCGATACGTTTGTTTGTTTGGCCGCTTAGCCTGACAACCCTGGAGTGTCTGGTTTGATTGTCTTCCGTTATCTTTCCCGCGAAGTCCTGTTGACCTTGAGCGCCGTCAGCGCCGTGCTGCTGGTCATCATCATGAGCGGACGCTTCATCAAGTACCTCGCCCAAGCGGCCTCTGGCGCCCTGGATCCGGGCTCACTGTTCCTGATCATGGGCTTTCGTCTGCCAGGTTTCCTGCAGTTGATCCTGCCTTTGGGGCTGTTTCTCGGCATCCTGCTGGCCTACGGTCGTCTGTACCTCGACAGCGAAATGACCGTGCTGTCGGCCACCGGCATGAGCCAGCAGCGACTGTTTCGCATCACCTTGTTTCCGGCCACGCTGGTTGCGCTGGTGGTGGCTTGGCTGAGCCTGAGCCTGGCGCCACAAGGTGCCAATCAGTTCCAGCTGCTGCTGAACAAGCAGGACGCACTGACGGAATTCGATACCCTTGAGCCCGGCCGCTTCCAGGCTTTGCGCGACGGTACCCGGGTGACCTACACCGAGCAATTGTCGGATGATCGCGTCAATCTGGGCGGCGTGTTCATTTCGCAAAAGAATGTGAATTCCGACAAAAAGGACCGCGGGATTTCCGTATTGGTGGCCGAGAAGGGCCGTCAGGAAATTCGCCCCGACGGCAATCGGTATCTGATTCTCGACAACGGCTATCGCTATGACGGTAATCCGGGTCAGGCCGATTACCGCGCCATCAAATACGACGAGTACGGCGTATTGCTGCCCAAGCCGGACGTCAGCGACGAAGTCACCGATCGCGATGCGATGACCACCCGCTCCCTGTTGGGCAGTGACGACATCCGCTCGCGCACCGAATTGCAATGGCGTCTGTCGCTGCCATTGCTGGTCTTCATCGTGACCCTGATGGCGGTGCCGCTGTCGCGGGTCAACCCGCGTCAGGGCCGTTTCCTCAAGCTGCTGCCGGCGATTCTTCTTTATATGGCTTACCTGACCATCCTGATTGCCGCTCGCGGCGCCCTCGAAAAGGGCAAGATTCCGGCGGCATTGGGCTTGTGGTGGGTGCATGCGATCTTCCTGGCCATCGGCCTGGGCTTGCTGTACTGGGAGCCGTTGCGCTTGAAGATGGCGAGTCGCCGCAGTGCGCTGGAGGTGGCCCGTGGATAAGCTCGATCGCTACATTGGTAGCAGCGTGTTCATGGCGATCCTGGCGGTACTGGGGATCATTCTGGGTCTGGCAACGTTGTTTGCCTTCATCGATGAGATGGGCGACGTCAGCGATACCTACACGTTGGCGGATGTCCTGAGCTATGTGTTGCTGACTGCGCCGCGCCGTCTGTACGACATGTTGCCAATGGCGGCGCTGATCGGTTGCCTGATCGGCCTCGGCAGCCTGGCCAGCCACAGCGAACTGACCATCATGCGCGCTGCGGGCGTGTCGCTCGGGCGGATCGTCTGGGCTGTCATGAAGCCGATGCTGCTTTTGATGGTGGTGGGGCTGGTGATCGGTGAATACGTCGCGCCGGCAACAGAGGTCACCGCTCAGGCCAACCGCTCGCTGGCCCAGGGCAGTGGCGATGCGCAAAGCGCCAAGCATGGTCTGTGGCACCGTCAGGGTGACGAGTTCATTCACGTCAACTCCGTGCAACCCAATGGTCTGCTGTACGGCGTGACCCGTTATCGCTTCGATGATCAGCGCCACATCCTGTCTTCGAGCTTCGCCAAACGCGCGGAATTCGACACGGATCACTGGCAACTGAGCGACGTCACGACCACGTTGTTCCATGAAAAGAACACCGAAGTGGTGACGACTCCGGTGGAGCGTTGGGAGGTAGCGCTGAGCCCGCAATTGCTGAGCACTGTGGTGATGGCGCCTGAATCACTGTCGATCACCGGTCTGTGGAGTTACATCCACTACCTGGCTGACCAGGGTCTGAGCAACGGTCGTTACTGGCTGGCATTTTGGGTCAAGGTGTTGCAGCCGCTGGTGACCGCTGCATTGGTGTTGATGGCGATTTCCTTCATCTTCGGCCCGTTGCGTTCGGTGACCCTCGGTCAGCGGGTCTTTACTGGTGTGTTGGTGGGCTTCACCTTCCGCATCGTCCAGGATTTGCTCGGTCCTTCGAGCCTGGTATTCGGTTTCTCGCCGCTGTTTGCGGTGCTGGTGCCGGCCGGAGTCTGTGCCCTGGCCGGGGTCTGGTTGTTGCGCCGGGCCGGTTGATCGCGGGTTATTCCCGAAAGGCTTGTCACTCAAAACGCCCCTGTCGCAAGACCGGGGCGTTTTTGTACGCGCCGTCTGACCTGCGAACGTGACGCTTGCGTCGTGGATCAGGTACAATTCCCGGCTATTTTTCGGCGGGCTATGCCTGCAGCCTTTTTGAGTGTTGATCCGTGAGTGATTTGAGTCATATCCGCAATTTCTCCATCATCGCCCACATTGACCATGGCAAGTCGACGCTGGCCGATCGCTTCATCCAGATGTGCGGCGGCCTTGCCGAGCGCGAAATGGAAGCCCAGGTGCTGGACTCCATGGACCTGGAACGTGAACGCGGGATCACCATCAAGGCCCACAGCGTCACCCTTTATTACACCGCCCGCGATGGCATCAAGTACCAGCTGAACTTCATTGACACCCCCGGCCACGTCGACTTCACCTACGAAGTCAGCCGGTCGCTGGCGGCCTGTGAAGGTGCGTTGCTGGTGGTCGATGCCGGTCAGGGCGTTGAAGCGCAGTCGGTTGCCAACTGCTACACGGCGATCGAGCAGGGCCTGGAAGTCATGCCGGTCCTGAACAAGATCGACCTGCCTCAGGCCGATCCGGACCGCGTCAAAGAAGAAATCGAAAAAATCATCGGCATCGATGCCACCGATGCGGTCGAGTGCAGTGCCAAGACTGGCCTGGGCGTCGACGAAGTGCTCGAACGTCTGGTTCACACCATTCCCGCGCCGACCGGCAACTACGAAGATCCGCTGCAAGCGTTGATCATCGACTCCTGGTTCGACAACTACCTGGGCGTTGTATCCCTGGTTCGCGTGCGTCACGGTCGTGTGAAGAAGGGCGACAAGATCCTCGTCAAGTCCACCGGCAAGATCCACCTGGTGGACAGCGTCGGTGTATTCAATCCGAAACACACCCCTACCGTCGACCTGAAGGCCGGTGAAGTGGGCTTCATCATCGCCAGCATCAAGGACATTCACGGTGCGCCAGTGGGCGATACCCTGACCTTGAGCTCGACGCCGGACGTCGATGTGCTGCCAGGCTTCAAACGCATTCAGCCGCAGGTGTACGCCGGTTTGTTCCCGGTCAGCTCCGACGACTTCGAAGACTTCCGCGAGGCGCTGCAAAAGCTCACCCTCAACGATTCGTCGCTGCAATACACACCGGAAAGCTCAGACGCACTGGGTTTCGGCTTCCGTTGCGGCTTCCTCGGCATGCTGCACATGGAAATCATCCAGGAGCGCCTGGAGCGCGAATACAACCTGGACCTGATCACCACGGCGCCGACGGTAATCTTCGAGCTGCTGCTCAAGACCGGCGAGACGATCTATGTCGATAACCCGTCCAAGCTCCCGGACCTGTCGTCGATCGAAGACATGCGTGAGCCGATCGTGCGGGCCAATATCCTTGTGCCGCAAGAGCACCTGGGTAACGTCATTACCCTGTGTATCGAAAAGCGTGGCGTGCAGCACGACATGCTGTTCCTCGGTACCCAGGTACAAGTGACATACGATTTGCCGATGAACGAAGTGGTCCTCGACTTCTTCGACCGTCTGAAATCCACCAGCCGTGGCTATGCTTCGCTGGATTACCATTTCGATCGTTACCAATCGGCTAGTCTGGTGAAACTGGACGTGCTGATCAACGGCGACAAGGTCGACGCCCTGGCGTTGATCGTGCACCGTGACAATGCGCACTACAAAGGTCGCCAGTTGACCGAGAAGATGAAGGAACTGATTCCGCGGCAGATGTTCGACGTGGCAATCCAGGCCGCCATTGGCGGGCAGATTGTGGCGCGGACAACCGTCAAGGCGCTCAGAAAGAACGTATTGGCCAAATGCTACGGTGGTGACGTCAGCCGTAAGAAAAAGCTGCTGGAAAAGCAAAAGGCCGGTAAGAAACGCATGAAGCAGGTCGGTAACGTGGAGATTCCACAAGAAGCCTTCCTTGCAGTGCTCAGGTTGGATAGTTAGGTCCTATGTCACTAAATTTCCCGCTGTTGCTGGTCATCGCCGTGTTCGTCTGCGGCCTGTTGGCGTTGCTCGATCTGCTGTTCCTGGCGCCACGGCGCCGGGCTGCCATTAACTCTTACCAGGGTAGCGTCAGCCAGGCTGACATGGTGGTAGTCGAGAAACTGAACAAAGAGCCGCTGCTGGTCGAATACGGCAAGTCGTTCTTCCCGGTGTTGTTCATCGTACTGGTGCTGCGTTCGTTCCTGGTGGAACCGTTCCAGATTCCTTCCGGCTCGATGAAACCGACCCTGGACGTCGGCGACTTCATTCTGGTGAACAAATTTTCTTACGGGATCCGCCTGCCGGTGATCGACAAGAAAGTCATCGAAGTCGGTGATCCGCAGCGCGGTGATGTGATGGTGTTCCGCTACCCGAGCGACCCGAACGTCAATTACATCAAACGTGTGGTTGGCCTGCCGGGTGACCAGATTCGCTATACCGCAGACAAGCGTCTGTTCGTCAACGGTGAATCGATCGCCGAACAACTGGTCGGCTCCGAGCCGGGCACGTTGGGCAGCGCCGAGCTCTACAAGGAAAAACTCGGCATTGCCGAGCACCTTATCCGCAAGGAAATGAGCCGCTACCGCGCAGCGCCGGATCGTTCGTGGACCGTGCCTGCCGGGCACTACTTCATGATGGGCGACAACCGCGACAACTCGAATGACAGTCGCTACTGGGATGATCCGAGTATTCCCAAGAATCTGCTGGGCATGGTTCCCGACAAGAATATCGTCGGCAAGGCCTTCGCAGTCTGGATGAGCTGGCCGGAACCCAAACTCAGTCACCTGCCGAATTTCTCGCGGGTTGGCCTGATCAAGTAATCACACACGGCGCTGTTGAACACAGCGCCGAATGCATTTCTGGAGTCGGCATAATCGGCACCGGACGCATGAAAACAACGATATTCAGGACGTTATTTTTGAACACAGCGTTAATTGTCCCAAGCCTGCGCCGCACCACGGCGATGGCGGTGGAATCCAGCCACGAACTCAGCGTGGGTAAACCGTGAGCGTCTCCTTAAGCCGTCTAGAGCGTCAGCTCGGCTACACCTTCAAAGACCAGGAGCTGATGGTCCTGGCCCTGACTCACCGCAGCTTTGCCGGGCGCAACAATGAACGCCTGGAGTTCCTCGGTGATGCCATCCTCAACTTCGTCGCTGGCGAGGCGCTGTTCGATCGCTTCCCGCTGGCCCGCGAAGGCCAGTTGTCGCGTTTGCGCGCCCGCTTGGTGAAAGGTGAAACCCTGGCCGTACTGGCCCGTGGTTTCGATCTGGGCGAATATCTGCGCCTGGGCTCCGGTGAATTGAAAAGCGGTGGTTTCCGTCGCGAATCGATTCTGGCCGATGCCCTGGAAGCGCTGATTGGTGCGATCTACCTGGACGCCGGCATGGACATGGCGCGCGAGCGCGTGCTGGCCTGGCTGGCCGGAGAGTTCGAAGGCTTGACGCTGGTCGACACCAATAAAGATCCGAAAACCCGCCTGCAGGAATTCCTGCAGTCCCGTGGTTGTGAGCTGCCGCGTTACGAAGTGGTGGATATCCAGGGTGAGCCGCATTGCCGGACGTTCTTCGTCGAATGTGAAATCATCTTACTGAATGAAAAAAGCCGAGGTCAGGGTGTGAGTCGTCGTATTGCCGAACAGGTAGCGGCCGCCGCAGCACTGATTGCCCTGGGTGTGGAGAATGGCAATGACTGATTCAACCGCAACTCGCTGTGGCTATGTTGCCATCGTCGGCCGTCCCAACGTGGGCAAGTCCACGCTGCTGAACCACATTCTGGGTCAGAAGCTGGCGATTACCTCGCGCAAGCCGCAGACCACCCGTCACAACATGCTCGGCATCAAGACCGAAGGCGCCGTTCAGGCGATCTACGTCGACACCCCGGGCATGCACAAGGGCGGCGAAAAGGCCCTGAACCGCTACATGAACAAGACCGCTTCGGCGGCGTTGAAAGACGTCGACGTGGTGATCTTCGTGGTTGACCGCACCAAGTGGACCGACGAAGACCAGATGGTCCTCGAGCGCGTTCAATACGTGACCGGCCCGCTGATCGTGGCGCTGAACAAGACCGACCGTATCGAAGACAAATCCGAGCTGATGCCGCACCTGAGCTGGTTGCAGGAACAGCTGCCGAACGCGCAGATCATGCCGATCTCGGCCCAGCACGGGCACAACCTGGACGCGCTGGAACGAGTGATCGCCGAGCACCTGCCGGAAAACGATCACTTCTTCCCGGAAGATCAGATCACTGACCGCAGCAGCCGCTTCCTTGCCGCCGAACTGGTGCGCGAGAAAATCATGCGCCAGTTGGGCGCCGAGCTGCCGTACCAGATCACCGTGGAAATCGAAGAGTTCAAGCAGCAGGGCAAAACCCTGCACATCCATGCGTTGATCCTCGTCGAACGTGACGGCCAGAAGAAAATCATCATTGGCGACAAGGGCGAGCGCATCAAGCGCATCGGCACCGAGGCGCGCAAGGACATGGAGCTGCTGTTCGACTCCAAGATCATGCTCAACCTGTGGGTCAAGGTTAAGGGCGGCTGGTCCGATGACGAACGTGCGTTGCGTTCGCTGGGTTACGGCGATCTGTAAACCCGGTCTGCGCTGCACCGTAGAACCCTGTGGGAGCGGGCTTGCCCGCGATGAGGATGTAACATTCAGCAGAGATGTTGAATGTAAGTCCGCCATCGCGGGCAAGCCCGCTCCCACATTGGTTTTGGGTTGTTTGTAAAACTGCGCTCCTTCATTGAGAACTGCGATTTCCATGTCGAACACCGCGCCAACCGGCCAACCCGCGTACGTCCTCCACTCCCGCGCCTACCGCGAAAGCAGTGCGCTGGTGGATTTCCTTACGCCGCAAGGTCGGCTACGGGCGGTGTTGCGCAGCGCGCGGGGCAAGGCTGGAACCCTGGCGCGACCGTTTGTGCCGCTGGAAGTCGAATTCCGTGGGCGGGGTGAATTGAAAAACGTCGGTCGCATGGAAAGCGCCGGTGTTTCCACCTGGCTCAACGGCGAGGCGCTGTTCAGCGGTCTCTACCTCAACGAGTTGCTGATCCGTCTGCTGCCCGCCGAAGACCCCCATCCCGCAGTCTTCGATCACTACGCCGCGACCTTGCTCGCCCTGGCCGAAGGCCGTCCATTGGAGCCATTGCTGCGCTCCTTCGAATGGCGTTTGCTCGACGACCTCGGTTACGGTTTCGCCTTGAACACTGATATCCATGGCGACCCCATCGCGCCGGATGGCCTCTACCGCTTACAAGTGGATGCAGGCCTGGAACGGGTCTATCTGCTGCAACCGGGTCTGTTCAACGGCACTGAATTGCTGGCCATGGCCGATGCCGACTGGTCCGCGCCCGGAGCGCTGTCCGCTGCCAAGCGCTTGATGCGTCAGGCGCTGGCCGTTCATCTGGGCGGTCGTCCTCTAGTCAGTCGCGAGTTGTTTCGTAAGCCATAGTTTCGCAAGCCATAGGAACTGTTGATGCTTGCGTCAACAGACCCAGGCTCCCCGTGTATGCTGTGCACCGAACTTTCCCTTGTTTTCAGGAGCGCTTCCGTGACCACCAGCAATCGCATTCTTCTTGGCGTGAACATCGACCACGTTGCCACCCTGCGTCAGGCCCGGGGTACTCGCTACCCGGATCCAGTCAAGGCAGCGCTGGACGCGGAAGAGGCGGGCGCTGACGGCATCACCGTGCATTTGCGCGAAGACCGTCGGCATATTCAGGAGCGCGACGTGTTGCTGCTCAAGGACGTGCTGCAAACCCGCATGAATTTCGAAATGGGCGTCACCGAAGAAATGATGTCGTTCGCCGAACGCATCCGCCCGGCGCACATTTGCCTGGTCCCGGAAACCCGTCAGGAGCTGACCACCGAAGGCGGTCTGGACGTGGCAGGGCAGGAGGCGCGGATCAAGGCTGCGGTGGATCGCCTGGCGAAGATCGGCTGTGAAGTATCGCTGTTCATCGACGCGGACGAGCGGCAGATCGAAGCATCCCGCCGTGTTGGTGCACCGGCCATTGAATTGCACACCGGGCGTTATGCGGACGCCGAGACGCCGACCGAAGTCGCTGAAGAGCTCAAGCGCGTGGCCGATGGCGTGGCATTTGGTCTGGCCCAGGGGCTGATCGTCAACGCCGGTCACGGTCTGCACTATCACAACGTCGAGGCTGTTGCGGCGATCAAGGGCATCAATGAACTGAACATCGGCCATGCGCTGGTAGCCCATGCGTTGTTCGTCGGGTTCAAGTCGGCTGTTTCGGAGATGAAGGCGTTGATTCTGGCCGCTGCGATAAAAGGTTAGATCGGCGGCGCTGCCATCGCGGGCAAGCCACGCTCCCACAGGTCCGAGTTGAACGACAGTTGAATATTCGACGCGGATCTGTGGGAGCGTGGCTTGCCCGCGATGGCGTCTTTGAAGGCTGCGAAGATTTAAAGCGGTGGGGTTTCCTGGCTCGGCTTGGTCTTGTCGACCCCCGGCACATGCAGGTTGCCTTCAGCGACCTGATTGCCTTCCAGCTGCGGCTGCGTGACCCACGTCAGGATGTCGTAGTAACGACGGATGTTCGCCACGAAATGCACCGGCTCGCCGCCCCGGGCGTAGCCGTAACGAGTCTTGCTGTACCACTGTTTCTGCGACAGGCGCGGCAGGATTTTCTTCACGTCCAGCCACTTGTCCGGGTTCAACCCTGCCTTGGCCGCCAGTTTGCGCGCGTCATCCAGGTGACCGCTGCCAACGTTGTAGGCTGCGAGCGCGAACCACGTACGATCCGGCTCCTGGATCGACTCATCCAGTTGCTCTTTCATATAGGCCAGGTACTTTGCCCCACCCATGATGCTCTGCTTGGGATCGAGTCGATTGGACACGCCCATGGCTTGCGCCGTGTTCTGGGTCAGCATCATCAATCCGCGCACGCCGGTCTTGGACGTGACCGCCGCTTGCCACAGCGATTCCTGATAACCGATCGCCGCCAGCAGGCGCCAGTCGACTTTCTCTTTCTTGGCGTACGTCTTGAAATGCTGTTCGTATTTGGGCAGCCGCTGCTGCAGATGCTGGGCGAAGGTATAGGCGCCCATGTAACCGAGTACATCGACGTGCCCGTAATAGCGATCCTTGAGGCGTTGCAGGGTGCCGTTTTTCTTCACTTTGTCGAGGTAGGCGTTGATCTCGTTGAGCAGGCTGTTGTCTTCGCCGGCGGCCACGGCCCAGCTCTGATTGCTGGCGTCACCGAGATCGAAGGCGACCCGCACGTTGGGGAAGTACACCTGGTTCATCGCGACTTCGTTGGAATCGACCAGGGTCAGATCGATCTGGGCTTCGTCGACCATGCGCAGCAAGTCGACGACTTCAACCGCGTCGGATTCTTCGTATTCAATGCCGGGATATTTCTTTTTCAGCTCTGCCAATTGCTCGGCGTGGGTGCTGCCCTTGAGCACCATGATCTTCTTGCCGACCAGATCGCCTGCGTCGGTCGGCCGTGACTGGCCGTTGCGGTAGATGATCTGTGGAGTGACTTCGAGATAGGAGTGGGAAAATCGCACCTGTTTTTTTCGTTCTTCGCTGCTGACCAGGCCGGCAGCAGCCAGCACCGGGCCATTGGGCTTGCCCACCTGATTGAACAGGTCGTCGAGGTTGTCGGCAGTTTCGATCTTGAGCTCGACCCCCAGATCCTCGGCAAAGCGCTTCACCAGCTCGTATTCGAAGCCGGTTTCACCGTTGCGATCCTGAAAGTAGGTGGCGGGACTGTTACGGGTAACCACCCGCAGCACGCCATCCTCCTTTACGCGCTCCAGCGTGTTGGGTTTATCAACACAGCCACCGAGCACCAGGAAGAGTCCGGTTGCGATCAGCCATTTGGCGTACCGCGGACGCAAAGCCGTTGGGGAAAACATCTGCGCAGTATACGCAAAGGACCACGAGCGCCATATCTCGACAGCGAAGGGCTTGTCTGCTAGAGAGTCTAAAACCCGCTTGGAGCCCGCAGGAATGGGCCCGAACAGCATTTTGTGAGATAAAAAATAACCCTCGGCGCACGCTTGTTCAGGGCCCGAAAACCCGGCCCGACGTTCGGGTACAGCCGTGCGTACCGTTTCGGGTGATGTCGCGGGCGGTTTAGGCTAGAATGCACGGCCTCAAAGCACACCCCTTCCCGAGGCTGTCCCGAAGATGTTGATCCTGCGCGGCGCTCCTGCCCTTTCTGCCTTTCGCCACAGCAAACTCCTTGAGCAACTGAGCCAGAAGGTTCCGGCTGTCAGCGGCTTGTATGCTGAATTCGCTCACTTCGCCGAAGTTACCGGCGTCCTGACCGGCGACGAACAGCAGGTGCTCGCGCGCCTTCTGAAGTACGGCCCAAGCGTTCCAGTACAAGAGCCAACCGGTCGTCTGTTTCTGGTGTTGCCACGTTTCGGCACTATCTCGCCGTGGTCCAGTAAAGCCAGCGACATCGCTCGCAACTGTGGCCTGACCAAAGTCCAGCGCCTGGAGCGCGGTATCGCGTTCTACGTCGCCGGCCAGTTCAGCGACGCCGAAGCGCAGCTGATTGCAGACGCCTTGCATGACCGCATGACCCAGATCGTATTGGACAACCTTGAACAAGCCGCCGGCCTGTTCAGCCACGCCGAACCCAAGCCCCTGACCGCGATCGACGTGTTGGGTGGCGGCCGCGCCGCGCTGGAAAAAGCCAACACCGAGCTAGGCCTGGCCCTGGCCGAAGACGAGATCGACTACCTGGTCGCAGCCTTCGTTGGCTTGAAGCGCAACCCGCACGACATCGAACTGATGATGTTTGCCCAGGCAAACTCCGAGCACTGCCGTCACAAGATCTTCAACGCCAGTTGGGACATCGACGGTCAGAGCCAGGAAAAAAGCCTGTTCGGCATGATCAAGAACACCTATCAGATGCACAGCGAAGGTGTTCTGTCGGCTTATAAGGACAACGCCTCGGTAATCGTTGGCTCCGTCGCCGGCCGTTTCTTCCCGGACCCTGAAACCCGCCAGTACGGCGCGGTGCAGGAACCGGTGCACATCCTGATGAAAGTCGAAACTCACAACCACCCGACCGCGATTGCCCCGTTCCCGGGCGCGTCCACCGGTAGCGGCGGTGAGATTCGCGACGAAGGTGCAACCGGTCGCGGCGCCAAGCCAAAGGCTGGCCTCACCGGTTTTACCGTGTCCAACCTGCAAATCCCGGGTTTCGAACAGCCATGGGAAGTGCCGTACGGCAAGCCTGAGCGCATCGTTACCGCGCTGGACATCATGATCGAAGGCCCGCTGGGTGGCGCCGCGTTCAACAACGAATTCGGTCGTCCGGCCCTGACCGGTTATTTCCGTACCTTCGAACAATCGATCACCACCCCGCGTGGCGACGAAGTTCGCGGTTACCACAAGCCGATCATGCTGGCTGGCGGCATGGGTAACATCCGTGCCGAACACGTACAGAAAGGCGAGATCACCGTTGGCTCCAAGCTGATCGTGCTCGGCGGCCCGGCAATGCTCATCGGCCTGGGCGGCGGTGCTGCCTCTTCCATGGCCACCGGCACCAGTTCGGCGGATCTGGACTTCGCATCGGTACAGCGCGAAAACCCGGAAATGGAACGTCGTTGCCAGGAAGTCATCGACCGTTGCTGGCAGTTGGGTGATAAAAACCCGATCAGCTTCATCCATGACGTCGGCGCGGGCGGTCTGTCCAACGCCTTCCCGGAACTGGTCAACGACGGCAACCGTGGCGGTCGCTTCGAGCTGCGCAACATTCCAAACGACGAGCCGGGCATGGCCCCGCACGAAATCTGGAGTAACGAATCCCAGGAACGCTACGTTCTGGCGGTGGGACCTGCGGACTTCGAACGCTTCCAGGCGATCTGCGAACGTGAGCGTTGCCCGTTTGCCGTGGTCGGCGAAGCCACTGCCGAACCGCAACTGACCGTGACCGACAGCCACTTCGGCAACAGCCCGGTGGACATGCCGCTCGAAGTGCTGCTGGGCAAAGCCCCGCGCATGCACCGTTCGGCGGTTCGCGAAAACGAGCTGGGCGATGATTTCGATCCGTCGACCCTCGAGATCGCCGACTGCGTCGAGCGCGTTCTGCATCACCCGGCCGTGGCCAGCAAAAGCTTCCTGATCACCATCGGCGACCGTACCATCACTGGCCTCGTGGCCCGTGATCAGATGGTCGGCCCGTGGCAGGTTCCGGTGGCTGACGTTGCCGTCACCGCTACCAGCTTCGACGTCTACACCGGTGAAGCCATGGCCATGGGCGAGCGTACTCCGCTGGCTCTGCTGGACGCTCCGGCGTCGGGTCGCATGGCCATCGGCGAAACCCTGACCAACATCGCGGCGTCGCGCATTGCCAAAATCTCCGACATCAAACTGTCGGCGAACTGGATGTCCGCCGCCGGTCACCCGGGTGAAGACGCGCGTCTGTACGACACCGTGAAAGCGGTCGGCATGGAATTGTGCCCGGACCTCGGCATCACCATTCCGGTAGGCAAGGACTCGATGTCCATGGCCACCCGCTGGAACGACGAAGGCGTCGACAAGACGGTGACGTCGCCGATGTCGCTGATCGTGACCGGCTTCGCCCCAGTGGCTGACATCCGTCAGACCATGACCCCGCAACTGCGCATGGACAAGGGCACCACCGACCTGATCCTGATCGACCTCGGTCGCGGTCAGAACCGCATGGGCGCTTCGATCCTCGCTCAGGTTCACGGCAAACTTGGCAAGCAGGCACCGGACGTCGATGACGCCGAAGACCTGAAAGCCTTCTTCGCCGTGATCCAGGGTCTCAACGCCGACGGTCACTTGCTGGCTTATCACGACCGTTCCGACGGTGGTCTGCTGACCAGCGTCGTGGAAATGGCCTTCGCCGGTCATTGCGGCCTGAGCCTGAACCTCGACGGTCTGGCAGAAACCTCCGCCGACATCGCCGCGATCCTGTTCAACGAAGAACTGGGTGCTGTGATCCAGGTTCGCCAGGACGCCACTCCGGACATCCTCGCGCAGTTCAGCGCAGCTGGCCTGGGTGACTGCGTGTCGGTGATCGGTCAGCCGATGAACAACGGCGAGATCAGCATCACCTTCAACGGCGACACCGTGTTCGAAGGTCAGCGTCGTCTGCTGCAACGTCAGTGGGCCGAGACCAGCTACCAGATCCAGCGTCTGCGTGATAACGCCGACTGCGCCGAACAAGAGTTCGACGTGCTGCTGGAAGAAGACAACCCGGGCCTGAGCGTCAAGCTCAGCTACGACGTCAACCAGGACGTCGCCGCGCCTTACATCAAGAAAGGCATCCGCCCACAGGTTGCCGTGCTGCGTGAGCAGGGCGTCAACGGTCAGGTGGAAATGGCGGCTGCGTTCGACCGCGCCGGTTTCAACGCGATCGACGTGCACATGAGCGACATTCTGGCCGGCCGTGTCGACCTGAACGAGTTCAAAGGTCTGGTGGCTTGCGGCGGTTTCTCTTACGGCGACGTGTTGGGCGCCGGCGAAGGCTGGGCCAAGTCCGCACTGTTCAACAGCCGCGCTCGCGATGCCTTCCAGGGCTTCTTCGAACGTAATGACAGCTTCACCCTCGGCGTGTGCAACGGTTGCCAGATGATGTCCAACCTGCACGAGCTGATCCCGGGCAGCGAGTTCTGGCCGCACTTCGTGCGTAACCGTTCCGAGCAGTTCGAAGCTCGCGTTGCCATGGTGCAGATCCAGGAGTCGAACTCGATCTTCCTGCAGGGCATGGCCGGTTCGCGTATGCCGATCGCTATTGCTCACGGTGAAGGTCATGCCGAATTCGCCAGCGAAGAAGCGTTGCTGGAAGCCGATCTGTCGGGTTGCGTGGCGATGCGTTTTGTCGACAACCACGGTAAGGTCACCGAGAACTACCCGGCCAACCCGAACGGCTCGCCGCGCGGGATCACCGGTTTGACCAGCCGCGACGGGCGCGTGACCATCATGATGCCGCACCCGGAGCGTGTGTTCCGCGCCGTGCAGAACTCGTGGCGTTCGGAAGACTGGAACGAAGACGCACCTTGGATGCGTATGTTCCGTAACGCTCGCGTTTGGGTTAACTAAGAGCGGGGAGCTGATTGCCGTGTACAAGCTCAGTTTTTTTGTTCCGGCCAGTCATGTCGAGGTGGTCAAGAGTGCTGTGTTCGCTGCCGGTGGCGGGCGGATCGGGGCTTATGATCACTGCGCGTGGCAGGTGTTCGGGTTGGGTCAGTTTCGACCTTTGGATGGCAGTCAGCCGTTTATTGGTGAAGCGGGGCAGGTCGAGCAGGTTGAAGAATGGAAGGTTGAGCTGGTGGTCAGCGATGAGTTGATTCGGGCGGTGGTGGTGGCTCTGAAAGAGAGCCATCCCTATGAGACGCCGGCTTATGAGGTATGGCGGTTAGAGGATTTCTGATCTTCCTGGCCGCTGAAAATGAGAAACCCGCTGAAAGTGATTTCAGCGGGTTTTTTATTGGCTGCGATTTTAGGGCGTGGCGGCCTTGGAGCCGACCAGGTTCTTGTTGATTGAGTGTGCGGGCTTGCTCGCGAAGGCGGTCTGACAGCCAACCAATCTCTCGAAGATGCACACGGCTCAATTGTAGGAGCGAGGCTTGCCCGCGAAGGCGGCCTCACAGCCAACCAATCTCCCCCCGGATGTACGCCAACCCACTGTGGGAGCGAGCCTGCTCGCGATGACGGCCTTACAGGCAACGATGTTTATTGATCAGAAAAAACATCAGAACCTTCCCACAAGTTTTTCAGGTTGTCCGTCGGAAGTGGACTCTCTAACCTTTGGCTGTCGCTGCCAATTCAGTGACCGGGACTGCAAGCCCGCCGATAGTTTGTTAGACACCTTTAAGCGCACCTATAATCGTGGCGCTTAAATCAATGGTCATCGATTTATGGTGGCTGTGTGCGGGAGACCTTCGGGTCTGCCGAGGGCCTAACAACTCGGTCTTGCAGACCCGCGCACAGCTGCCACCCATCATCTGCAAGTGATGCTGGTAGCTCCAACTTTTTGTTAGGAGTTTCACAATGATCAAAGACAGCCCAAATCCTCCAGAAACAGACGTAGAAACAGACGTAGAAACAGATTTAGAAACAAACATGGAAAACGAATCCGTTTCCCCCTACGCCTGCCTTAATTCCAAAAAGCTCCACGACGCCGCAATCCGTGCACTCGATCACTATCTGGCGCCACCTTCCCAGAAGAAGGCCGAAGCCGGCCAGCGTCCAAGTACGATTTTCGTCGTCGCGCCCAACGTAGATTCCGAAACCCTGCTGGCCCATGCCTGTGAAACCCTGGCTTCGGCGAATGTCATGGCCAGTGAGTTGGCGTACGACCTCACTGGGCCGGCGTGCAATCTGGCCTTGGGCATTCAGCAGATGATTTCGTTGGCGGAGTTGTCGGTGAATCGTGTGTTGGATCATCTGGACCCGCAGGGGTAGCACAATGAAAAAAGCCCGCTGGACCTGTGACGGTCAGCGGGCTTTGAGATTTTCATTGGTTGTGCGGGCCTCTTCGCGGGCAAACCCGCTCCCACACTTTGATCTGTACCAAAAAGTTGGATATCAATCCTGATTTTGGGGGCAGATCACCACAGGCAACCCCCTCGCCACAAAAGCTCCTCGCCAGCCTTAAAGGTTGCCGTTAAGGGCGAATTTCAATCATCGTGCCGTCCGGCACCAAACCCCAAACCTCGCGCATGTCCATGTTGCGCATGGCGATGCAGCCGTCGGTCCAGTCCAGTGTATGGAACAGGTCTTCGGGATTGTCTTCGGTGTCCGGGGTGCCGTGGATCATGATCATGCCGCCAGGCTCGACGCCTTCGCGCCGGGCACGGGCGGCGTCGCTGATGTTGGGGTAGGAGATGTGCATCGCCAGGTTGAAACGGTCGCTGATCTTGCGCCAGTCCACCCAATAAAAGCCTTCGGGGGTGCGTTTGTCACCCTCCATCAGCTTTGGCCCCTTGGGGCGTTTGCCTAGGGAAATGCGATAGGTCTTGATCGGCCTGCCGTCATTGATCAACTGCAACTGGTGGGCAGATTTGAGAACCAGGACTTTTTCGATGACCTTGCCGTCCAGCGTTTCCGTGGAGGAAGCCTGGGCGACAGCGACGAACGATAAGCAAAAAACAGCAAGCAACCAGCGCATTGAAACGATATCCCTAAGAGGTGTCGCGACTATTTATTTTATAGGTGCTTTTATGTGTAGCAGCTTTAAATGATGGCAGGCTGGACGAGCGGCGGGATCGATTCGGACCGCACGGGGTAGACCTCGGTCCGCCGGTCAGCGAAGAAGCATTCTAAGGTACGGCCCACCGTGCGGAAAGCCAGTTCGCCCCAAGGAATGTCGGCTTCTTCGAACAGTTGCACTTCCAGGCTCTCGGGCCCCGCGGAAAAATCCAGGTCCACCAGCTCGGCGCGAAAGAACACATGCACCTGGCTGATGTGTGGCACGTCGATCAGCGTATAGATACTCAGGTTGCGCACGCGGGCACAAGCTTCTTCGGCGGTCTCGCGAATGGCGGCCTGCTCGATGGTCTCACCGTTTTCCATGAACCCGGCGGGCAGGGTCCAGTAACCGCGCCGTGGCTCGATGGCGCGACGGCACAGCAACACCTTCGAACCCCAGACCGGCACGCAACCGGCAACGATATTGGGGTTTTGGTAATGGATGGTATGACAGCTGTCGCAGACAAAACGCAGGCGCGAATCGCCTTCGGGAATGCGATGGGTTACCGGGTTGCCGCACTGGCTGCAAAATTTCATGCTTGGGTTCCTGAATGCTGCGCCTATCTTGGCGTGCAGCGGTGTCGGTCGGCAAGTTGTCGTTTCGCGACATGAGGCTGTTCGGGGCTTGGGCGGCCGATGCGATTGGTGCATGATGCAGGGTAAGGCACAGATCGAGAAGACTCATGCTGGACGAGCTACTGCACCGGGTAAGCAATCACACGCCGCGTACGCTGGAAACCGACCGACGTTTCCCCGAAGCCGCGGTATTGGTGCCCATCACGCGCAGTGACGAACCGGAACTGGTGCTAACCCTTCGCGCCAGCGGGCTTTCGACCCATGGCGGCGAAGTTGCCTTTCCCGGCGGTCGACGCGACCCCGAAGACCCTGACCTGATTTTTACCGCCCTGCGCGAAGCCGAAGAAGAAATCGGCCTGCCGCCGGGGCTGGTTGAAGTGATCGGCCCGCTGAGCCCACTGATCTCCCTGCACGGCATCAAGGTCACGCCCTATGTCGGCGTGATTCCGGATTTTGTCGAATACCAGGCCAACGACGCCGAGATCGCCGCGGTGTTCAGCGTGCCGCTGGAGTTCTTCCGCAAAGACCCGCGCGAGCACACTCACCGCATCGACTATCAGGGCCACAGTTGGTACGTGCCAAGCTACCGTTATGGCGAATACAAGATCTGGGGGCTGACGGCGATCATGATCGTCGAGTTGATCAACCTGCTCTATGACGCGAAAATCAGCCTGCATCAACCACCCAAGAGTTTTATCAACACCTGAAGCCATCGTTCGCATGGCATGAGTCTGCGGCTGCCTGAGCCTTTGAGGACAATAAGATGAAATACCGCCTGGGCGACGCCCGCGTCGACACCCATCCGCAGAGTTGGGTCGCACCCAATGCCGTGCTGGTGGGCAAGGTCAAACTGGAAGAGGGCGCCAACGTCTGGTTCAACGCCGTGTTGCGGGGCGACAACGAACTGATCCTGATCGGCAAGAACAGCAATGTGCAGGACGGCACCGTGATGCACACTGACATGGGCTACCCGCTGACCATTGGCACCGGCGTGACCATCGGCCACAACGCAATGCTTCACGGCTGTACGGTGGGCGATTACAGCCTGATCGGTATTAATGCGGTGATTCTCAACGGCGCGAAAATCGGCAAGAACTGCATCATCGGCGCCAACTCGCTGATCGGGGAGGGCAAGGAAATTCCGGACGGTTCGCTGGTCATGGGCTCACCGGGCAAGGTCGTGCGCGAGTTGACCGAGCCGCAAAAGAAGATGCTCGAAGCCAGCGCTGCCCACTATGTGCATAACTCGCAGCGTTACGCCCGCGATCTGGTCGAGCAGGAAGAATGAGCACCACTGAACGACCGGTTCCATCGCCGTGCGTGAACATTTGTGCGCTGGATGAGGATGACATTTGCACCGGGTGTCAGCGCACGGTGGAGGAGATCACGCGCTGGAGCCGGATGGACAACGAAGAGCGGCGCAAGGTGTTGGGGTTGTGTCATGAGCGGGCGAAGTCGAGTGGGTTGATCTGGATGTTGCCCTCCAAATCCGATTCCTGATGGTTGTACGCGGTTCTGTGGCGAGGGGGCTTGCCCCCGTTGCGCTGCGAAGCGGCGCTAAACCTGCGACTTTATTCTTTCAGGCGTATGGCATTTGCTGATTTCACGACTGCTGCGCAGCCGAACGGGGGCAAGCCCCCTCGCCACAGGTGATCTGTGCGTTGAGGATGAAGTACCCTGTGCACCAAAATCGACAGGTACTCCCGCCCCCATGCTCTTCCTGATCGCCTACATCAGCAGCGTTGTGCTGATCAATTACGCTTTTTCCAGCGCCCCGCACCTGGACATCATCTGGTCGGCCTGGGGTGGTCTGGTGTTCGTGCTGCGGGACATGGTGCAAACCCGTTTCGGCCACGGCGCGATCGCGGCGATGCTGGTGGCGCTGGTGCTGTCTTATGTCACTTCTGACCCGTCTATCGCACTGGCCAGCGCGATCGCATTCGCCGTGTCCGAGTGCATCGACTGGCTGGTGTTCAGCATCACCAAGCGTCCATTGCATGATCGCCTGTGGATAAGTTCGGCGCTGAGCATCCCGCTGGACACCTTCATCTTCTTCGGCATGATCGATGCGTTCACTCCGGCCGTGATCCTCACCGCCATGGGTTCGAAGTTCGCAGGTGTGACAGTCGTGTGGCTGATCATGGCCTGGCGCTTGCGTAATCAGGCCGTCGTCAGCTGAAGCCAAAGCCTCAGGTTCATGTAAAATGCCGCGCTTTCTCCCCATGGGAAGCGTGCCAGGCACCGCATCCCTCGATGATCCGCTTCTTGAGGACCTGAGATGACCCGTATCGGAACTCCATTGTCGCCAACCGCGACCCGCGTATTGCTGTGTGGTTGTGGTGAGTTGGGTAAGGAAGTGGTGATCGAGCTGCAACGCCTGGGCGTTGAAGTGATTGCCGTGGATCGCTACGCCAATGCGCCGGCCATGCAAGTTGCCCATCGCAGCCATGTGATCAACATGCTCGACGGCGCAGCCCTGCGTGCAGTGATCGAAGCCGAGAAGCCGGACTTCATCGTGCCGGAAATCGAAGCCATCGCCACCGCGACCCTGGTAGAGCTGGAGTCCGAAGGCTTCACCGTGATCCCGACCGCTCGCGCCGCGCAGCTGACCATGAACCGCGAAGGTATCCGTCGCCTGGCCGCCGAAGAGCTGGGCCTGCCGACGTCGCCGTACTACTTCGCCGACACCTTCGAGGACTACAGCAAGGCCGTCGACGATCTGGGTTTCCCATGCGTGGTCAAACCGGTCATGAGTTCCTCGGGCAAAGGCCAGAGCCTGCTGCGCAGCGTTGATGACGTGCAGAAAGCCTGGGATTACGCTCAAGAAGGTGGCCGCGCCGGTAAAGGTCGCGTGATCATCGAAGGCTTCATCGATTTCGACTACGAAATCACTCTGCTGACCGTGCGTCACGTTGGCGGCACCACGTTCTGTGCGCCGGTTGGCCACCGTCAGGAGAAGGGCGACTATCAGGAATCCTGGCAGCCACAAGCCATGAGCCCGGTTGCTCTGGCTGAATCCGAGCGCGTTGCCAAAGCGGTGACCGAAGCCTTGGGTGGCCGTGGTCTGTTTGGCGTCGAGTTGTTCATCAAAGGTGATCAGGTCTGGTTCAGCGAAGTCTCGCCGCGCCCGCATGACACCGGTCTGGTGACCCTGATTTCCCAGGACCTGTCGCAGTTCGCGCTGCACGCACGGGCGATCCTGGGCCTGCCGATTCCATTGATTCGTCAGTTCGGGCCTTCGGCTTCGGCGGTGATTCTGGTGGAAGGGCAGTCGACTCAGACCGCATTCGCCAATTTGGGCGCTGCGCTGAGCGAGCCGGATACCGCGTTGCGTCTGTTCGGCAAGCCTGAGGTCAATGGCCAGCGTCGGATGGGGGTGGCGTTGGCGCGTGATGAGTCGATCGAGGCTGCACGGGCTAAAGCGACCCGTGCTTCTCAGGCTGTTGTGGTAGAGCTGTAACCGAGGCGCGGCATTCGCGAGCAAGCCCGCTCCCACAGGGTTTTCAGTTGATCACAAATTTTGTGTACACCTGAAAATCCTGTGGGAGCGGGCTTGCCCGCGATGGCGTTTTATCAGGCAACCCGATTCAAATCGTTATGCCGCGTTTCCTTCAGGCACAGCACAGCAATCAGACTGAGTACTGCCGCCCCCGACACATACCCGCCGACATAACTCAAACCGCCCATCGCCACTAGTTTTTGCGCAAAGAACGGCGCCGCTGAGGCTCCGACAATGCCGCCCAGATTGTAGGCCGCCGACGCGCCGGTATAGCGCACGTGGGTCGGGAACAGCTCCGGCAGCAGCGCGCCCATCGGCGCAAACGTCACGCCCATCAGAAACAGTTCGATGCACAGGAACAGCGCCACACCCCAGGTCGAGCCTTGGGTCAGCAGCGGTTCCATCAGGAATCCGGACAGAATCGCCAGCACGCCGCCGATGATCAGCACCGGTTTGCGCCCGAAACGATCACTGGCCCAAGCCGATAGCGGTGTCGCGGCCGCCATGAACAGCACCGCGAAACACAGCAGACCGAGGAAGGTTTCGCGGGTGTAGCCGAGCGTCGAAACACCATAGCTCAGCGAAAACACTGTCGAGATGTAGAACAGCGCGTAACACACCACCATCGAGCCGGCACCCAGCAGCATCGGCGCCCAGTATTGGCTGAACAGCTCGACCAGCGGGATCTTCACCCGTTCCTGACGAGCCATGGCATTGGCGAATACCGGGGTTTCGTGGAGCTTGAGGCGTACATACAGGCCCACCATCACCAGCGCGGCACTGAGCAGGAACGGAATCCGCCAGCCCCACGAACGGAACTGCTCGTCGTTGAGGCTCATGGCCAGGGTCAGGAACAGGCCGTTGGCCGCCAGAAATCCGATCGATGGGCCGAGTTGCGGAAACATGCCGTACCAGGCGCGCTTGCCTTTGGGCGCGTTCTCCGTGGCCAGCAATGCGGCACCGCCCCATTCACCGCCCAGCCCCAGGCCTTGGCCGAAGCGCAGCACGCAAAGCAGGATCGGCGCCCAGGCGCCAATGCTGTCGTAACCCGGCAGCACGCCGATCAACGTGGTGCACACGCCCATCAGCAGCAGGGAGGCGACCAGTGTCGATTTACGCCCGATGCGGTCACCGAAGTGGCCGAACAGCGCCGAACCCAGTGGTCGCGCAAGGAAGGCGATACCGAAGGTGAGGAACGCCGACAGCATTTGGGCGGTACCGGAGGTCTGCGGAAAGAACACCGGACCGATCACCAGCGCTGCCGCAGTGGCATAGACGTAGAAGTCGTAGAACTCGATGGCCGTGCCGATGAAACTCGCGGTGGCTACTCGGGTGGCGGAGTTGGTTGGTTGGACAGGCGTGGTGTCGCTGAACGTTGTGCTGGTCGTCATGCGGTAATCCCTGACAGTCATGTGCCCCAGTGGAGCGAATTATTATGGTCGAATACCCAGGGATGTGGGTTTAACGCAGAGTGCGGGTAGCACGGGGTATGGCGGGGCTGGGTGTCGGGTAGCCCCACTCCATTGCTGGAATGAGGCCCCCTAAGAACCGTACGTGCGCCTTTCAGCGCATACGGCTCAAGCCTTCGCTAAGCCTCGATCAGAGGCCGGTTTGTTCACTGTCAAATCCAACACATGGAGCCGCTGGTGACAAACTGGGTGTAACAATACTCGATTGCCCAAAGAGTCGTCACCGCCTTGAGTGCGGTAAACGATGTGGTGGTCATGCCACCCGGTTTCTTTGGTAACCTCCTGCCCACATAACGCACACCTTCCTTGTTGTTGCTGAAACAGGCTAATTATCTGCTTTCGGTACTTCAGCTTTTTGAGCATCCGTTCCATACGAAGCTTCTCGCCCATTTCCTCCATTGATGGATCGAAGGGGTTGTACCCTCCGCTCACCTTTTTGTGGCGTTCGATGGATGTTTCGGCTATCGAGTACAGCTTCAGGGTTACAAACTCTCCCTTTTTGTTCATCACCTTGACGGCAAATACCCAGTTACGTTGCTCGTGAGCATGGAAATACTTCCTCCGCACCCATGAGGCGTTCTTGTTTGGATGCCGCCGTTTGGCCCAGCGCCATAGTGCGTGGAATATCAGGTAATCCATGCGACTGTATGCCTGCTTTGCCACCACAGGTTGGTGATAAAGCGCCCAGCCCCGCAGCATCGGGTTCAGCGTTCGGATCAGGTCCTCCTGCCTTACCGTCTTTTTGGTGCTTATGACTTCTTTTACCTTGCGATAGAACGTTTGCACGTTCTTCTTGCTTGGTTTGATCAGGAGCTTCCCGTCGTACTTGCGGAAATTCCATCCCAGAAAGTCGAAGCCTTCATCCATATGGATGACATGGGTTTTCTCGAGTGATAACTCCAGCCCTCGCACCGCGAGGAACTGTTCCACCCAAGGTTTGACCTCGTTCTCCAGTATCTCTTTCGAGCTGCCGGTGATCACAAAATCATCCGCATATCGCACCACATTGATTTTCAGCTTTTTGGCCCTTGTCACGCCCAGATGTTGCTTGAGCTGAGTTTCCAGACCATCCAGCACCATGTTTGCCAAGGTGGGAGAGATAATCCCTCCTTGTGGTGTACCCGCATTCGTTGCACTCAGGTGCCCCTTGTGTATCACGCCAGCTTTCAACCATTTCCTGAGGATCGTTTTGTCCGTGGGGACGTTGGCGATCAGCCAGTCGTGGTTGATATGGTCGAAACAGCCTTTGATGTCCGCCTCCAATACCCATTTAGACGAAGCCTTTTGGGATAGGGAGATGAACAGCTGTCCCATCGCATCCGCCGTCGAGCGTTCAATCCGAAAGCCGTAGCTGTTCGGATCTCCCGTGGTCTCTGCGATGGGCGCCAGAGCCAGCAGATACAGCGCCTGCATGGCCCTGTCAGTCATGGTTGGAATACCCAGAGGGCGTTCCTTGCCATTCGACTTCGGAATGAACACACGCCGTAAAGGCCGTGGCTTATATCCGTGGCGCCTCAACCCGTTTGCCGCTTCCCATTTGGCATTGGGTGTATCCCAGAGCACGCGGTCGACTCCCGCCGTGCGCTTACCCTGGTTTTCAGTGACTCGCCGTACGGCCAAGAATCTGGCCGTTCGAGAGTGGGTCAGCATCCGTTGCAAGGCTTTCACCCTGCGCCATTGGCCTTCCCGACAAGCCTTCGCAATCCGTACCTGCATTGCCCGAACATTCCGCTGAACACGACGCCAATCGATGTCGTGCCACTGCTGCGGAACGCCGGAGGGCGCAGACACGGCCTTTAGGCTGTGTTCTATCATGCTGCCTTCCTCTCAAGTTTCCCCGGACAGAAGACGTACGCATCCCCTGACGGGAATGGACGTTCCCGTCAGGGTCGGATTAATTGGAGACCACTACTGCTGGCCTCTAAGATCATTGAGACAGGTTCAGTCAGAGTTCATGCGACGAAAGACCACGCAGAAGTCTGCCCGGTTTCCCGTGGGGTAATGTCTCAACCCCTATCCGAACCATTACAGCCCGGCGTTCGCTTTCTCTGCGATCCCATACCCGCACAGCCAACAGATCCCCTTGCGGTTCACCTGCCCGAAGGCAGCCATACGGGCTTACCACGTTCCCTGCCTGTCACACGATTGGTTTAGGGTCTGCCTATTCACCGGTGGTCTTGTGACGACGTATCCCAACCGCTTAAAGGGATAACCGACCACGTACCTTTTGGTTCGAGCCTGACAGCAGTTTGGGCTCGTCAATCGTTACGATGTTTATCAGCAGTTCACCTGAGTTACCCATGCCAATCAGCCTGGCGCCTCAACCCGGCACTGCTCCGAGTATCTACATTCCGCCTCACGACGGTGATGTACCTATTAGGGGCTACTTTGTAAGAAGAGCTTCACACCTCACCGTTACCAGTGACGCATGTCTTCGTAGGCTATCGTTGGTCGCACAACGAGTCCGCTGCCACCTTGCAGGCAAGGTAGATGGACAATGACAGACAGAGCTTTCGCTCATGTCTCCGAGAGTTGACGAGAGCAGGAACTGCTTATGCAGCATGCTCGAAGAAGTATTGCCTCGTGTGTCTGAGGCGGGAAATAACCCCTGCGGGGATTATTTTCCGCAGGGTTGTGCCTAGAAACAGGCTGGGATGAAACGAGATGAAAGTGCACTCCCGAACCGGGGGAACCGGTTCTTCGGTCAGCGAATAGAGTGCGAGCCGACCTGGATTATGCAGCCGCCAAAGCGGCCAAGTCCTTGAAGCATATGGACTTCTGGGGGGGCCTCAGGATCATGCTCCTGAGCTCAAGTTCTCATTTTGAGAACCCTTCTGGATGCTTTGCACCCCGAAGTTCGGAGACACGCTCTGCGTGTCGCACAAGCGGCTCGATTATAGGAAGGCGGCTAATGATTCAACAAGCGGCTTGGAGGATGCGATGGCTTTTGTGGCGAGGTAGCTTGCTCCCGCTCGGGCGCGTAGCGGCCGCAAACGGCTGAATGCATTCTTTCAGGCTAATCGCGCTGTCTGTGATCGGGCCTGCTTCGCAGTCCAGCGGGAGCAAGCTCCCTCGCCACAGGCAAGCCCCTAGCTACGGGGGGGGCTGTCAGATTTTGGAAAGGGCAGGCACTGAACTGGTATGCCAAATCAACACGCGCGTGACGCGATTGTCTTCCGTCTCCAGAATCTCCAGCCGATAACGCCCGATCTTCAGGCAAACCGCACTCTCCGGAATCGTTTCCAGCGCCTCGGTCACCAACCCGTTGAGGGTTTTCGGACCATCACTGGGCAGATGCCAGCCAAGGCTCTTGTTCAATTCACGAATCGACGCCGCCCCCTCGATGACCAGGCGACCATCGGCCTGCGGGTGGATGTGCGGGTTGTCCAGGCTGTGCTGGCTTTCGAATTCACCGACGATTTCTTCGAGAATGTCTTCCAGGGTCACGATGCCCAGCACTTCGCCGTATTCGTCAACCACCATGCCCAAGCGCCGCTGCTGCTTGTGGAAGTTCAGCAATTGCAGCTGCAGCGGGGTGCTTTCCGGTACGAAGTACGGTTCGTGACTGGCTGCCAGCAGTGCTTCCCGGGTCAGGCTTGAATCCGGTAGTAAATGACGGATCTGTCGGGTGTTGAGCACCGCTTCGACCTGATTGATGTCGCTGTGAAATACCGGCAGGCGAGTGCGTCTGTTATGGCGCAGTTGTTCGATGATTTCTTCGAGGGAATCGTCCAGATTGATTCCGTCGACGTCACTGCGCGGCACCAGAATATCGTTGACCGTGATGTTATCCAGCGCATGGATACCTGACAGCGAATGCGGGCGACTGGCGGCGTGTTCGTGATCGTCATGCCGATCTGCTGGCGCCTCGTCTTCGCTTTGTTGCACCACATTGATTTTGCGGGCGAATGGTCGCATCAGCAGTTGGCTGATGGCATTGAGCAGCCAGGCAGCCGGGTAGACGATCTTCAAGGGTATGCCGAGCAGTGTGTTGCCCAGGCTCAGGACGGCATCGGGATAGCGCACGGCAAGGGTGCGCGGCAGGTAGTCGGCGAACACCAGCAGCACCGCGCTGGCACCGAGGCAGGCAATCCATACACCGTTTTGCGCCCAGGTGAAAATCGCCAGCAAAGTGCTGATGACCACTACCAGCGCGCGGCACAGGGTATTGCAGAGGATCAGGCTGTTGAGCGGGAAACTCAGCTTCGCAACGGGTTTGTCGCTCGAACGCGAGGCCGTGCGCTGGGCCAGCAGCTGCTGTTGTGCAATTTCGATGGCGGTAAACAGCCCCGACCATAAAATCAGCAGGGCCAGCACCGCGAGCATCGGCCCTATGGGCAAGTCGTCCATTAATGCCGCCCGTCAGATATGCAGAATGTATTCGCGGACCAGCTTGCTGCCGAAGTACGCCAGCATCAGCAGGCAAAAACCGGCAAGGGTCCAGCGGATGGCTTTGTGTCCGCGCCAGCCGAGGCGGTTACGTCCCCAAAGCAGCACGCTGAACACGATCCAGGCCAGGCACGCCAGCAAGGTTTTATGCACCAGGTGCTGGGCGAACAGGTTCTCGACGAACAGCCAGCCGGAGATCAGCGACAACGAAAGCAGGCTCCAGCCGGCCCACAGGAAACCAAACAGCAGGCTTTCCATGGTTTGCAGCGGCGGGAAGTTCTTGATCAGCCCGGATGGATGCTTGTGTTTGAGCTGATGGTCCTGAACCAGCAGCAGCAAAGACTGGAACACGGCAATGGTGAACATGCCGTAAGCGAGGATCGACAAGAGGATGTGGGCGAGGATGCCTGGCGCTTCGTCAATGATCTGCACCGTACCGGCGGGGGCGAACTGTGCCAGCACCACGGTGGCGGCGCCCAGCGGGAACAGCAATAGCAGCAGGTTTTCCACCGGAATCCGCGAACAGGCCAGCAGGGTCAGGGCGATGACCGCTGCGGCAATCAGGCTGGCGGCGCTGAAAAAGTCCAGGGCCAGGCCGATCGGTGTCAGCAGATAGGTGATCAGGCTGACGCTGTGAGCCAGCACGGCCAGCACACCGAGCGTGACCAGCAGGCGCTTGTTCGCCTTGGCGCCGGTGGCCAGACGAGTGCCTTGATAGAGGGTCGCAGCGGCATATAAGCAGGCGGCGGCGAGGGTGGTAAGCAAACTGGGTGACAAGGGGAGCATAAATCCTGTTAGGCAAGCCCGAAAGGCGCTGAGTTTGGCATAGAACCCCCATAGCACGAAAGACCATGCAACCTGACGGCGAGGTGTCCGCCAGACGCAGTCTTCGCTATAATCCGCGACCTGCCCACGCCGCAGGCTCGCCGAGCACATGTTTATTCCGGTCTGGGCCGCCATTATCCCGGTCTACACAGGGCCTGAAAGGATCGCGCAATGTTTGAAAACTTAACCGACCGTCTCTCGCAGACGCTGCGCCATGTCACCGGCAAAGCCAAACTGACCGAAGACAACATCAAAGACACCCTGCGCGAAGTGCGCATGGCGCTGCTCGAAGCCGACGTCGCCTTGCCGGTGGTCAAAGACTTCGTCAATTCGGTCAAGGAGCGCGCTGTCGGCACCGAGGTGTCACGCAGCCTGACGCCGGGCCAGGCCTTCGTGAAAATCGTCCAGGCCGAACTCGAAAGCCTGATGGGCGCGGCCAACGAAGACCTGAACCTGAGCGCCGTTCCTCCTGCCGTCGTGTTGATGGCCGGTCTGCAGGGTGCGGGTAAAACCACCACCGCCGGCAAACTGGCGCGCTTCCTTAAAGAGCGCAAGAAGAAGTCGGTCATGGTTGTGTCCGCGGACGTTTACCGTCCGGCGGCGATCAAGCAGCTTGAAATGCTCGCGGGTGAAGTTGGCGTTACCTTCTTCCCGTCCGACCTGAGCCAGAAGCCGGTCGACATCGCGCAAGCTGCTATTAAAGAAGCAAAACTGAAATTCATTGACGTGGTTATCGTCGATACCGCCGGTCGTCTGCACATCGACGAAGAGATGATGGGCGAGATCAAGGCGCTGCATGCCGCGATCAACCCGGTTGAAACCCTGTTCGTGGTCGATGCCATGACCGGCCAGGACGCCGCCAACACGGCCAAGGCTTTCGGCGATGCGCTGCCGCTGACCGGTGTGATCCTGACCAAGGTCGACGGCGATGCCCGTGGCGGTGCCGCGTTGTCGGTACGTGCCATCACCGGCAAGCCGATCAAGTTCATCGGTATGGGCGAGAAGAGCGAAGCGCTCGAGCCGTTCCACCCTGAGCGTATTGCTTCGCGAATCCTCGGCATGGGTGACGTGCTCAGCCTGATCGAGCAGGCCGAACAGACCCTCGACAAAGACAAGGCCGATAAACTGGCCAAGAAGCTGAAGAAGGGCAAGGGCTTCGACCTCGAAGACTTCCGCGATCAGCTGCAACAGATGAAAAACATGGGCGGCCTCGGCGGCCTCATGGACAAACTGCCGAACATGGGCGGCGTGAATCTGGCGCAAATGGGCAACGCCCAGGGCGCGGCAGAGAAACAGTTCAAGCAGATGGAAGCCATCATCAACTCCATGACCCCGGCCGAGCGCCGCGACCCTGAGCTGATCAGCGGTTCGCGCAAGCGCCGGATCGCCATGGGTTCCGGCACTCAGGTGCAGGACATCGGTCGCTTGATCAAGCAGCACAAGCAGATGCAGAAGATGATGAAGAAATTCTCCGCAAAAGGCGGAATGGCCAAAATGATGCGCGGCATGGGCGGTATGTTGCCCGGCGGCGGCATGCCGAAAATGTAAAAGATTCGCGCCGGCAGTCATGTCGGCGCTGCCCACATGGAAGTGGGATCTCCAGCAAACCCGCACTTGGCGGGAGCTGACTGGCCGTTTTCAACGACGGCTCTATAGCAAATCTGGATGGCGACCGATAGGCCGCCGGAAAAAGACATTTGCAAAAGTCCGGATATTCCTTAGAATATGCGGCCTTTCGGGCACCTATGCCCGCTGTGCCTTTAGATTTGCAGCACCGACTACAGGAACGATGTTCACATGCTAACAATCCGTCTTGCCCTTGGCGGCTCCAAAAAGCGCCCGTTTTACCACTTGACCGTAACCGACAGCCGCAACCCGCGCGACGGTTCGCACAAGGAACAGGTTGGTTTCTTCAACCCTGTTGCTCGTGGTCAAGAAGTTCGTCTGTCCGTGAACCAAGAGCGCGTAGCCTACTGGCTGAGCGTTGGTGCACAACCTTCTGAGCGCGTTGCTCAGTTGTTGAAGGAATCTGCTAAGGCTGCGGCCTGAGCAATATGAACGCGACGCCAGCTGTTGCTGATGATTTGATCGTTATTGGCAAAATTTATTCTGTTCATGGCGTTCGCGGCGAAGTGAAGGTGTATTCCTTTACTGATCCGACTGAAAACCTGTTGCAGTACAAAACCTGGACGCTCAAGCGCGAAGGCAATGTGAAGCAGGTTGAGCTGGTCAGCGGACGTGGGAGCGACAAGTTCCTGGTCGCAAAGCTCAAGGGTCTTGATGATCGTGAAGAAGCGCGTCTTCTGGCTGGTTATGAGATCTGTGTGCCGCGCAACCTGTTCCCTGAATTGACCGACGGCGAGTACTACTGGTACCAGCTGGAAGGTCTGAAGGTTATTGATCAACTCGGGCAACTGCTCGGGAAAATCGATCATCTTCTGGAAACCGGCGCCAATGATGTAATGGTGGTCAAGCCTTGCGCTGGTAGCCTGGATGATCGCGAACGCCTGTTGCCCTATACGGAGCAATGCGTGTTGGCTGTCGACCTTGCCGCGGGCGAGATGAAGGTGGAATGGGATGCGGACTTCTAAACGTGGCTAACCTGCGCGTAGAAGTGATCAGTTTGTTTCCCGAGATGTTCTCCGCCATCAGCGAGTACGGCATCACCAGTCGGGCGGTGAAACAGGGGCTGTTGCAGCTCACCTGTTGGAATCCGCGAGACTACACGACGGATCGACATCACACGGTGGATGATCGCCCATTTGGCGGTGGTCCGGGCATGGTGATGAAGATCAAGCCCCTGGAAGATGCTCTGGTTCAGGCCAAAGCAGCAGCCGGGGAGGCGGCGAAGGTAATTTACCTGTCCCCCCAAGGCCGTCAACTGACTCAGTCGGCGGTACGCGAGTTGGCGAATCTGGATGCATTGATCCTGATTGCCGGCCGCTATGAAGGCATTGACGAGCGTTTTATAGATGCTCATGTCGATGAAGAGTGGTCGATTGGCGACTATGTACTGTCTGGCGGCGAGCTGCCGGCGATGGTCCTGATCGATGCGGTTACACGACTGCTGCCTGGAGCTTTAGGGCATGCGGACTCCGCCGAGGAAGATTCCTTTACGGATGGTTTGCTGGATTGCCCGCACTACACCCGACCGGAGGTGTATGCGGATCAGCGTGTTCCCGACGTATTGCTAAGTGGCAATCACGCGCACATCCGGCGTTGGCGTTTACAGCAGTCCCTTGGTAGGACCTTTGAACGACGCGCCGATCTTCTGGAAAGCCGCTCGCTTTCTGGAGAAGAGAAGAAGCTGCTCGAGGAATACATCCGCGAGCGGGACGATAGTTAACAACGTATCGATGGTAGATCCGACGATTTACCTTAGGAGCACAGCATGACTAACAAAATCATCCTTGCACTCGAAGCAGAGCAGATGACCAAAGAGATCCCTACCTTTGCCCCGGGCGACACCATTGTCGTTCAGGTGAAAGTGAAGGAAGGCGATCGTTCGCGTCTGCAAGCGTTCGAAGGCGTAGTTATCGCCAAGCGTAACCGCGGCGTAAACAGTGCTTTCACTGTTCGTAAAATCTCCAACGGTGTTGGCGTAGAGCGTACTTTCCAGACCTACAGCCCGCAAATCGACAGCATGGCCGTTAAACGTCGCGGTGACGTACGTAAAGCCAAGCTGTACTACCTGCGTGACCTGTCCGGTAAAGCAGCTCGCATCAAGGAAAAACTGGCTTAAGTCCAGCTTCCGATGCGCAAGAGCCAGCCTGTTCAGGTTGGCTCTTCAAGAAAATGCCTCGTATCGAAAGATACGGGGCATTTTTCGTTATGGCTGCATATAAAGGTCGGCTAATGTGCGGAACCTGTGGGGGCGGGCTTGCTCGCGAAGAGGGTATATCAGTCGACATTGATGTTGCCTGGTGCGTCGTCTTCGCGGGCAAGCCCGCTCCCACAGGGATCGCGGCGTTAAGGGAGAAGACTTTTTTCGCACAAAAGAAAACGCCCCGAACAGGTCGGGGCGTTTGCTTGAAGTGCTACGGCTTTTTGAGCGTGGGCGCTTAGCGCTTCAGCGAAGCTGGCAGGTGCGGCTGGATCGCCGTCAGTACTGCCTTGAAGCACTTGGTGTTGCCGGCGACGATGTGGCCTTTCTCAAGGAAGTCGTGACCGCCGGTGAAGTCGCTCACCAAGCCGCCGGCTTCCTGGATCAGCAGGGCGCCTGCAGCCATGTCCCACTCGGACAGGCCCGACTCCCAGAACGCATCGAAACGGCCGGCGGCCACATAGGCCAGGTCCAGGCTCGCCGAGCCGGCGCGGCGGATGCCGGCGGTCTGGCCAACCAGGGCGCGGAACATGCCCAGGTAGTTGTCGAGGTTGTCCATCTGGTCGTCGCGGAACGGGAAGCCGGTACCCAGCAGGGCGCCGTCCAGGCTGGTGCGACCGCTGACGCGCAGACGGCGACCGTTCAGTTGGGCGCCGCGACCACGGCTGGCGGTGAATTCTTCCTGGCGAACCGGATCCAGAACAACAGCGTGCTCCAGGCGACCGCGGTATTTGCAGGCAATGCTGACAGCGAAGTGAGGAATGCCGCGCAGGAAGTTGGTGGTGCCGTCCAGTGGATCGATGATCCACAGGTACTCTTCGCCTTCGATGCCGCTACCGGCGTGCATACCGGTTTCTTCACCCATGATCGAGTGATTAGGGTAAGCCTTGCGCAGTGCATCGATGATTTTCTGTTCGGCGGCGCGATCCACCTCGGATACATAATCCTTGGCGTCTTTTTCGTCGACCTTGATGGTATCCAGGCGCTCGATGGAGCGGAAAATCAATTCACTGGCGCTGCGGGCGGCGCGCAGCGCGATATTCAGCATGGGCTGCATGGATGTGTCACCTAAGGTTGTTAAAGAAAGCCGGGCATTCTATCAGAACTTTTCTACAGGTGAAGGTCAGTGTTCGCTTTCATAGCTTAACGGTAGGTTGAGCTGTAAGATTCTGCTCCCCATTAAAGTGTTCGAGAGCGCCTCCCTTGCTGCAAAACATTCGTGTCGTCCTGGTCAATACCAGTCACCCCGGCAATATCGGCGGGGCTGCGCGTGCCATGAAGAACATGGGCCTGTCGCGGCTGGTGCTGGTCGAACCGCGGTTGTTCCCGCACCACGAGGCCGATGCGCGTGCGTCCGGCGCCGGTGACATCCTTGAAAATGCTCAAGTCGTCGCCACCCTGGAAGATGCCTTGGTCGGCTGCAATCTGGTGCTCGGCACCAGTGCTCGTGATCGTCGCATTCCCTGGCCGTTGCTCGATCCCCGCGAATGCGGTGTGAAGGTGGTAGAGGAGGCGGGTCAGGGCGCCGAGATCGCGTTGGTGTTCGGTCGTGAAGATTCCGGCCTGACCAACGAAGAGCTGCAGCGATGTCATTATCACGTGCACATCCCATCAGACCCTGAGTTCAGTTCGCTGAACCTTGGGGCGGCGGTGCAGGTGTTGAGCTATGAAGTGCGTATGTCCTGGTTGGCGGCTGCAGGTCAGCCGAGCAAGGTCGAGAAGGAAGAAGTGGCGTCCACCAAAAGTGGTGAGCTGGCGACCATGGATGAGCTGGAGCGATTCTATGAGCACCTGGAGCAAACGCTGGTGGCCATCGAATTCCTCGACCCGGAAAAACCACGGCACTTGATGGCGCGTCTGCGCCGGTTGTACGGACGCAGCTCGGTCAGCCGGGCGGAAATGAATATATTGCGTGGCATCCTCACGGAAACCCAGAAAGCGGCCCGTGGCGAGCTTCTAAAGCGGAAGGATTAATGATGTTCGAGCGTTTGCGTGAAGATATCCAAAGTGTTTTCCATCGTGACCCGGCGGCGCGTAATGCTTTTGAGGTTCTGACGTGCTACCCGGGCATGCACGCCATCTGGATCCATCGCCTGTCGTCGGCGTTGTGGGGTATGGGCTGGAAATGGCTGGCGCGTCTGGTGTCGAACTTCGGTCGCTGGTTGACCGGAATCGAGATTCATCCGGGTGCCAAGGTCGGTCGTCGTTTCTTTATTGACCACGGCATGGGCATCGTTATCGGTGAGACTGCCGAGATCGGCAACGATGTCACCCTGTATCAAGGCGTGACCCTTGGCGGCACCAGCTGGAACAAGGGCAAGCGTCACCCGACCCTGGAAGACGGCGTGGTGGTCGGGGCGGGCGCCAAGGTGCTCGGCCCGTTTACGGTGGGTGCCGGGGCCAAGGTGGGTTCCAATGCCGTGGTCACCAAGGCGGTTCCGCCCGGGGCAACGGTGGTGGGGATTCCGGGGCGGATCATCGTCAAGTCCGATGAAGAGCAGGACGCCAAGCGCAAGGCCATGGCCGAGAAGATCGGTTTCGACGCCTACGGTGTCGGCGAAGACATGCCGGACCCGGTGGCTCGAGCCATTAACCAGTTGCTCGATCATCTGCAGGCTGTAGACGGTCGACTTGAAGGGATGTGCGGGGCGCTGAAGGACCTGGGTAGCAATTACTGTGCGAAAGATCTGCCTGAACTGCGCGAAGAAGACTTTGCCTGTGTGAAGGATAAGGATCAGAGCCAGGCCGGCTAAACCGAGTCAACTTCATCGCGGGCAAGCCCGCTCCCACAAGGTCTCCGGTGAAGCACAGATTGTGTGAACACCGAAAATCCCTGTGGGAGCGGGCTTGCCCGTGATGAACGATAACTCGGTACTGCTGGCTGTGCACCGCCAGCCTTTGCTATGATGCGCGCGCTCTTTTGCGGGTAAACCTGAGTAAAGCACTAGGTCTTATAGTTGACTTAAATACTCGGGAATTGCATACTCGCCCCATTCCGAATTCCGTGGTAATTGTCCATGCGACTGACTACAAAAGGCCGATACGCCGTGACCGCCATGCTTGACCTGGCGTTGCATGCGCAGCACGGGCCGGTGTCCCTGGCCGATATCTCCGAGCGCCAAGGCATATCCCTGTCCTACCTCGAGCAGCTTTTTGCCAAATTGCGCCGCAGCAATCTGGTGTCCAGTGTTCGCGGTCCAGGCGGTGGTTACCAGCTGTCGCGCGACATGCAGGGTATCCAGGTCGCCCAGGTGATCGATGCGGTGAACGAATCGGTCGATGCAACCAAATGCCAGGGCCAGGGCGATTGCCATCAGGGCGACACCTGTCTGACCCACCACTTGTGGTGCGATCTGAGCCTGCAGATTCACGAATTTCTGAGCGGTATCAGCTTGGCTGACCTTGTAACTCGCCGTGAGGTGCAAGAAGTAGCCCAGCGTCAGGACCAGCGTCGTTGCAACAGCAAGGCGCCACGCCTGGACAAGATTGAAGCGTCCGCCGTCGAATGACAGCCAAAGAGCTAGCGGCACGCCAGCCAGCCTGATTTAGGAGATAGTCCATGAAATTGCCGATTTACCTTGATTACTCTGCGACGACCCCGGTTGATCCACGTGTCGCGCAAAAGATGAGTGAATGCCTGCTGGTCGACGGAAACTTCGGTAACCCGGCGTCCCGTTCCCACGTGTTCGGCTGGAAAGCTGAAGAGTCCGTCGAGAACGCTCGCCGTCAGGTCGCCGACCTGGTTAACGCCGACCCGCGTGAAATCGTCTGGACCTCCGGTGCCACCGAGTCCGACAACCTGGCAATCAAGGGTGCGGCGCATTTCTACTCCACCAAAGGCAAGCACCTGATCACCACCAAGATTGAGCACAAGGCTGTCCTCGACACCATGCGCCAACTGGAGCGTGAAGGTTTCGAAGTGACCTACCTCGACCCTCGCGAAGATGGTCTGGTCACTCCAGAGATGGTCGAAGCTGCCCTGCGTGACGACACCATCCTGGTCTCGGTCATGCACGTGAACAACGAAATCGGCACCATCAACGACATCGCCGCCATCGGTGAACTGTGCCGCTCCAAGGGCATTCTGTTCCACGTCGACGCCGCTCAGTCCACCGGCAAGGTCGAGATCGACCTGTCGAAGCTGAAAGTCGACATGATGTCGTTCTCTGCCCACAAAACCTACGGCCCTAAAGGCATCGGCGCGCTGTACGTCAGCCGCAAGCCGCGTGTTCGCATCGAAGCGACCATGCACGGCGGCGGTCACGAGCGCGGCATGCGTTCCGGCACCCTGGCGACCCACCAGATCGTCGGCATGGGCGAAGCTTTCCGTGTGGCCAAGGAAGACATGGCTGCCGAGAACGTACGCATCAAAGCCCTGAGCGACCGCTTCTTCAAGCAGGTCGAAGGCCTGGAAGAGCTGTACGTCAATGGCAGCATGACCGCCCGCGTACCGCACAACCTGAACCTGAGCTTCAACTACGTTGAGGGCGAGTCGCTGATCATGGCGCTCAAGGATCTGGCGGTTTCGTCCGGTTCGGCCTGCACCTCGGCATCGCTTGAGCCTTCGTACGTACTGCGCGCCCTGGGCCGCAACGACGAACTGGCACACAGCTCGATTCGCTTCACCTTCGGCCGTTTCACCACCGAAGAAGAAATCGACTATGCCGCGCAGAAAGTCTGCGAGGCCGTTACCAAGCTGCGCACTCTCTCGCCGCTGTGGGACATGTACAAAGATGGCGTCGACATTTCGAAAATCGAGTGGGCGGCGCACTGATATTCAAGTCGCCGCAACCGGGCCCTGCCAATCCACGATTTGCAGGGCTTCAAGAGCGACTCCTGATGAGTGAGGATTAAGAATCATGGCTTACAGCGAAAAGGTCATCGACCACTACGAGAACCCGCGCAACGTCGGCAAGATGAACGCGGAAGATCCTGATGTCGGCACCGGCATGGTCGGCGCTCCGGCGTGCGGCGACGTGATGCGCTTGCAGATCAAGGTCAACGAACAAGGCATCATCGAAGACGCCAAGTTCAAGACCTACGGTTGCGGTTCGGCGATCGCCTCCAGCTCCCTGGCGACCGAGTGGATGAAAGGCAAGACTCTGGATGAAGCAGAGACCATCAAGAACACTCAGCTGGCCGAAGAACTGGCGCTGCCGCCAGTGAAAATTCACTGCTCCGTACTTGCTGAAGACGCTATCAAAGCGGCCGTTCGCGACTACAAGCAGAAGAAAGGCTTGATCTGACTTTCAAGATTTGGCGACGAGTAAGGAGTCACCGATGGCTATCAGCATGACAGAAGCGGCTGCTCAACACGTGCGACGCTCCCTCAACGGGCGCGGCAAAGGTGAAGGGATTCGCCTGGGTGTTCGCACCACAGGCTGTTCCGGCCTTGCCTACGTGCTGGAGTTTGTCGACGAGGTGGTTGCAGAGGATCAGGTGTTCGAAAGTCACGGCGAGAAAGTGATCATCGACCCGAAAAGCCTGGCCTACCTGGACGGCACCGAACTCGATTTCGTCAAGGAAGGGTTGAACGAAGGCTTCAAGTTCAACAATCCCAACGTGCGCGGTGAATGTGGCTGCGGCGAAAGCTTCAACATCTGAGGCTGCGCGTGGGTACTCCTTGTCATTTCGCTTTATTTGAGCTGAAACCGAGCTTCCGTCTGGATCTCGATCAGTTGGCCACGCGCTACCGTGAGTTGGCGCGCGGTGTTCATCCGGACCGCTTTGCTGACGCTTCCGAGCGTGAGCAGCGGCTGGCGCTCGAGCAATCCGCGAGCCTCAACGAGGCCTACCAGACGCTCAAAAGTCCCCCCAAACGCGCGCGATACCTGCTCGCCATGGGTGGTCGCGAGCTGCCGCTGGAGGTCACGGTGCATGATCCGGAGTTTCTTCTGCAGCAGATGGAGTTGCGTGAAGAACTCGAAGACCTGCAAGACAGCGCCGACCTGGCGGGTGTTGCAGTGTTCAAGCGTCGCCTGAAAACCGCGCAGGATGAACTGAACGAAAGCTTCGCAGCCTGTTGGGATGATGCAGCGCAACGTGAACAGGCCGAACGCCTGATGCGGCGCATGCAGTTCCTCGACAAGCTCACCTACGAAGTGCGCCAGTTAGAAGAGCGCCTCGACGATTAACCCAGTGCCGCTCCGGTCGCACGCCTGATATACAGATAAGTCCTGATCACGATGGCCCTACTGCAGATCGCCGAACCCGGCCAAAGTCCTCAACCGCACCAGCGTCGTCTGGCTGTGGGGATCGACTTGGGCACTACCAATTCGCTGGTCGCTGCGTTGCGCAGTGGTCTTTCCGAGCCTCTGGCCGACGCGCAAGGGCAGGTCATTCTGCCGTCTGCCGTGCGCTATCACGCCGATCGCGTCGAAGTCGGCGAGTCGGCCAAACTGGCCGCCGCGTCCGATCCTTTGAACACGGTGCTGTCGGTCAAGCGCTTGATGGGTCGTGGTTTGTCCGACGTCAAGCAATTGGGCGATCAACTGCCGTACCGTTTTGTCGACGGCGAGTCGCACATGCCGTTCATCGACACGGTGCAAGGTCCGAAAAGCCCGGTCGAAGTCTCCGCCGATATCCTCAAGGTGCTGCGTCAGCGCGCTGAAGCGACCTTGGGTGGCGAGCTGGTTGGCGCGGTGATCACCGTTCCAGCCTATTTCGATGATGCTCAGCGTCAAGCCACCAAGGATGCGGCCAAGCTGGCCGGTCTGAACGTGCTGCGTCTGCTCAATGAGCCAACCGCCGCCGCTGTCGCCTACGGTCTGGATCAGCACGCCGAAGGCTTGGTCGCGATTTATGACCTGGGCGGCGGTACGTTCGATATTTCGATTCTGCGCCTGACCGGCGGTGTGTTTGAAGTGCTGGCCACCGGCGGCGACAGCGCCCTGGGTGGCGATGACTTTGACCATGCTATCGCTGGCTGGATCATCGAGAGCGCCGGTCTGTCGGCCGACCTCGATCCGGGTACGCAACGTAATCTGCTGCAAACCGCGTGCGCAGCCAAAGAAGCCCTGACCAATTGCTCGTCCGTCGAAGTCGCTTATGGCGACTGGAAGGCCGAGCTGACCCGAGACGCCTTCAATGCGTTGATCGAGCCGATGGTTGCTCGCAGCTTGAAAGCCTGCCGTCGCGCGGTGCGTGATTCCGGTATCGAGCTGGAAGACGTACACGCTGTGGTCATGGTCGGCGGCTCGACGCGTGTGCCTCGCGTCCGCGAAGCTGTTGCGCAGGCCTTCGGTCGCGAGCCGCTGACCGAAATCGATCCGGATCAAGTCGTCGCCATCGGTGCCGCGATCCAGGCCGATACCCTGGCCGGCAACAAGCGTGATGGCGGCGAACTGCTGTTGCTCGACGTGATTCCGTTGTCCCTGGGGCTGGAAACCATGGGTGGTCTGATGGAGAAGGTGATTCCGCGCAACACCACCATCCCCGTCGCCCGGGCTCAGGACTTCACCACTTATAAAGATGGCCAGTCGGCCATGGCGATCCACGTATTGCAGGGTGAGCGCGAGTTGATCAGCGACTGCCGCTCCCTGGCACGCTTCGAATTGCGTGGTATTCCGGCGATGGTGGCTGGCGCGGCGAAGATTCGCGTGACCTTCCAGGTCGACGCCGATGGTCTGCTCAGTGTCTCGGCTCGCGAATTGGGTTCGGGCGTCGAAGCCAGCATTCAGGTCAAGCCGTCTTACGGCCTGACCGACGGCGAAATCGCCAAGATGCTCAAGGATTCGTTCCAGCATGCCAGCGATGACAAAGTCGCCCGCGTATTGCGTGAGCAGCAAGTCGATGCCCAGCGCCTGATCGAGGCGGTGCAGGGCGCTCTGGAGGTTGACGGCGAACGCCTGCTTGACGCCGAAGAGCGCATGGTCATCGAATTGCAGATGCAGGAACTGACCGAATTGATGAAAGGCACCGATGGTTACGCCATCGAGCAGCAGACCAAGCGTCTGTCGCAGGTGACCGATGCCTTTGCTGCCCGCCGCCTGGACTCTACGGTGAAAGCCGCTCTGGCGGGGCGCAATCTGAATGAAATCGAGGATAACTGATGCCGCAGGTCATTTTTCTGCCACACGAGAAGTTCTGCCCGGAAGGCATGGTTGTAGAGGCTGAACCCGGTATTTCCATTCTCGAACTGGCCCATGAACATCATATCGAGATGGAAAGCGCCTGTGGCGGCGTCTGCGCCTGCACTACCTGCCACTGCATCGTTCGCGAAGGTTTCGATTCGCTGGAAGAGGCTGATGAGCTGGAAGAAGACTTTCTTGATCGGGCGTGGGGTCTGGAAGCGCAATCTCGTCTAGCCTGTCAGGCGATCGTCGGGACAGAAGACCTGACCATCGAAATTCCGAAATATTCGCTCAACCATGCAGCCGAAGCGCCGCACTGATTCAAGGAACCGACATGAGTCTGAAATGGGTTGATGTGCTTGAAATCGCGATCCAGCTGGCTGAGTCCAGGCCGGAAGTGGATCCGCGTTATGTGAACTTCGTCGATCTGCACCAATGGGTGCTGGCATTGCCGGAGTTCAGTGATGATCCGACCCGCGGTGGCGAGAAGGTGCTTGAAGCCATTCAGGCTGCCTGGATCGAAGAAGCAGACTGATTCTGCACCGTACGCAGTTAGGCAATACCAAAGAACCCGCGTATAATTCGCGGGTTTAATTTTTCGCAAATTACCGTTTCTGGAGTTACACCATGGCTGTTCAACGTACTTTCTCCATCATCAAGCCTGACGCTGTTGCAAAAAACGTTATCGGCGAGATCACCACTCGTTTCGAAAAAGCTGGCCTGCGCGTTGTAGCTTCGAAACTGAAGCAACTGTCCAAAGCTGAAGCTGAAGGCTTCTACGCTGAGCACAGCGCTCGTGGTTTCTTCGGCGACCTGGTTGCTTTCATGATCTCCGGTCCGGTTGTCGTTCAGGTTCTGGAAGGCGAAAACGCTATCGCTCTGAACCGTGAGCTGATGGGCGCTACCAACCCTAAAGAAGCTGCTGCCGGCACTATCCGCGCTGACTTCGCTGATTCCATCGACGCCAACGCTGTACACGGTTCGGACTCCGAAGCCGCTGCTGCTCGCGAAATCTCGTACTTCTTCGCAGCTACTGAAGTAACCACTCGCTAAGCATTGGCTTAAGAGTGAAGGTGAATCCATGACTACATCGACTGTAAAAACCAACCTGCTGGGTCTGACTCAACAGGAAATGGAAAAATTCTTCGACTCAATCGGGGAGAAGCGTTTCCGTGCCGGTCAGGTAATGAAATGGATTCACCATCTTGGCGTTGATGATTTCGACGCCATGACGAACGTCAGCAAGGCCTTGCGCGACAAGCTCAAGGCCATTGCTGAAGTCCGCGGCCCCGAAGTGGTCAGCGAGGACATCTCCACCGATGGCACCCGTAAGTGGGTGGTGCGCGTGGCGTCCGGGAGCTGCGTCGAGACCGTGTACATTCCCCAGGGCAAACGCGGCACTCTGTGCGTTTCGTCCCAGGCAGGCTGTGCCCTGGATTGCAGTTTCTGCTCCACCGGCAAGCAAGGTTTCAACAGCAACCTCACCGCCGCCGAAGTGATCGGTCAGGTGTGGATTGCCAATAAATCGTTCGGCAGCATCCCGGCGACCGCCGACCGTGCCATCACCAACGTGGTGATGATGGGCATGGGTGAGCCGCTGCTGAACTTCGACAACGTCGTGGCCGCCATGCATCTGATGATGGATGACCTGGGCTACGGGATCTCCAAGCGCCGCGTGACCCTGTCGACTTCGGGTGTGGTGCCGATGATCGATGAGCTGTCCAAGCACATCGACGTGTCCCTGGCGTTGTCGCTGCACGCACCGAATGACGCATTGCGTAACCAATTGGTGCCGATCAACAAGAAATATCCGCTTAAGATGCTGCTCGAGTCGTGCCAGCGCTACATGTCGTCCCTGGGCGAAAAGCGCGTGCTGACCATCGAGTACACCTTGCTTAAGGACATCAACGACAAGGTTGAACACGCCGTTGAGATGATCGAGCTGCTCAAGAACATCCCGTGCAAGATCAACCTGATTCCGTTCAACCCGTTCCCGCATTCCGGTTACGAGCGCCCAAGCAACAACGCGATTCGCCGGTTTCAGGATCAGCTTCACCATGCAGGCTTCAATGTCACCGTACGCACCACCCGCGGTGAAGACATCGATGCCGCGTGTGGCCAATTGGTAGGGCAGGTGCTGGATCGCACCCGTCGCAGCGAACGTTATATCGCCGTGCGCGAGTTGAGCGCCGAAAACGATATCGCAACAAACGCTGCGAACAATAATTAAGAGAGGATCTCTATGTCCCTGCGCTTCGCGCTGCTTGTGCTGTTGGCCAGTCTCTGTGCTGGTTGTGTCCTGTCGGGCGATTTCAACCCGATGAAGACCAGCAAGGGCCGTGATGAGGCGCGTGCCGCCTACGTGCAGCTGGGCCTGGGTTATCTGCAGCAAGGCATGACCGAGCGCGCCAAAGTCCCGTTGAAGAAGGCCTTGGACCTGGATAGCTCGGATCCTGATGCCAACGCGGCTCTGGGGCTGGTGTTCCAGGCTGAGATGGAGCCGGAACTGGCCGATCAGCATTTTCGCAAGGCGCTGTCTTCTCGTCCCGCCGATGCGCGAATCCTGAATAACTACGGCAGTTTTCTTTTCGAAGAGAAACGTTACAAAGAGGCGTACGAACGCTTCGAACAGGCCGCCGCCGATACTTTGTATCCTGAGCGTTCACGGGTTTTCGAAAACCTGGGCATGACCGCTTCAAAGCTTGGCCAGCGTGATCTGGCCCGCCAGCAACTGGAAAAAGCCCTGCGTCTGAATCGCCAACAGCCACGTGCATTGCTGGAAATGGCTGAGTTGTCTTACGAAGACAGGCATTATGTGCCCGCGCGTGACTATTACGACCGTTTTAGCCTGCTCACCGAGCAAAATGCACGTAGTCTATTGCTCGGCGTTCGGTTGGCAAAAGTGTTCGAAGATCGCGACAAGGCCGCCAGTTTTGGCCTGCAATTAAAACGACTCTATCCCGGTACGCCGGAATATCAGCAATACCTGTCGGAGCAATGATGAAAGCGGCGCATCCCGAAGTTGTAGCAGCGAATCGCGTTAACCCCGGTGAGACTTTGCGCCAGGCCCGCGAAAGCAATGGCTGGTCGCTGGCCGAAGTGGCCCTCAAGCTCAACCTCACCGTCAATTCCCTGAGCAATCTGGAAGCCGGCGCTTTCGACAAGCTGCCTGGGCACACCTTTGCTCGTGGCTATATTCGCGCGTATGCCAAATTGCTCGGCATGGACCAAACCGTTCTGGTCCAGCAGTTCGACCAATCCACCGGCACCGACTCCCAGGGCAGCAACGTCCACAGCCTGGGACGTATCGAAGAGCCGGTTCGGGTTTCCCACACTATTTTGCGAATTGTCAGCCTGCTGTTGCTGCTTGCGGTGATTGGCGGCGGTTTTATCTGGTGGCAGGATCAAACTTCACTGCGTACCAAAGACCTGATTGGCCTGGCGCCGGAACACGTTGAAGTCGAAGGCGCTGACGGCACCACCCAGATCCATCCACTGGACGAGCCGGAAGACCAGGCCGTTGCGCAAGGTCAGGCTGAAGGGGAAACACCTCTTGCGCTGCCTCAGGCCGAGACTTCGACCGAGGAGCCAGTCAGTGCCGAAACGAGCGCATCGGTTCCAGCACCAGCGGCTCCAGCAGTGACGCCTGCGGCTGCGGCCCACAACACTGCTCCGGTTGTCGCGACACCGGCGACGCCTGCACCGGCTGTTCCAGCTGTTCCGGCACCGGTTGTCACTGCTCCGATTGCTCCGACCGCCCCGGCTCCAGCTCCGGCAGCTCCGGTGGCCGGCCAAGGCCAGGTTCAACTGCAATTCACCGCCGATTGCTGGACGCAAGTGACCGATGGCACCGGCAAGGTGCTGTTGAGCGGTCTAAAGCGTAAAGGCGAAAATGTTTCCGTTAGCGGCAAGCCACCCTTTTCCGTGCGTCTGGGCTTCGCCCGTGGTGCGCAGGTCAGCTACAACGGGCAGGTGGTCGATGTCGCTCCGTTCACCAGTGGCGAGACTGCTCGCCTGAAGTTGGGTCAATAAGTCATGCACGGCGAATCTCCAATCAAACGTCGCGAATCCCGCAAGATCTGGGTCGGCAACGTGCCCGTGGGCGGCGATGCGCCTATCGCTGTGCAGAGCATGACCAACAGCGATACCAATGACGTGGCCGCCACAGTGGCCCAGATCAACCGTCTGGAAGCCGCTGGCGTCGATATCGTGCGGGTTTCCGTGCCGGACATGGACGCCGCCGAAGCCTTCGGCAAGATCAAGCAATTGGTCAAAGTGCCATTGGTGGCCGACATCCACTTCGACTACAAGATCGCTTTGCGCGTCGCCGAACTGGGTGTGGATTGCCTGCGGATCAACCCGGGCAACATCGGTCGTGAAGACCGCGTGCGTGCGGTGGTCGATGCCGCCCGTGATCGCGGGATTCCGATCCGCATCGGCGTCAACGCCGGTTCCCTGGAAAAAGACCTGCAAAAGAAATATGGCGAGCCGACTCCAGCCGCGCTGGTCGAGTCCGCCTTGCGCCATGTCGAACACCTCGAGCGCCTGAATTTCCAGGACTTCAAGGTCAGCGTGAAAGCCTCCGACGTGTTCATGGCCGTCGCCGCCTACCGCCTGCTGGCCAAGGAAATCGTTCAGCCGTTGCACTTGGGCATCACTGAAGCCGGTGGTTTGCGTTCAGGCACAGTGAAATCCGCCGTGGGCCTCGGTATGCTGCTCGCCGAAGGGATTGGCGATACTATTCGCATCTCGCTGGCGGCCGACCCGGTCGAGGAAGTGAAAGTCGGCTACGACATTCTCAAATCCCTGCACCTGCGTTCCCGTGGTATCAACTTCATCGCCTGCCCGAGTTGCTCGCGGCAGAACTTCGATGTGGTCAAAACCATGAACGAGCTGGAAGGGCGCCTCGAAGACCTGCTGGTGCCGCTGGATGTCGCGGTAATCGGTTGCGTGGTCAACGGACCGGGCGAAGCCAAGGAAGCCCATATCGGCTTGACCGGCGGCACGCCAAACTTGATTTACATCGACGGCAAGCCGGCGCAGAAACTGACTAATGACAATCTGGTGGATGAGCTTGAACGCTTGATCCGTCAGAAAGCGGCCGAAAAGGTCGAAGCCGACGCAGCGGTAATCGCTCGCGGCTGAGCCTGACTAAAGAGCCGAACGAATTTAAGGATTTATAGTGAGCAAGTCTCTGCAAGCCATTCGTGGCATGAACGACATCCTGCCCGAACAGACTCCCCTGTGGCGTCATTTCGAAGGCACCGTCTCGCGTCTGCTGGATAACTACGGTTACAAGCAGATCCGCATGCCGATCGTCGAGTTCACCGAGCTGTTCAAACGCTCCATCGGTGAAGTGACCGACATCGTCGAAAAAGAGATGTACACCTTCGAAGATCGCAACGGCGATTCCCTGACCCTGCGCCCTGAAGGCACAGCGGCCTGCGTGCGTGCGGTGCTCGAGCACGGCATCACCGGCGGCGGTCAGGTGCAGAAACTCTGGTACATCGGCCCGATGTTCCGTCACGAACGTCCACAGAAAGGTCGTTATCGCCAGTTCCACCAGATCGGTTGCGAAGTCTTCAACCTCGACGGTCCGGACATCGACGCCGAGCTGATCGTGCTGACCTGGCGCCTGTGGGGCGAGCTGGGTATCCGTGATGCGGTCAAGCTCGAACTCAACAGCCTGGGCACCAGCGAGTCCCGTGGTCGTTATCGTGAAGCATTGGTCGACTACCTGTCCGCTCGCCTGGATCAACTGGACGAAGACAGCCAGCGCCGTCTGAAGACCAACCCGCTGCGGGTTCTGGATACCAAGAATCCCGACACTCAAGCGGCATTGGCCGACGCGCCAAAGATGGCCGATTACCTCGACGAAGAATCCCGCGTGCACTTCGAGGGCCTTAAGGCTCGTCTGGACGCCGCCGGCATTCCTTATGTGATCAACCCGAAGCTGGTTCGCGGGCTGGACTACTACAGCAAGACCGTTTTCGAATGGGTCACCGACAAGTTGGGCGCCCAGGGCACCGTATGTGCCGGTGGTCGTTACGACGGTCTGGTGGAGCAGATGGGCGGCAAGCCGACCACGGGCGTCGGTTTCGCCATGGGCATCGAGCGTCTGGTGCTGCTGCTTGAAACCCTGGAGCAGATTCCCGAAGAAATCTCCCGTCAGGTCGATGTCTACCTCTGCGCCTTCGGTGAAGCCGCCGAGCTGGCCGGTCTGACCCTGAGCGAACGCGTTCGCGATCAATTGCCCAACCTGCGCCTGCAAGTCAATGCCGGCGCCGGCAGCTTCAAAAGCCAGTTCAAGAAAGCCGACAAGAGCGGTGCGCTGTACGCATTGATCCTCGGTGACGACGAAATGGCCCAGCAAGTGGTAGGTTTCAAACCCCTGCGTGGCCAGGGCGAACAACAAAGCATTGCCTGGGATGCGCTTGCTGCACACCTGGCCACCTGCGTCGTGCAGGGTTGAAGCTGTCAAACAGCCGATTTAGCGATTAAGGAGTATTGGGGTGTCGAGTACCGAAGACGAACATCTGGCGGAGTTGAAGGACTGGTGGACACGCAACGGCAAGCCCCTGGTCACTGGCGGCCTGTTGGCGCTGGTCATCGTATTCGGCTGGCAGGCCTTTCAGAAGTATCAGAGCAATCAGTCGCAAGGCGCCTCGATTCTCTATCAGCAATTGCTCGAAACCACGCTGACGCCTGACGGCAAGCCTGATGCTGCACGTGTTTCGGACCTGGCCGGCAAGCTCAACAGCGAGTTCGGCGGCACCGCTTACGCACAATACGGCAGCCTGTTCGTGGCGAAAGTTGCAGTCGACAGCGGCAAGCTGGACGACGCAGCCAGCGAGCTGAAAGCCATTGTCGCCAAACCGGCCAACCCGGCACTTGGCGAAATTGCCCGTCAGCGTCTGGCGCAGGTGCTGGCCGCGCAGAACAAGGTCGATGAAGCCCTGAAACTGCTCGAAGGCGATGCCGACAAAGCTTTCCTGGCCACTCGCGAAGAACTCAAAGGCGACCTGCTGGTGCAGTTGGGTCGTACCGACGAAGCGAACACGGCGTATCAAAAAGCCAAGGCGGCACTGTCGGATGAAGCGGCGGTCGGTGGCCTACAAATCAAGCTGGACGACCTGGCCAAAGGGGATGCGTGACGTGATCCGTTGGAAACATGCAGCATTGCTGGCTCTGGCCATATTGGCCGCGGGTTGCAGCAGCAACAGCAAAAAAGAATTGCCTCCGGCTGAGTTGACCGACTTCAAGGAAGAAGTGGTTCTGCAAAAGCAGTGGAGTCGTTCGATCGGTGACGGTCAGGGCGAAACCTACAACATGCTGGTTCCGGCGATCGATGGCGATACCATCTATGCCGCCGACGTCACCGGTGTGGTGATGGCGATGGATCGCAGCAATGGCGACGTCAAATGGAAGAAAGATCTCGAACTGCCTGTCTCCGGCGCCGTTGGCGTGGGTTACGGTCTGGTCATGATCGGCACGCTCAAGGGTGAAATCGTTGCCCTGGACGCCAGCAGCGGTGAAGAGAAATGGCGCGCTCGCGTGACCAGTGAAGTGCTCGCGCCGCCGGCCACCAACGGTGATGTTGTTGTGGTTCAGACCCAGGATGACCGTCTGATCGGTCTGGATGCCGCTACCGGCAACCAGCGCTGGTTGTATGACAGCACGCCAGCGGTTCTGACCCTGCGCGGCACCAGCGCACCGATCGTCACCAACCGCCTCGCGGTGGCTGGCCTGTCGACTGGTAAAGTGGTTGCTCTGGATGTTTCCAACGGCGTGCCGGTGTGGGAGCAGCGCGTAGCGATTCCACAAGGTCGTTCGGAGCTGGAGCGTGTGGTCGATATCGACGGTGGCTTACTGCTGTCCGGCGGTACGCTGTATGTCGCCAGCTACCAGGGTCGCGTCGCGGCACTGGATCTGGAAAGCGGTCGTCAGCTCTGGCAGCGTGATGCTTCCAGCTATGCCGGCGTTGCTCAGGGTTTTGGCAGCGTCTACGTGAGCCTGTCTGCAGGCACCGTTGAAGGCGTTGACGAACGTTCCACCACTGCCTTGTGGAGCAACGATTCGCTGGCCCGCCGTCAATTGTCGGCTCCGGAAGTGTTCTCCAGCTATGTTGCAGTCGGTGATATGGAAGGTTACCTGCACTTGCTGAGTCAGGTGGACGGTCGTTTCGTCGGCCGCGAGCGCATCGACAGCGACGGCCTGCGTGCCCGTCCGCTGGTGGTGGGTGAAACGATTTATCTGTATGGCAACAGCGGCAAACTGGAAGCCCTGACCATCAAGTAATGGTTTGACTATGCTTGGGGTTAGTTCCCCAAGCGGCCCCGTTCTGCGGGGCTCGCAGCGCTTACAGGCGCTGCCCCGAGCACCAGCCGCTGCCTCGCAGCGGCTTTTGTATTTTCTGAAATAACGAAGTGGAGAGCCGCATGGTTCCCGTAATCGCCCTGGTGGGCCGACCGAACGTCGGCAAGTCCACCTTGTTCAACCGCCTGACCAGGACTCGCGACGCCATCGTCGGCGACTTGTCCGGTCTGACCCGTGATCGCCAGTACGGTGAGGCCAAGTGGCAAGGGCGTTCCTACATTCTGGTCGACACCGGCGGTATCTCCGGTGACGAGCACGGTATGGACGAAAAAATGGCCGAGCAGTCGCTGCTGGCCATTGAAGAAGCGGATGTCGTTCTGTTCCTGGTAGATGCCAAGGCCGGTTTCACCGCGGCCGACCAGATGATCGCCGAGCACTTGCGCAAGCGTAACAAGCGTTCCTACGTGGTTGCCAACAAGGTCGACAACATCGACCCTGAAATGGCCCGCGCCGAATTCGCCCCGTTGGGCATGGGCCACGCGATCCCGATCGCCGGTGCTCATGGTCGTGGCATCACCCAGATGCTGGAAATCGCCCTGAGCGACTTCCCGAAAGATGACGAAGAGCCGGAAGAAGGCGAAGAAGAGATCGTTGCCGAAGGTGAGGAAGCCAAGCGCATTCCTGGCCCAAGCGAAAAAGACGGTATCAAGATCGCCATCATCGGCCGCCCGAACGTCGGCAAGTCGACCCTGGTCAACCGCATGCTCGGTGAAGACCGGGTTATCGTTTATGACCAGCCCGGCACCACCCGCGACAGTATCTACATCCCGTTTGAACGTAACGACGAGAAGTACACGCTGATCGACACCGCTGGTGTGCGCAAGCGCGGCAAGATCCACGAAGAAGTCGAAAAGTTCTCCGTGGTCAAAACCCTGCAAGCGATCAAAGACGCCAACGTGGTGATCTTCGTGATGGACGCCCGCGAAGGCGTGGTGGACCACGACCTCAACCTGCTGGGCTTTGCCCTTGAAGCCGGTCGTGCGCTGGTTATCGCGATCAACAAGTGGGACGGCATGACGCCGAGCGAGCGCGACTTCGTCAAGGTCGAGCTGCAACGTCGACTGTTCTTCGTCGACTTTGCCGACATCCACTTCATCTCGGCCCTGCACGGCACTGGCGTAGGCAACCTCTACGCGTCGGTACAGAACTCGTTCAAGTCCGCGGTCACCCGCTGGCCGACCAACCGCCTGACCCAGATTCTGGAAGATGCGGTCGGCGAGCACGCGCCACCGATGGTCAACAACCGCCGGATCAAGCTGCGTTACGCCCACTTGGGTGGTGCGAACCCGCCGATCATCGTGATTCACGGTAACCAGATCGAGAAGGTGCCGAAGTCTTACGTGCGTTACCTGGAAAACACTTATCGCCGTGTCTTGAAGCTGGTCGGTACGCCGATCCGCATCGAGTTCAAGGGCGGCGAGAACCCGTACGAAGGTAACAAGAACTCGCTCACCGACCGCCAGGTCAACAAGAAGCGTCGGATGATGTCGCACCACAAGAAAGCCGACAAGAAGCGCCGCGACAAGCGCTGATTCACGGCTCGCCCATGCCGCTGGTGTGGGCTTGTTGTGGCGAGGGAGCTTGCTCCCGCTCGACTGCGCAGCAGTCGCAAACCAGCCGATGTGTTCTGTCTGAACGACTTTGGTTGCAGAGATTGTGACCGCTTCGCGGTCCAGCGGGAGCAAGCCCCCTCGCCACAGGGTTATGTGGTGAATGTTTTAGAAGAAGGGCGCCGGTTGGCGCCCTTTTTTTATGGACGCCGTTTGGGCTATTCTCGAGCTCTCCCGTGCCGTCGTAGAGCCGGGTGTAGAGCCAGGGAATCACCGATGATCACCAGTAAGCTGCCGAAAGTCGGCATCACTATCTTCACGCAGATGTCCCAGCTTGCGGCGCAAACCGGGGCGATCAATCTATCTCAGGGGTTTCCCGATTTCGACGGCCCGCAGGCCCTGCGTGATGCAGTCGGTCGGCACATCGCCAGTGGCCACAACCAGTATTCGCCGATGACTGGCTTGCCGGTGTTGCGTCAACAGATTGCGGCGAAGATCGCTCGCAGCTACGGCGCCCATGTCGATGCCGACAGCGAAGTGACGGTCACTCCCGGCGCGACTCAGGCGATTTTCTGCGCCATTCAGGCGGTGATCCACAGCGGTGACGAAGTCATCGTGTTTGATCCTGCCTACGACAGTTATGAACCCTCGGTTGAGCTGGCCGGTGGTCGCTGCGTCCATGTGCAGTTGGGCCTGAATGACTTCGCCATCGACTTCCAGAAGCTCGCTGAAGCCATTACGCCGCGCACGCGGATGATTATCCTCAATACCCCGCACAACCCCAGCGGCGCGCTGATCAGTCGTGCCGAGCTCGATCAGTTGGCGGCGTTGATTCGCGACCGCGATATCTATGTGATCAGCGACGAAGTCTACGAACACCTGGTATTCGATGGCGTATCTCACGTCAGCGTATTGGCCCACGAAGAGCTCTATCAGCGCGCATTCGTGGTTAGTTCGTTCGGCAAGACCTACCACGTCACCGGCTGGAAAACCGGTTATGTCGTGGCACCTCCGGCCCTCACCGCGGAGCTGCGCAAGGTTCACCAATACGTTAGTTTCTGCGGCGTGACGCCACTGCAATACGCGTTGGCCGATTACATGGCCGAGCATCCGGAACACGTCGAAGAGTTGCCGGGCTTCTATCAGGCCAAGCGCGATCTGTTCTGCGATCTGCTGTCGCCGTCGCGCTTCAGTTTCACCCGCGTGGCCGGTACTTACTTCCAGCTGGTCGATTACTCGCAGATTCGCCCGGACCTCAATGACGTCGAGATGGCGCTGTGGATGACCCGCGAACATGGCGTCGCGAGCATCCCGATCTCGGTGTTCTACCAGACGCCACCCGAAGGCCAGCGCCTGGTGCGTCTGTGCTTTGCCAAGCGCGAGGAGACCCTGCGTGCAGCAGCGGCAAAACTATGCGTGATCTGAGTGCTCTGCCCAATCTGAATGTTGCGCTGATCCAGACCACCCTGGCCTGGCATGATCGTCAGGCCAATCTTCAGCATTTCGAGCCCTTGCTGGAACAGGCTCGCGGCGCGGACCTGATCATCCTGCCGGAGATGTTCACCACCGGTTTCTCCATGGAATCGGAAACCCTCGCCGAGCCGGAAAATGGCCCCACCAGTAAATGGCTGCGGGTTCAGGCGGCGAAACTGGATGCGGTGATCACCGGCAGCATCATCGTCCAGGTGGCTGACGGCAGTCATCGCAATCGTCTGTTGTGGGCGCGGCCGGATGGGGAGGTGTGGCATTACGACAAGCGTCACCTGTTCCGTATGGCGGGCGAGCACAACCATTTCACCCCGGGCGAGCGTCAGGTGCAGTTCGAATTGAAGGGCTGGCGAGTGCGGCCGCTGATTTGCTACGACCTGCGTTTCCCGGTCTGGAGCCGCGACCCTCAAGACACCGACTTGTTGCTGTACACCGCCAATTGGCCGGGCGCCCGGCGCCAGCACTGGAACCGTTTGCTACCGGCACGGGCGATTGAAAACCTCTGCTATGTGGCGGCGGTGAACCGCATCGGTACCGATGGCAAAGGCTTTGCGTATACCGGTGACAGTCAGGTGCTGGATTTTCAGGGTGAGACATTGCTTGGCGCGGGCGATGCTGATGGTGTCTTCAAGGTCGTTCTGGATGCGGCGGAGCTGGCGGCTTATCGCGCGCGGTTTCCGGCGAATCTGGACGCGGATACCTTCGAGTTCACGTAACCGATCGTTCCCACGCTCTGCGTGGGAATGCAGCCCGTGACGCTCCGCGTCACTGGACGCGGAGCGTCCCTTGAGGCGTTCCCACGCGGAGCGTGGGAACGATCAACAAAAAGGCCCCGAGGTTCTCACCCCGGGGCCTTTTGCATTGCAGCGCTGACACTTACGCCGCTTTCGCTTCCGGCTGGCTCAGGGAGCGGTTCAGCGCGCTGAACAGGGCCTTGAAGCTGGCGGTGGTGATGTTTTCATCGATGCCGACGCCGTGCACCGCACGCTCACCGTTTACGCGCAGTTCAATGTAGGCCGCAGCCTTGGCATTGGTGCCCGCGCCGATGGCGTGTTCGTTGTAGTCCATGATTTCCACCGGAATCGGCAGACCGGCCACCAGCGCTTCCAGAGCGCCGTTGCCCTTGCCACGCCAGTGCAGGTTGGTTTCGCCCTGACCTTTGCTGGAGACTTCCACTTCCACGGCGCTGTGACCGTTTTCTTCCTGCAAGCGATGGCTGACCAGCGCGTACGGGGTGTTGGCCTGCAAGTACTCGCTGTGCAGCAACGCGTGGATCTGCTGGGCTGTCATCTCAAGGCCCAGACGATCGGTTTCACGCTGCACGACCTGGCTGAACTCGATCTGCATGCGGCGCGGCAAGTTGATGCCGTATTCCTGTTCCAGCAGGTAAGCGATACCGCCTTTGCCCGACTGGCTGTTGACGCGAATCACCGCCTCGTAGCTGCGGCCGATGTCGGCCGGGTCGATCGGCAGGTACGGAACTTCCCACAGGGCGTCCGGTTGCTGCTGGGCGAAACCCTTGCGGATCGCATCCTGGTGCGAGCCGGAGAAGGCGGTGTGAACCAGATCGCCGACATACGGGTGACGTGGGTGCACAGGAATCTGGTTGCACTCTTCGACGACTTTGCGCACGCCATCGATGTCGGAGAAGTCCAGCTCAGGGTCGACGCCCTGGGTGTAGAGGTTCAATGCCACGGTCACCAGATCGACGTTACCGGTCCGCTCGCCGTTGCCGAACAGGCAACCTTCGACACGGTCGGCACCGGCCATCAGGCCCAGCTCGGTGGCGGCCACGCCAGTGCCACGGTCGTTGTGGGTGTGCAGGCTGATGATCACGCTGTCACGACGGTTGATGTGGCGGCCGAACCATTCGATCTGGTCGGCATAGATGTTCGGGGTGGCGCATTCGACGGTGGCAGGCAGGTTGAGGATCACCTTGTGCTCAGGCGTCGGGTTCCACACTTCGATCACCGCGTCGCAGACTTCCTTGGCGAATTCCAGTTCGGTGGCGCTGAAGGTTTCTGGCGAGTACTCGAAGGTCCACTCGGTTTCCGGCTGCTGGGCGGCGTATTTGACGAACAGCTTGGCGGCATTCACGGCGATGGCCTTGATCCCGTCCTTGTCCTGGTTGAAGACAATGCGGCGGAAGGAAGGGGAGGTCGCGTTATACAGGTGAACGATGGCTTTCTTGGCCCCGCGCAGGGATTCGAAGGTACGTGCGATCAAGTCTTCACGGCCCTGGGTCAGCACCTGAATGGTGGTGTCGTCCGGGATGTGGCCGTCTTCGATCAGGGTACGCACGAAGTCGAAGTCGGTTTGCGAAGCGGCCGGGAACGAGGCTTCGATTTCTTTCACGCCGACTTGCACCAGGGTTTTCCAGAAACGCAGCTTCTTGACCGCGTCCATCGGCTCGATCAGCGACTGGTTGCCGTCACGAAGGTCCGAACTGCACCAGATCGGCGCGGCGGTAATGGTCTTCGACGGCCAGGTGCGGTCCGGGATGTCGATGGTCGGGAACGCGCGGTATTTCGAAGACGGGTCTTTGAGCATGCTCATCGGGAAATCCTTATTGTGTGGGCCGAAAAAAGGCGGCCTGCCGGTGGATCAAAAGTTGGGATAAAGCGTAAGACGAGGCACCGCGATTCAGCCTGGCAGTCGTGCACTGACAAGGCACAGGCTGCGGTGCTGGCGAAGCTGAATGAGGGTGTGAGAGGTTTTCATGCCTTCAACCCTAACCGCGAGGATGAAGGATGGCAAGCAGTCGAAAAAAATTGAGAGGAATACTCGAAAAGCGGAGGTTTGCGCGATTTTATTGTGTTTTATTCGACCGATCGTTGTGATTTTTGCGCGGGGTTTGATAGGTGCGCAATTACGCTGGTCGAGATATTTCAGTGCCTGGGAGTGCGTCATCGCTAGCAGGCTAGCTCCCACAGGGGAGTTGTGTGGTGAACACGGTCCAATGTGGGAGCCAGCCTGCTGGCGATGAGGCCAGTGGCCTCACAATGCTTCAGGGCTGAAATGCGCCAATGAAAATCGCCGGGTCCACCCGGGCGTCATTCAGGCTGACGTTCCAGTGCATATGCGGCCCAGTCGCCCGGCCAGTCGCACCGACCTTGCCAACCACGCCACCGCGAGCCAATTGCTGGCCGACCTTCACGTCGATCTTCGACATATGGCAAAACATGCTGATAAAGCCCTGGCCGTGGTCGACGAACACCGTATTGCCGTTGAAGAAGTAGTTACCGATCAGGATCACCTTGCCGGCGGCCGGGGTCTTGATTGGCGTGCCGGCGGGCACTGCGAAGTCGAGGCCCGCGTGGGGATTGCGTTCTTCACCATTGAAAAAGCGGCGCACGCCGAACTTGCTCGACAGCGGCCCATTGACCGGTTTGTCCAGCAGCAGATTGCTCGGGGTGTTCGGGCTGAAGCTGCGGTAGGCCTGCATCTGCTCCGCCAGCTCACCCTCGATGCGCTTGAGGTTCTCCGGGTTCGGATTGACCTGCTGGGTATTCTTCAGGGTGATGTGCTGTTCCGGGTATTTCTTGCTGGCGACGATGAAGTTCAGGTTACGACCGCCGCTGCTGATTTGTTGTGTACCTAGTTTTACAGTCAGTGGCACGCCGACGATGGCCAGCCAGTTGTTCTGTTCCTTGACCACCAATACCGGTTTGCCTTGATAACTGGCTTTGGGTGCCTGGGCGGAGCTGCCCAAATCCACCACCGCCACGCCACCCGGCACCGGTTTGTTCAACAGGCGGGTGATGTAACTGTCGGCGTGGGCGTTAAAGGTCAGGCACAGCAACAGCAGCGGAGCTAAAAAACGCGGCATGGATCAATCCAGTAAAGAAAGGGTGACAGGCGTCAGGTGATTGTCTTCGACCCGCACTTGCAGTTCGCCTTCACCTAGTTTGGCTTTCAGGCGCTGGCCGGTGTGGGTCTGAGCGGCGCTGCGAATCGCGTTGCCGCGCTCGTCCAGCAGAATGCTGTAGCCACGGGCGAGGGTCGCCAGCGGGCTGACCACATGCAGCGTCTGCATTTGACTTTGCAGTTGCAGGCGACGGGACTTAAGTCCTTCACGCATGGCCCGGGGCAGACGTTCGGCGAGGCTGTCGAGGCGCTGGCGAAGCATCGCCAGTTGTCGCCCGGGATGTTGCCCGGCGAGGCGGGTTTCCAGGCGGATCAAACGTTCGCGACGGGTATTGAGGCTGCGTTCGAATGCGCGGCGCATGCGCATGTCCAGATCATCCAGACGTTGTGCTTGCTGACGCAGTCGTTCACCGGGATGGCGCAGTCGGCGTGAAATACCTTCCAGGCGCAGCCGATCACGCATCAGGCGGTCGCGCATGCGCATCACCAGGCGCCGGTGCAGGCTTTCGACGCGTCGCACCAGATCACTGGAATCCGGCGCGAGCAGTTCGGCCGCGGCGGACGGTGTCGGGGCGCGGACGTCGGCGACGAAGTCACTGATCGACACATCGGTCTCGTGGCCGACGGCGCTGACAATCGGCGTTACGCAGGCATCCACGGCGCGAGCCACGGCTTCCTCGTTGAAACACCAGAGGTCTTCCAGCGAACCGCCGCCACGGGCCAGGATCAGCGCGTCGAAACCGCGGGCGTCCGCCAGTTTCAGCGCGCGGACAATCTGCGCGGTGGCTTCGCGGCCTTGTACGGCGGTGGGGATCAGTGTCAGTTGGATCTGCGGCGCGCGGCGGCGGAACACACTGATGATGTCGCGGATCACCGCGCCGGTGGGCGAGCTGATGATGCCGATGCGTTGCGGGTGCGCCGGCAGCGGCACTTTGCGCTCGGCGCTGAACAGGCCTTCGGCGCTGAGCTTTTCCTTCAAGGCATCGAAGGCCAGGCGCAGGGCGCCATCACCGGCCGGCTCCACGGTGTCGAGGATCAGTTGGTAGTCACCACGGCCTTCAAATAGCGAAACCTTGCCGCGAACCTTGACCGCCAAGCCGTCCTTCAACGCCTGCCGAACCCGAGCGGCGTTCTGCCGGAACAGCGCGCAACGCACCTGGGCGCCGCTGTCCTTGAGGGTGAAATACACATGGCCGGACGCCGGGCGGGCGAGGTTGGAGATTTCACCTTCGACCCAGATGTTGCTGAACACGTCTTCGAGCAACACCCGCGCACGGCCGTTGAGCTGGCTGACAGTCAGGACTTCCCGGTCCAGGCCGAGTCTTGCAAAGGGATCTTTAATCATGGGGCGCATGATAAAGGCAATCTCCTGCGCAATGCACGATCCCCCTGTAGGAGCTGCCGCAGGCTGCGATCTTTTGATCTTGATTTTCGGCGAGGCTGAAATTGCTGAAGATCAAAAGATCGCAGCCTTCGGCAGCTCCTACGCCGATCGGGTGAAGTGTTCGACAAATTGCTGGACCAATGCCGTGGGGGGCTGCCGAAAGGCGAGGGCGACGGTGCTGTGGCAATCCGGGTCGGCCAGGGGGAGGAAGTGGATATCCGGCGGCGCGATGTCCTGCATCGATTCCGGTAACAGCGCGATGCCGAACCCGGCCTGGATCAATTGCAGTTGCGTGGTTTTACGCGACACCACCCGAGCCGCCAGGGGAAAGAACCCCTGGCGCATGCACAACTCGGCGGACAGATAGCTCAGGCCGCCACGCTGTGGATGAGGGATGGAAATAAACGCTTCATTCTTCAACTGCGCCAGATCGATGCCTTGCGCGGACTTATCCACAGCCAGCCGATGATTCGGCGGCACCGCCAGCAACAGACGCTCGCTGTACAGCGGAACAATCTGCACCCCTTCACGCTGACGCAGCACCGGCAGGCGCAACAACCCCACATCGAGACGACCTTCGGCCAATTCTTCCAGTTGCGCCTCGGAGGACAGCTTGACGATGTCCATCGACACTCCTGCATGCCGATCCAGATAGACACTGATGCCTCGCAGCAGTCGACCGCTCATGGGCACGGTACTGGAATGACTCAGGCGCAACACGCCCAGTTGACCGCTGCCCACTTGGGTGGCCATCTCGCTGGCCTTGGTCAGTTCGTTCAGCAGGTTTCTCGCCCGAGGCAAAAAAGCTTCACCTGCCGCCGTCAAACGGGGCTGGCGCGCGGTGCGTTCGAACAGCGGCGTTTGCAGCCGGGTTTCCATGTCCTTGATCTGCCGGCTCAGGGCGGATTGAGCAATAAACAGTCGTTCGGCCGCAGCGCTGAAGCTGCCGCTCTCGGCGATTTCCACGAAGTAACGCAATTGGCGGGTTGAAAGCACGAGGTATGCCTTTTCGAGATGGGTAGTCGACGTTGAAGATATTAGTCGCAACGCTTGGCGCTGGCTAAAGTCATCGCAGGAATAAAAGGAAGCCGTATCGATGAATGTGCTGGAGTTATTGAACCAATGGCCGTGGGGTTCGGTGGATTGGCTGGTGATCGGGTTGGGCGTTGCCTTGGCCTACATAGTGTTCGGCATCGCTGGTTTTGGTACCGCCTTGGTGGCGGGGCCGATTCTGATCCTGTTCATGCCACTGTCGAAAATCGTGCCGCTGTTGGTGCTGCTAGATTTCGTCGCGGCGTTCGGCAATCTGCTGCCCTCGCGACGGGATGTGGCGAGGCCAGAATTGCTTCGACTGCTGCCGTGCATGGCGGTGGGCTGCACGTTGGGGGTGATCTTTCTGCTGAACCTGAAATCCGATGTTTTGCTGCTGTTGATGGGGCTGTTTATCAGCGCCTATGCGGTTTACAGCCTGTGGATTAAAACCCGCCCCACGCAACTGTCCGCCGGGTGGGCGGTGCCGATGGGCACCGTGGGCGGGATGTTCGGGGCGCTGTTTGGCAGTGGCGGCTTTTTATATGCGATCTATTTGAACAGTCGGCTGCCCAAGGACGCGGCCCGGGCGACCCAGAGTGCCCTGATCAGTTGCAGCACTGTGGTGCGTTTGAGCCTGTTTGCCATCGCCGGTGTGTATGCCGAGCTACCCTTGTTGGTGTTGGCGCTGTGTTTGTTGCCGGCGATGGCGTTGGGGTTGTGGATCGGTCGGCGGTTGACCATGAAATTGTCCCGCGAGGCATTCGTGCGGCTGGTGACCTGGCTGGTGCTGGCCAGCGGGATTGCCTTGATCGGGCGCTATTTGAGTACTTGACCGGATTTCGTCAGGGATTAAGCTGCCGGCCGCAAATCCTGTGGGAGCGAGCCTGCTCGCGATGGCGGTGGGTCAGGCAACAACAATGTTGGCTGCAATGGCCTCATCGCGAGCAGGCTCGCTCCCAAAAGGGTGGATCATTCAGCATTTGTAGGCTTGCACCATGAATTCCCAAAGCATCATCGTCCCGAAAATCTCCACCCTGCCGGTACACGAACCCCGGGCCAGGGCGGTCGTGCGTTGGCTGGTGCGCAAGAACATCATCAAAGAAGAATTGACCACCTGTGGCCGCACCGGCAATCGCATGGCCCACGCCATCGCCGACGGAGCCCGCGCCGTGGTCCTGCACCCTGACGCGCTGCCGTTCGGCGAGCCGGTCAATGGCCTGGAAATCATCACCAAGCGTTGCATCTACACACCGGCCAAAGGGTTTCTCGAAGAAGCCGGCTGCGCCGAGTGCCGCAAGGAGATCGGCGAAGCGCTGTTCGAAAGCCTGGAAGAGTGGATGCCGGGGCGCACCGATAACTTCACGTGCCCTGAGTGCGGGCATGAAGACGACATCAACGGGTTTCTGTTCTTGCAGGAATGCGGCTTTTCCAACCTGGGTTTCATCTTCAACAACTGGCTCGAGGCCGGGTTCAAGCAGAGCTTCATCGACGAATTTGCCGATTGGCTGGATCAACCCGTGAGCTGGGTCAAAGTCGAACTCTGAACGCGGGCGCCTTTGTAGGAGCTGCCGAAGGCTGCGATCTTTTGATCTTGTTTTTGAATATCAAAGTCAAAAGATCGCAGCCTTCGGCAGGTCCTACAGAGGCTTTGTTTCTCCGTATGTCAGTAATGCCAATAATAGACAGAGTTTTACATTGAACCCGAGGGGGTGTCTGACTATAATGGCGCGCTTCCATTTTCCCGCTCGGGAGCCCCCGCGATGCTGCGTATCAGCCAAGAAGCTCTGACCTTCGACGACATTCTTTTAGTGCCCGGTTATTCCGAGGTTCTTCCTAACGAAGTCAGTCTCAAGACCCGCCTTACCCGTGGCATCGAGCTGAATATTCCACTGGTTTCTGCTGCCATGGACACCGTTACTGAAGCCCGCTTGGCAATTGCCATGGCTCAGGAAGGTGGCATCGGCATCATCCACAAGAACATGACCATCGAGCAGCAAGCTGCCGAAGTGCGTAAGGTCAAGCGGTACGAGGCCGGCGTGGTCAAGGACCCGATCACCATCGAGGCTGACGCCACGGTTCGTGAACTGTTCGAACTCACCCGCCTGCACAACATCTCCGGCGTACCGGTACTGCACGATGGCGACCTGGTCGGCATCGTCACTTCCCGTGACGTGCGTTTCGAAAACCGTCTGGATGTCAGTGTCCGTGAAGTGATGACGCCTAAAGAGCGTCTGGTCACGGTCAAGGAAGGCGCCGACAAGAACGACGTCCGTGAGTTGTTGCACAAGCACCGCATCGAACGCGTACTGATCGTCGACGACAAATTCGCCCTTAAAGGCATGATGACCGTCAACGACATCGAAAAAGCCAAGGCTTACCCGCTGGCAAGCAAGGACGATCAAGGTCGTCTGCGCGTTGGCGCTGCAGTCGGTACCGGTAAAGACACTGGTGACCGCGTAGCTGCCCTGGTTCACGCTGGCGTTGACGTGGTAGTGGTCGACACTGCTCACGGTCACTCCAAGGGCGTGATCGACCGCGTTCGCTGGGTCAAGCAGAACTTCCCTGAAGTGCAGGTCATCGGCGGCAACATCGCCACCGGCGCTGCCGCCAAGGCCCTGGCCGAAGCCGGCGCTGACGCAGTCAAGGTCGGTATCGGTCCTGGCTCGATTTGCACCACCCGTATCGTCGCCGGTGTCGGCGTCCCGCAAATCAGTGCCATCGCCAACGTCGCCGCTGCCCTCGAAGGCACTGGTGTTCCGTTGATCGCCGACGGCGGCATCCGGTTCTCCGGTGACCTGTCCAAGGCCATCGTTGCCGGTGCTTCCTGCGTGATGATGGGCTCGATGTTCGCCGGTACTGAAGAAGCGCCAGGCGAGATCGAACTGTTCCAGGGCCGTTCGTACAAGGCTTACCGCGGCATGGGTTCGCTGGGCGCCATGTCCCAGGCTCAAGGTTCCTCCGACCGTTACTTCCAGGACTCCTCGGCAGGTGCCGAGAAACTGGTTCCGGAAGGCATCGAAGGGCGTGTTCCGTATAAGGGCACCCTGAGCGCCATCATCCATCAACTGATGGGCGGCCTGCGTTCTTCCATGGGCTACACCGGTAGCGCCGATATCGAAGAAATGCGCACCAAGCCTGAATTCGTGCGGATCACCGGCGCTGGCATGGCCGAGTCCCACGTTCACGACGTGCAAATCACCAAAGAAGCGCCAAACTACCGCGTAGGTTGAGGCTTCAAGCAAATCGTTAAGCAACCGGGGCTGTTCTATTCAGCCCCGAGTTGTTTCTGAATCACGACTGTTTCTGAATTATCTAGACGAGACTGAATCATGGCCCTCGACATTCACGCCCACCGCATCCTGATCCTCGACTTCGGTTCCCAGTACACCCAGCTGATCGCCCGCCGCGTGCGTGAAATCGGCGTGTACTGCGAACTGCATCCGTTCGACATGGACGACGAAGCGATTCGCGAATTCGCTCCAAAAGGCGTCATTCTCGCCGGCGGCCCCGAATCCGTGCACGTAGCCGACAGCCCGCGCTGCCCGCAAGCGGTGTTTGACCTGGGCGTACCGGTCTTCGGTATCTGCTACGGCATGCAAACCATGGCTGAACAGCTGGGTGGCAAGGTCGAAGGTTCCGAGCTGCGTGAGTTTGGTTATGCCCGCGTTGACGTGGTCGGCAAGAGCCGTCTGCTCGATGGCATCGAAGACCATATCGACGCCGATGGCCTGTTCGGCCTCGACGTGTGGATGAGCCACGGTGACAAGGTCACCAAGATGCCGGAAGACTTCCACATCCTGGCCAGCACCCCAAGCTGCCCGATTGCCGGCATGTTCAACGATGCGCGCGGCTACTACGGCGTGCAGTTCCACCCGGAAGTGACCCACACCAAGCAGGGCGGTCGCATCCTCTCGCGCTTCATCCTCGACATCTGCGGCTGCGAAGCCCTGTGGACACCTTCGAAGATTGCTGAAGACGCCATCGCCCAGGTCCGCGCCCAGGTTGGCACCGACAACGTGTTGCTCGGCCTGTCCGGCGGCGTTGACTCCTCGGTGGTTGCCGCGCTGCTGCACAAGGCTATCGGCGACCAGTTGACCTGCGTCTTCGTCGACAACGGCCTGCTGCGCCTGCACGAAGGCGAGCAAGTGATGGCCATGTTCGCCGAGAACATGGGCGTCAAGGTGATTCGCGCCAACGCCGAGGACCAGTTCCTCGACAATCTGGCAGGCGAAAGCGACCCAGAGAAGAAGCGCAAGATCATCGGCCGTACCTTCATCGACGTGTTTGATGCCCAGTCCAACAAACTGGACAACATCAAGTACCTGGCCCAAGGCACCATTTACCCGGACGTCATCGAGTCGGCTGGCGCCAAAAGCGGCAAGGCCCACGTGATCAAGTCGCACCACAACGTGGGCGGCCTGCCGGAAGAAATGAACCTCAAGCTGGTTGAACCCCTGCGCGAACTGTTCAAGGACGAAGTCCGTCGTCTGGGTCTGGAGCTCGGCCTGCCGTACGACATGGTCTACCGTCACCCGTTCCCGGGCCCGGGCCTGGGCGTGCGGATCCTCGGTGAAGTGAAGAAGGAATACGCCGACCTGCTGCGTCGCGCCGACCACATCTTCATCGAAGAACTGCGCAAAGCCGACTGGTACCACAAGGTCAGTCAGGCATTCGTGGTGTTCCAGCCGGTGAAATCGGTTGGCGTTGTCGGCGATGGCCGTCGTTACGCCTGGGTCGTTGCCCTGCGTGCCGTGGAAACCATCGACTTCATGACCGCGCGTTGGGCACACCTGCCTTACGAACTGCTGGAAACTGTCAGCGGCCGGATCATCAATGAAATCGAAGGCATCTCCCGCGTCACCTACGACGTGTCGAGCAAGCCGCCGGCGACGATTGAGTGGGAGTGATGCCCCCGGCCTCAGGGCCGATCGGCTGAAACAAAAAACGCCTGGTGCTTATGTACCAGGCGTTTTTTTTGAGTTTTTCATAGTGCTCTGGAGCGAACAGCCACTCAGTCATGCTGACTGGAATTTTTGTTTTTGGTTGGAAAGCACCGAAGCAAGAGCCGTTGTTCTCAATAGATCGCAAAGGCTGGCGTAGGTATTAGAGAAACTGTGATCGAATCAAATCCGTATCGAACGGCGTTATCCCTTGATCTGGCGCAAACACCGCCTGTGCCTGCTGCAGCGAAGCCACTTGTTCCCCCCGTGCTCGAACATGTAAGTCGAACAGAGTTTCCAAATCTGGCCTTGGTGTATGCACCAGAGCCCGCAGCATCAACGATACCCCACTGAGGTTGTTCCCGACGTTGTTCCACCGCGGAGATGAAGTGAGCCCCAGATCGGCCCAAATCATGCGTCGTTCCTGCAAGTCCATCACGAATGGCAGACAGATCCCTGTGTCGGATGCGATATCGATACGGTCGAACACGGATCGCGGCTCGAATACTTCACCCGACGCCGCGTCGGCGCGGGCCATCCAGCCAGCGAAGCATTCTGGAAGATCGCAGTACGGCTGCTCGGTGAATGAGTTGATAGACGTGACGACATAGCGGATACCCTTCTCGACGAGGACATCAAGGTCGAGGTCGATGAACTCCGAAGCCCCGTCGGGCGCGTCGACGATGTCGCCGCTGTGGTAGCCGCCGAAACCCTTCAAGTTGTAGTACGCGACCGTTTGTGTGAACACGAAGTTGGCGTCGAAAAATGCGGCGGACAAGTCGATGTCCGTGCGCCCGGTGCCATTCTTCCACCACAGGAACAGGCGAATGAAACGTGTATCAGGCATAGGCAACCGACTGCCTCGCACCAGCGTACGTAGCGACTTCGATGAGGCACGCTGCGCCAGCGGCACCTTGTATTCGCGTAATGCTGGATCGATGAAACAGCGGCCTAGTGGCGGCAGCGATGCAAAACGCATTACAAGCGCGCTTTCGCAGATTCGGGCTGCGCGAGCCAACACTTCGGGTGTGAGAGGTTCGCGGCGATCCTTGATGCCATAGACCTTGGCGAATGCACCTTTCGGTGTGAAGGCCCGCAGGGGCAGGGGGCGCGGAGCGCGTACCTGGGCCAGCAACTGCAGCAGGACAGGTGAGGACACTTGTGTCGCAACAGCCTCGAACGCGTCGAGAACCGACTCTGGTTCCGTCGCGCGCCGCAGGGTCACGTCCAGCCGTCGTGCGAACTCACCGGGACGGCTCTGTAGTATGGGCATAAGCGTGGCGATGTCGCGCTGGGCAAGCAGTGTTTCGACACGTGAACCAAATGTGGCTGGCGCCTCGTTGCGACGCGCTGCCGTGATGGCCGCTAGCGCTCGTGGGTACTTGTCGGCGTAGTCGCCCGGATGCAGTACTTCAGCCAGACGCTTCCAGCGCTCGGCATGGCGCATCACGTCTTCTACAGCGTTGGGTATGTGGTCGAGCAGGCGTAACAGCAGGCGGCGGACCGAGCGCTTCATCGCTGTGAAACGTGTCGAAGCTGTCGTCAGTGACACGTCTCCTCCATTCAGCGCAACCGCGAGTCGTAGCACATCAGTCGCCGTTTCGACGTTGCGCTCCAGGAATGCGTCCACCCGTGCATCGCCAGCTACATGCAGGATAAGTGCGCCGCCAACCTGTGCACGGATCTCCCGGAAAGGGATAGCCTCGGGCAGCAGACGGAACACATCGCTTTTGTACTCTCGGACAAACCAGACGACATCAGCAGTTTCCTCTTCGGAAAGTGAGGTGCGCGATGAAACCAGCGGCTCGAGCAGTGACTCGAACTCAGGGATGCTTCCCGGTTCAATAACCCAGGGTATGAAGTTGCCTTCAAGCAGTGGAGGTCGGGATTCTTCAGTCGGTGGTAAACGCCGAAGCGTGAGGTAATGCATGACGGCGTTAAGGTACAACTCCGCCTCTGTGGCCGTCAGAACCTGCTCTGGAAAGTCAGGATAAAACGGCCGGTGGTGCACATGAGCGCCACTCCTCCGCCGAAGGACTCCGACAATGTCGTGCAGCCAGTGCTTGAGTTCTGTCGCTGACAACATGCCGATTTGCTCAATCAGAGTTTCTGATAGTACGCATCGGAACGCCGCGACTTCCCGGACAGCCGACGCGACCTGAGCACGCGTGGCACCGCCAGTGCCCATCGGGACGTGAACTTTGCTACGGCGACGCAGGAACAGCTCCTGATTCATCCTTGATTTTCTCCCTTGGCCGCCGTCGTGAACGAGCTGCAGCATCGTGTCTACTGCCGATATAAAAACGCCTGCAAGAAGCAGGCGCGGTGTGGAGAGCGAAACCCCTAGGTCATAGGAGGTTTAGAAGGAAGGTGTTCCATAGCCACGCAGGCATTCTACGTAAGGCATTCGCTTTTTGTCAGGTTGTTGTTTCTCTCAACGGTAACAAGCTGCTTCACGAGAGGAATGGGGGGGATGAACGACAAGTCGCTTGTCTATCGTCCAGTTATCGACATACATAGTTTCAGCTTTGGCTGCGGTACCGATCGATGTTCCGGACCCGATAGCATATCGTCGGATTGCACCGCCGCATTACCTATCAAATGTTGTCCCGACTGCTGCCGGATCTGCGATGGAGAGAAGCGTCGACCGCATCCAGGCGGGAGCTTGGACCGCGGTAGATGCGAGCGTCTTTTTATCGTTGGGGGAAAGATGAGGTGCCGCGATCTGTGCAAGCTCGGCCGCGCGCGCCGGCCCAATATGACGAAGCGCCTGGACGACGGCCCCGGCCAAGCTGCCCGGAGCAATCAAATGCTTATCCGCCCACGTGGTCGTTGCCACCGTGCGCGGCGATGAACATGGCGACGGCCGACCGGCAATAGGATTCGATTTCGTTGTCGTCCTCTGCTCTCGCCTCATCGAAGCGCGCGATAATCAGGAGATCGGATCCTTTGAAAAGCGCGGCAAACAAGCGGGCGGACTGGAGAGGATCGGGCACGTTCAGAACCGCCTTCGCGTGCAACTGACGCAACAGGGCCTCGATTTGGGCGATGACATAGGCGGGGCCGGCTTCGTATTGGCGCTTGCTTAACGACTTTTGATTCGTCTTGTCGGCCATGATCATGGCTTCGACACTCCGCACGTCCGGGCTCAACAGCGTGCGAAGCAGGGTTGATCCCACCGCCATTAGCTGATCTTCGGCCGAACCGCCGACGCCTTCAAAAAGGGCTTGTGGTGCAAACTGCTGGCAGTGGGCCGCGATGGCTGCGCTGAACAGCGCCTCCTTGTTCTCGAAGTGCCGATAGATGCTTAGCTTGGATATCTTCGCCCGCTGGGCGACCTTATCCATGGTCGTCGCTTGAAAACCCAATTCCACAAAAAGTTCGCACGCGGCGTCGGCTATCGTTTGGCCAAGCGCCTCGTTGGCGGGCCGGCCGCGCCGGCTCTGGCTGTTTTCGCTCATAAAAAATTCCAGTACTTGACAGTATTCTAATTCTTGAATTAGGGTACTCCAAAGTATCTTAAGTGTGCAAGCTGATCTCCCTTCATCCACAGCGCGGAGCCCATCACCATGAATGACGTCATCATCATCGGCGGCAGTTTTGCCGGTCTTGCCGCCGCCTTGCAGCTCGGCCGTGCCCGGCGCAAGGTCACCGTTCTCGACACCGGCCTGCCGCGCAATCGCTTCGCCGACCACTCGCATGGCCTGCTCGGCCACGACCACAAGCCACCGCTGGAGATCCTGGCCGAGGCGCGGCAGCAGCTGGCGCGCTATCCCACGATCAGGCTGGTCACTGCCCGGGCCGAGAGTATCTCCGGCGCCATCGACGATTTCTCCGTCCTCACTGGCGATGGCGAAAGCCTCAGGGCGCGCCGCCTGATCCTGAGCTATGGCGTCGCCGACCAGATGCCTGAACTTCCCGGCTTTGCCGAAGGCTGGGGCACCTCCATCGTGCCTTGCCCCTATTGCGACGGCTTTGAAGTTGCTGGCCGGCATTGGGGCCTCGTCTGGTCCGGCCCGCCGTCGCACAACTACGTCAGGCTGTACCACGATTGGACCGACACGTTGACGGTCTTCGCCAATGGTCACGACATTCCACCCGACATCCGGGCCGATCTGGCTCGCCGCGGCATCCCTGTCGTCGATGGCCGGATCACCGAAATCGACCATGACGAGAGCCATAACGCCACCGTCAGGCTCGACGCCGCCCCCCCTGTCGCGGTCGACATCCTGTTCGCGCATCCGCGCAACAAGCCGTCCGCACGCCTGCATGAATCGCTGGGCCTCGCCACGGTCGATACGCCCCTGGGCATCGCCCTCAAGGTCGACGAGCGCCGCGAAACCAGCATGCCCGGCATCTACGCCGCGGGCGACCTAGCAAACCCCCTCATGGCCTCGGTCACCCTGGCAACATCGCACGGCGCGACGGCGGGTATCTCCGCCCAGCAGTCGATGCTGGTTTGAGAGCACAGATTCCCTTCTCCGGTTGCGTCGTCGCTTTCGAAGAGGTTGGCGTAGATCGGCGCGGTGAAGGACGGATCGTCGAGTTTGACGCAATGGTAGGAGCGGTTGTCCTTCGAGGTCCGGCGCCAGGCGGCACCGATCTCGGTCTGGTGCCTTATCGCTGCTGGAGGCGGGTTTAGAACGAATCAAAACGAGGAGATGTCATGACAGAGCAAAATGCCTATCAGGTCGCCGACTGGAATGGCCAAAGCGGAGAGTACTGGGTCGCCAACCAGGCCCGGCTCGACGCCATGTTTGCGGTGTTCGGCCAGGCCGCGATCGAAGCCGCCGCGCCCACGACGGGTGAGCGCGTGCTGGACGTCGGCTGCGGCGCGGGCGCGTCGAGTCTGGCTCTGGCCGCCCGCGTCGGCGCGGGGGGCCAAGTGTTGGGCGTGGACATATCCGAACCGCTGATCGGCCGAGCGCGCGCGCTTGCGCCACAGGATACGCCAGCCCTGTTCCGGGTGGCCGACGCCAGCAGCGCCGAGCTGCCCGAGGGCGCGTTCGACATCCTGTTCTCGCGTTTCGGAGTGATGTTCTTCGATGATCCGACAGGGGCGTTCGCCCATATGCGACGCGCGCTCCGGCCGGGCGGGCGGGTCGCTTTCGTCTGCTGGCGCGGTGTGGCCGAGAACGATTGGGTGCGCCTGCCGATGGGCGCGATCAAGGGCATCGTCCCGCCGACCGCACCGCCCGATCCCGAAGCGCCCGGCCCATTCTCGTTCGGCGACCGGGGGCGGGTGACGCGCATCCTGAGGGCGGCCGGCTTTACCGATATCGCTATCGCGCCCTTCGATGTTTCCGTCCCGTTCGGCGAGGGCGGGACGCGGGACGCGGCGATCGACGACGCGGTGAAGATGGCGTTCGAGGGCGGCCCGCTGTCGCGTGTGCTCGCTGATCAGCCCGACGACATCCGCGCCCGTGCCTGGGCTGCGGTTCGTGCCGCCTTCGCGGGCCTCCCCGGCGAGCGGTCGGTGATGATCGACGGCGCGGCGTGGATCGTCATGGCACGCAATCCGGCAAGCTGACAGGGATTAACAGGGGAGATGCCCCCGCTCGGAAGCTTGTCACGCCGACGGACATGAAGGACAAGTCGACCTTCCGCTATTTCCATTTTGTGGCCACTGCCCGCGTCGATCATGCAACGTCGAAGGACAAGGAGATTGCCCAAATGTTTTGCGTCAGCTCGATGCATTACCTCCTTGCGCGGATACGGCATTGCACGCCTACTGCAAAGGGCACAATGGCAGGCAGGAGCAGGCGGGAAATTTCGAGCGATCTCGACTGTAACTGATCGTCCCTAACACCTGAAGGCCCCGTGAACGCGAGTTCACGGGGCCTTTTGCGTTTCAGCGCCGCGCCACATCCGAAAAGTAGAACTTATCCAGGGTATGCCGCGACTCGGTGTACTCGAACTGCCGGCCATCCTGCAAAAACGTCTGGTTACTGACCACAATCACATGGCTCTGGCCGTCGAGATCCAGGTGTTGCTGGTCGTCCTTGCTGCGGGGCACCGCTTCGATGGTGCGCTGGGCGTAGGCGATTTGCAGCTGCAGGGTCTGTTCGATAAAGGCGTAGATCGATTGCTCGGCGATGTCGCGGGACAAGCCGGGAATCACGTCGCTGACGAAATGGTTGATGTCGAGGATCACCCGTTTGCCATCAATCCGCCGCACGCGTTTGATCCGCGTGATCAGGCTGCCCTCTTCGGCCTTGATGTGTTCGAGCAGTGGGCCTTCGAGGGGGATTTGTGTGAACTCGACCACCTCGGTGCTGACGTCATTGCCCAGTCGTGGGTAAGTTTCCTGAAAGCTGACAATGCCGCCGAGTTGAAACTCGATCGGGTTGGTCGACAGCACAAAGGTGCCTTTGCCGTGGATTTTCTGGGCAAAGCCGCGCTCCTGCAATTGCTCGATGGCCTTGCGCACGGTGCCGCGGCTGGCCTGATAGCTGTCCATCAGTTCGGTTTCGGAGGGCAATCGGGCGCCGCGTTCCAGACGTTCGGTCGTGATGCTGGCAAGCAGATCGCTGTAGATCTGGTTGTATTTACTCATGGGGATGGCTCTGTGCCGCGCTGTGCTCAAGGTTTTGAACCTTAAGGGCAGGGTAGGGGTTTGTCCATGCGGGTTTAGGTTTCTTTGACTTTTGAGGTAGGAAATATCGCCGCTTGTCGGGTTCAGGATAAACAAAACCAAACTCGTCTGTACGAGTTGTTGCAATAACTCGTACAGACGAGTACTTTTCGCTTCGGCGTGCTGCCAATAACAAAAAACTACAGCGGAAGAACAAGCATGAGCCACGACTATCCGAACATCGCCTCTGAGCTGCTGCACAGCCTCGGCGGCAGCGATAACCTCGAGCAGGCCGCGCATTGCGTCACACGGCTGCGCCTGGCCCTCAAGGACCCGAGCCTGGTCAATAGCGCCACGCTGAACCAGATCGATCTGGTCAAAGGTTCGTTCTTTACCGGTGGCCTGTTCCAGGTGGTCATCGGCCCCGGCGAAGTGGAAAAGGTCTACGCCGAACTGCGCCGGCAAACCGGTCTCGCCGCCTCGACCATCGCCGACGTCAAACAGAAAAGCGCCGACAAGATCCACCCGATGCAGCGGTTGGTGCGGGTGTTTTCCGACGTATTCATGCCGATCCTTCCGGCGCTGATCATTGCCGGCCTGCTGATGGGCATCAACAACCTGATCGGCGCCAAGGGCATGTTCATCGAGGGTAAGACTCTGCTGGACGCCTATCCCAAGCTCGACGGGCTCTGGAGCCTGATCAACCTGATGGCCAACACCTCGTTCGTGTTTCTCCCGGCGTTGGTGGGCTGGTCGGCGGCCAAGCGCTTTGGCGGTAGCGAAATCCTTGGCATCGTGCTCGGCCTGATGCTGGTGCACCCGGATCTGCTCAATGCCTGGAACTACGGCAAAGCGGTGGCTGGGCTTGAGGGGCAGAGCCTGCCGTACTTCGACATCCTCGGTATGTTTCAGATCGAGAAGGTCGGTTATCAGGGGCAAATCCTGCCGATCCTGATGGCGGCCTATGTGATGAGCGTCATCGAAAAGTGGCTGCGGGCGCGAGTGCCTAATGCGGTGCAATTGCTGGTAGTGCCGATCACCACCATCGTCGTCACCGGTGTGCTGGCGCTGGCAGTGATTGGTCCGGTGACCCGCCATCTGGGGATTCTCATCACCGAAGGCGTGGTGACCCTGTTCGACCTGGCGCCCATGGTCGGCGGCGCTATTTTCGGCCTGCTCTACGCACCGCTGGTAATCACCGGCATGCACCACATGTTTCTCGCGGTCGACTTGCAACTGATCTCCACCCAGGGCGGCACCTTCATCTGGCCGATGATCGTCATGTCCAACCTCGCCCAAGGCAGCGCGGCACTGGCGGTGTTCTATATGACCCGCAGTGTGCGGGACAAAAGCATGGCCTCGACTTCAGCGATTTCCGCTTACTTCGGCATCACTGAACCGGCGATGTTCGGGGTCAACCTGCGCTACAAATTTCCGTTCTATGCAGCCCTGATCGGCTCGGCGCTGGGCAGCATTTTCCTGTCGCTGAACAAGGTCCAGGCCTCGGCGATCGGCGTTGGCGGCTTGCCCGGTTTCATCTCGATCATCCCCCAGTTCATTCCGATGTTCGTGGTCGGGATGGTGATTGCCATGGTCGTGCCGTTTGTTCTGACCTGCGGCTTGAGCATGAGGATTGTCCGGCCGGGGTATCGGGTCGCCTGACAGATCGCATTCGCCCGTAGGGGCCAGTACATATTTAAGAGGGAATCCCGCCATGCAAGACTGGCAACGTTCGGTGATCTACCAGATCTACCCGAAGAGTTTTCACAGCCACGCCGGCAACCCCACGGGGGATTTGCTCGGCGTCGTGGCCAAGCTCGACTACCTGCACTGGCTGGGTGTCGACTGCCTGTGGATCACGCCGTTCCTGCGTTCGCCCCAGCGCGACAACGGTTACGACATCAGCGATTACTACGCCATCGACCCCAGCTACGGGACCATGGCTGACTGCGAGTTGCTGATCGCCGAGGCGGGCAAGCGCGGGATCAAATTGATGCTCGACATCGTGGTCAATCACACCTCGATTGAGCACACCTGGTTTCAGCAGGCCCGCAGCAGCCTCGATAACCCTTACCGCGATTTCTACATCTGGCGCGACCAGCCGAACAATTGGGAATCCAAGTTCGGCGGTTCGGCCTGGGAATACGAGGCCCAGACCGGTCAGTATTACCTGCACCTGTTCGACCACACGCAGGCCGACCTGAACTGGGACAACCCCCAAGTGCGTGCCGAAGTGTTCAAGATGATGCGTTTCTGGCGCGACAAAGGCGTGGGCGGTTTCCGTCTGGACGTGATCAACCTGATTTCCAAACCGGCGGATTTCCCCGAGGACAACAGCGACGGTCGGCGCTTCTACACCGACGGCCCGAACGTCCACGAATACCTGCAGCAGATGCACCGTGAAGTGTTCGAAGGCCATGACCTGATCAACGTTGGCGAGATGTCGTCCACCAGCCTGGAACACTGCATTCGCTATTCGCGGCCGGAGTCGAAAGAGCTCTCGATGACCTTCAACTTTCATCACCTGAAAGTTGATTACCCGAACCTGCAAAAGTGGGTTCGCGCCGATTTCGACTTCCTCGCACTCAAGCGCATCCTCTCCGACTGGCAGACCGGCATGCAGGCTGGCGGCGGCTGGAACGCGCTGTTCTGGTGTAACCACGACCAGCCGCGTGTGGTCTCGCGTTTTGGTCACGACGGCGAACATCGGGTGGTGTCGGCGAAGATGCTCGGCACGGCGCTGCATTTCCTGCAGGGCACGCCGTTCGTGTATCAAGGCGAAGAACTGGGCATGACCAATCCGGGGTTCGATCACATCGATCAGTACCGCGACGTCGAAACCCTGAACATCTTCCGGCTCAAGCGCGAAGCCGGTAGCAGCGACGCCGACAACATGGCGGCGATCATGCAGAAGTCCCGGGACAACGGTCGCACGCCGATGCACTGGAACGCCGAGTCGAACGCTGGCTTCAGCGCGGTCGAACCCTGGATCGGCGTGCCGGCCAACGCGGCGCAGATCAACGTCGCTCACCAACTCGACGACCCGGATTCGGTGCTGCATCACTATCGACAGTTGATTGCGCTGCGCCGCAGTGAAACGTTGATGTCCGACGGCGTGTACCGGCAGTTAATGCCTGAGCACACACAAGTCTGGGCGTACGTGCGTGAAGGCCATGGCGAGCGTTTGCTGGTGCTGAACAACTTCTACGGCACGCCGTGCGAAATCGAGCTGCCGCCAGAAGTGATCAACGAATCGATGGTGCAATCTCTGGTCATCAGCAACTACCCGGACTGCCCGCCGCGCAATCGGCAGGTGTTTCTACGGCCCTATGAGTCGTTCGTTCTGCGCCTGACTGACCACTAAAAAACACTAATTCAAAAAACACGCAGAACGCTGCGCGGGGGAGTTTTGCGCGCCGATTTTGCTGCATCACACAATAAAAATAATGAGGTGGTTCTTGAAAACAACAATAAATCGCAGCCTTGTAGCGGCGGGCGTGTACCTGGCGTTACCGTTATCGGCCCATGCGCTGGAGTTCGCCGGCTATGTGCGTAGCGGTGTCGGTACCTCGGTCAACAGCAGTTCGCAGTCATGCTTTCAATTGCCGGGCGCGCAGTCGAAATATCGCCTCGGCAACGAATGCGAACAGTATGCAGAGCTGGAGTTGCGTCAGGACTTGTTCACCCTCGACGACGGCTCGGTGTTCAGTATCGACGGCATGGCCTCGCTGTATAACCAGTACGACCGCAGCCTGACGTTCAACGGCGACAACGGCTCGGTGCGCATGCCGCAGTTGTATGCGCAATGGTCGAACATGCCCAGCCTCAACGGTGGTTCACTGTGGGCCGGTCGGCGTTACTACAAACGGAACGATATCCATATTTCCGACTTCTACTACTGGAACCAGAGCGCCACCGGTGGCGGTATCGAAGATGTGCTGATCGGTGATCTGAAGTACAGCTACGCCTTCTCGCGCAAGGACAACCTGTACCAGAAAGACTACATCAACCGTCACGATTTCAACGTCGCCGGCTTCAACACCAACCCTGGCGGTGAGCTGGAGTTCGGCTTGAGCTACATCGACAAACCCGACAGCCGCGACGCTCACCACGGTTGGGCGATTACCACCCAGCATGTGCAGAAAGACTTTCTGGGTGGCAAGAATAAACTGGCCTTTCAGTACGGCGAAGGCCCCGGCACCGGGTTGGGCTATACCGGTAACGTGAGGCTGGACGACAGCAGTAAAAGCTATCGCGTGGTGGAGTTCTTCGACTGGCAAGTGACGCCGCGTTTCGGCGGGCAAGTTGAAGCGGTCTACCAGAAAGACATTCGCCCGGACGGCGCCGACCAGAACTGGATTTCCCTCGGGATTCGCCCGGCCTATGCGATCACCGAGCAGTTCAAACTGGTGACCGAGTTGGGCCACGATCAGGTTGAAGCCACGGGCGGGACGCGCAAGCTGAGCAAGTTCACCTTCGCCCCGACGTGGTCGCCCAAGGGCCCGGAATTCTGGGCGCGCCCCGAGGTGCGTCTGTATTACACCTATGCCAGCTGGAACGAGGCGGCCAAACGGGCGGCCAATGAACTGGCGGCGGGTTCGGCGTTGTCCGACACCGGCGCCTTCGGCACGGCGCGACACGGTTCGAACGTCGGATTGCAGGTCGAGTATTGGTGGAAATAAACGCCGCATGACCCCGTAGGAGCTGCCGAAGGCTGCGATCTTTTGCCTTTAAAAGATCAAGATCAAAAGATCGCAGCCTTCGGCAGCTCCTACCAGGTACCGCGAGATCGCAAGCGTCTTTTATAAAGAACAAAACAGCAGGTGACGTCATGGCCACACCCCAACAATTGCAACTGCTGGCACCCTTGTCCGGCGTGCTGATGCCGCTGGATCAGGTGCCCGATCAGGTGTTTTCCAGTCGCGTGATCGGCGACGGTCTGTGTATCGATCCGACTTCGCAAACCTTGTGCGCACCGCTGGCCGGCGTGATCAGCAATGTGCAGGTCAGTGGGCATGCCGTCAGCATCACCGACGACAATGGCGTGCAGGTGCTGATGCACATCGGCCTCGATACTGTGAACCTGGCTGGAAAGGGTTTCACCCGATTGGTGGAGGAGGGGCAGCGGGTAATCGTGGGGCAGGCACTGATCGAGTTCGATGCCGATTACATTGCCTTGCACGCACGCAGTTTGTTGACCTTGATGCTGGTGGTCAGCGGTGAGCCGTTCACCTGGCTGGCGCCCGAAACGGGTGTGGTGGAAAGTGGCCAGCCGCTGCTGAGTCTGAATCCATCCGAAGGGGCGGCCGATGAGGGAATTGCGCAGGAGGGCGAAGCGCTGTTTTCCAAACCGGTGACGCTGCCCAACACCAACGGTTTGCATGCTCGCCCCGCAGCAGTGTTTGCCCAGGCGGCGAAAGGCTTTGCGGCGAGCATTTGCCTGCATAAACAGCAGGACAGCGCAAACGCCAAATCCCTGGTGGCGATCATGGCTTTGCAGACCGCCCATGGTGACGTCCTGCAGGTCAGCGCGGCGGGCGCGGATGCCGAAGTGGCAATCAAGACGCTGGCCGAGTTGTTGGCCGCCGGTTGTGGAGAAGCCGTAACGTTGATGGCAGAGGTTGAGACAGTTGCCGCGCAGGCCTCATCGCTAACGGTGCTGCGCGGCGTCTGTGCATCGCCGGGGTCGGCGTTTGGCCAGGTGGTGCAGATTGCCGAGCAGAGCCTCGAGGTGAGCGAGTCAGGCGTCAGCCCTCAGGTTGAGCGTGAGCACCTGTCCCGAGCGCTGGCCAAGGCGGTTCTGGCCTTGCAGCAATTGCGAGACAAGGCCACGGGTGACGCCCAGGCAGACATCTTCAAGGCTCATCAGGAACTGCTCGAAGACCCTGGCCTGCTGGATCAGGCACTGGCACTGATCGATGCAGGCAAAAGCGCCGGTTTCGCCTGGCGTGCGGCCACCGAGTCGACGGCCACCTTGTTCAAAAAACTGGGCAATGCCTTGCTGGCCGAACGGGCCGCGGATTTGGCTGACGTCGGTCAACGGGTACTCAAGCTGATTCTCGGCGTAGAGGATCGTGCAATGGAGTTGCCGGACGGGGCGATTCTGATTGCCGAGCAACTGACGCCCTCCCAAACGGCCGGTCTGGATACGCGCAAAGTACTCGGGTTCGCGACGGTCGGTGGTGGTGCCACCAGCCACGTGGCGATTCTCGCGCGGGCCTTCGGTTTGCCGGCGATCTGCGGCTTGCCGGTTCAGGTGCTGACACTGATCAATGGCACCCGGGTGTTGCTCGATGCCGACAAGGGCGAACTGCAGCTGGATCCCGAGCTGGCTGCCATTGAGCAGTTGCAAGCCAATCGTCAGCTGCAAAAGAAACGCCAGCAATACGAGCTGGAAAATGCAGGACTGGCCGCCTGTACCCGCGATGGGCATCACTTTGAAATCACCGCCAATATCGCGTCCTTGGCCGAAGCCGAACAGGCCATGGCGCTGGGCGGCGAGGGCGTTGGTCTGTTGCGTTCGGAGTTTCTTTATCTGGATCGCAACCACGCGCCGAGCCATCACGAACAGGCCTCCACCTACAGCGCCATTGCCCGCGCCCTTGGGCCGGCGCGCAATCTAGTGGTGCGCACCCTGGATGTCGGCGGTGACAAACCCTTGGCCTATGTGCCGATGGAGCGCGAAACCAACCCGTTCCTGGGCATGCGCGGCATTCGTTTGTGCCTGGAGCGTCCGCAACTGTTGCGCGATCAGTTCAAGGCGATCCTGAGCAGCGCCGGGATGGCTCGCCTGCACATCATGCTGCCGATGGTCACGCAATTGTCGGAACTGCGGCTGGCTCGCCAACTGCTGGAAGAAGAAGCGCTGGCATTGGGCCTGACTGAACTGCCGAAGCTGGGGATCATGATCGAAGTACCGGCTGCGGCGCTGATGGCTGATCTGTTTGCGCCCGAAGTGGATTTCTTCTCCATCGGCACCAACGACCTGACCCAGTACACCCTGGCCATGGACCGCGATCACCCACGGCTGGCCAGTCAGGCCGACAGTTTTCATCCTTCGGTATTGCGCTTGATCGCCACCACCGTGAAAGCCGCCCATGCCCATGGCAAATGGGTCGGAGTATGCGGTGCCCTGGCTTCGGAAAAACTGGCGGTGCCGCTGTTGCTGGGGCTTGGCGTGGATGAACTGTCGGTGAGCGTGCCGTTGATTCCAGCGATCAAAGCGGCAGTTCGCGAAGTGGATTTGCTGGAATGCCAAGCCATCGCCCAGCAAGTGCTGGGGCTGGAAAGTGCCGAACAGGTACGCGAGGCATTGCGGCTGCACCACGAGGCGACGGTCGATACTTCACTGGTTCTGGAGAACTGAGCATGTTCGAGAAAATGCAGCGGGCGTTCTGGAAAGCGTTGACCCCGGACCTAGTGGTGGACGAGCCGAAAATGGAGGCTCAGCCGATTGGCGGTTTGGCCGCAAATATCGTCGCTGCGCTTGGCGGAATGGATAACCTCAAGTCGCAACAGCCAGTGGCGCTGACCCGGGTGCGGGTGGAATTGCGGGATGTGGCGCGGATGGATCGACAGGTTTTGGCTGCGGCGGGGGTACCGGGGGTGATGATGCTGGAGGATGGGGTTGTTCATCTGATCACTGGTCTTCAGCCATAACCGGACCTTTGTGGTGAGGGGGCTTGCCTGTGGCGAGGGAGCTTGTTCCCGCTGGTCTGCTGAGCGGACAATCCTGATGTCGCCAACTCTACACGGTGATCGTTCCCACGCTCCGCGTAGGAATGCCTCAAGGGACGCTCCGCGTTCCAGCCACACCGCCGCTGTCGAGCCAGACACCGATGTGACGCAGAGCGTCACGGGCTGCATTCCCACGCAGAGCGTGGGAACGATCAAATGTCGGCCGCCGCTACTCCGACGGCCGAGCCCGCAACCGCCGCCCAATCAGATCCAGCACATCACAGCCATCGCGCAATGGAATGGCGCAGAGCAAGGCGAAGTCGCTGAGAATGAAGGATTCGCACTCGACTGAACCGCGCATCGACATGTTCTCAAGCACCTGAGTGACGGCACGAATTCGATAGCCGGCAGCGTCATACAAAACATCGAGCGGCGCGTGGGTATCGACGAACAGGGTCGGCATGTCGTTGCAGTTGCCGGTGAGTGCCATGAAGCGGTTGTCGGGATGAGGAATTGGATTTTCGTAGGGTGGATCGGGATGAAGACTTTTCATTTTTAAACCTCTGGTAGAAGTGGAGCTACCATCGGCCTTCCTACAGGCTTGGGTGGCAGCTATACGCGGGGTAGGAATATCGAGACCAGAGAACTCGACCACACCGAAGCGTGCCCGCGCACAGCCGCCGCAACTGATCTTACGGACACACGTTGATGGCCGCAATTCAGGTGTCAACGCCAAAGCGTCCTCTCTAGTCTTGAAGGGTTCCTACACCCTGCCACTGAATTTTCAGTGACCACCAGAGACTATCGATGGAGCGCATTTCACACCAGTTCATGGAAACCGCTACGAGTTGAAGGAAACTTCCGATGACCTTGCCCAGAAATTTCACCGTCTTGTAAGACCGCCTTCGCGGGCAAGCCTCGCTCCTACGGAATCGAGGCAGACCGCTAAATATGAGAACGACTTTAATCCTGTAGGAGCGAGGCTTGCCCGCGATTGAGCGCGAAGCGGTCATAAAATCTATCTGCCTCAGAGATAACAGGCCTTACCTGGCGCAGAAAATTAGGCGCGGGGACTTTGCGGGGGATCGATCAGGAAAGAAGTCGGGAAAGGTGGAAATGGATGTAGGGCGATTCGCTGATTAGCGGCGACCAAGTCATGTTCAGCGAAGCGGCCCTAAACCCTGCAATCGCATTGCATCTGATACATCGTGCTGGATGGTTTTACGACTGCTTCGCAGCCCAACGGGGGCAAGCCCCCTCGCCACAGGGTTTCATTTCATTCAATTAGCTGAGGTTGAACACACCAGGCGCATTGCCAGCCATGCTTTGACTGTGACCATCCGCCGCGCTGCCCTTACTGTTTCTCAACCGCAGGTGTATCGTATTCGCCTTTTGCAGGCCCCGCGCCTGTGGCTGATACGTGAGGTAGTTGAGTTCATGTCCTTTACCCGTCGACAAATACTCGGTGGTCTGGCCGGTCTTGTGGTGGTTGGCGTGGGGGCCGGTGGCGCGTCGCGTTACTGGCTGGGCAAGATGGCCGACGCTGACGCCGGCCACGACTATGAGCTGATCGCCGCACCGCTGGACGTCGAGCTGGTGGCCGGGCACAAGACCCCGGCCTGGGCGTTCGGCCCGTCGGCGCCGGGCACTGAATTGCGCGTGCGTCAGGGCGAATGGCTGCGGGTGCGCTTCATCAATCACCTGCCGGTGGCGACCACTATTCACTGGCACGGCATCCGCCTGCCGCTGGAGATGGATGGCGTGCCGTATGTCTCGCAATTGCCGGTGTTGCCGGGGGAGTACTTCGACTACAAATTCCGCGTACCCGACGCTGGCAGCTACTGGTATCACCCGCACGTGAACAGCAGCGAAGAGCTCGGTCGCGGATTGGTCGGCCCGCTGATTATCGAAGAGCGCGAGCCCACCGGTTTCAAGTACGAAAAAACCTTGAGCCTCAAGAGCTGGCACGTCGATGAAGAGGGGGCTTTCGTCGCGTTCAGCATTCCTCGCGAAGCGGCCCGTGGCGGCACGGCGGGGGGCTTGTCGACCATCAACGGCGTCTCGCAAGCGGTGATCGACTTGCCCGCCGGGCAGATCACTCGCGTACGGTTGCTCAACCTCGACAATACGCTGACGTACCGCCTCAACATTCCTGGCGTCGAAGCGCAGATCTATGCTCTGGATGGCAATCCGATTGAACCGCGCCCACTGGGCAAGGAATACTGGCTGGGTCCTGGCATGCGCATTTGCCTGGCGATCAAGGCACCGCCGGCCGGTGAAGAATTGTCCCTGCGCAACGGCCCGGTACGCCTGGGCACCTTTCGCTCAGTGGCCAATACCGACGCGCCGACCGCGTGGCCGCCGGCGCTGCCCGCCAACCCGGTGGCCGAGCCGGATCTGGCCAATGCCGAGAAACTCAACTTCAATTTTGAATGGGTAGGCTCGGTGTCGGTCAATGTCGAAAACGGCAAGCCGCCAAGCCTGTGGCAGATCAACGGCAAGGCTTGGGACATCACCGATAAGACCTGCGCCGATCGGCCGATTGCCAAGCTCGAAAAGGGCAAAAGCTATATTTTCGAATTGAAGAACATGACTCAGTATCAACATCCGATCCACCTGCATGGCATGAGCTTCAAGGTCATTGCCTCGAACCGGCACAAGGTCATCCCGTACTTCACCGACACCTACCTGTTGGGCAAGAACGAGCGTGCGCAAGTGGCGCTGGTGGCGGATAACCCGGGGGTCTGGATGTTCCACTGCCATGTGATCGACCACATGGAAACCGGCCTGATGGCCGCCATCGAGGTGGCGTGATGCGTCAGATTCGCCCCGCAGCGATTATCGACCGCAGCCGTGATCGTGATTTCATGCGCGAAGCCCTGGCCCTGGCCGCTGAAGGCGCGGCGCTGGGTGAAGTGCCGGTGGGCGCGGTGCTGGTGCAGGACGGTGAAATCATCGGGCGGGGTTTCAATTGCCCGATCAGCGGCAACGACCCCAGCGCCCACGCCGAGATGGTCGCGATCCGCGCCGCGGCCCAAGCCGCCAGCAACTATCGCCTGCCGGGCAGTACGCTGTACGTGACGCTGGAGCCGTGCAGCATGTGCGCCGGGCTGATCGTGCATTCGCGGATTGCGCGGGTGGTGTATGGCGCGCTGGAACCCAAGGCCGGGATTGTGCAGAGCCAGGGGCAGTTCTTTACCCAAGGCTTTTTGAATCACCGGGTGTTGTATGAGGGCGGGGTGTTGGCGGAGGAATGCAGCGCGGTGTTGACTGAGTTCTTCAAGGCACGCCGAGCAAAACCTTCAGAGTAAACACCGAACCATTGTGGGAGCGAGCCTGCTCGCTATAGCGGACTAACATCCAACATTTTCGTTGGCTGAAAGGTCCTCATCGCGAGCAGGCTCGCTCCCACAAGTGATCTCCATTGTTTGGGAGATCGGGGTTTTACTTGCGGGCGACGATGACGGCGCGCATCGGCGCCGGCAGCCCTTCAATTGTCTTGCTGTGATCCTGCGGATCAAGGAAGTCGCTCAACGACTGATACTTCATCCACTCCGTCCCGCGTTGTTCCTCGACCGTGGTCACGCTCACATCCACGCAACGCACATCGCTGAACCCGGCGCGGCGCAGCCACAGTTCCAGCGCCGGCACCGACGGCAGGAACCACACGTTACGCATCTGCGCGTAACGGTCTTCGGGCACCAACACCTGCTGCTGATCGCCTTCAATCACCAGCGTCTCCAGCACCAGTTCACCGCCCTTGACCAGGCAATCCTTCAGCGCCAGCAAATGCTCGATCGGCGAGCGGCGATGATAGAACACGCCCATGGAAAACACGGTGTCGAAGCCTTCCAGATTGGGAGGAAGATCCTCAAAGGGAAACGGCAGGTGCCAGGCATTGGGCTCGGACAGGTAACGCTGCACGGCCTGGAACTGGCAGAAGAACAGCCAGTTGGGGTCTACGCCGATCACGCTGTCGGCCCCGGCGCCGAGCATGCGCCACATGTAATAACCGTTGCCACAGCCGACATCGAGGATGCGTTTGCCTTTCAAATCCAGATGTGGCGCGACTCGCGACCATTTCCAGTCCGAGCGCCATTCGGTGTCCACATGCACACCGAACAGGTCGAACGGCCCTTTGCGCCAGGGCGACAAACCCATCAGCGCGGTGCGCATTTGGGCGCGGGTTTCGTCGTCGCAATCGGTGTCCAGTTTCAGGCCGTTCAACAAATCGACTTCGCTAGGCTGAATCTTCGGCAACGCGTCCAGCGCGCTCTGCCAGCGTTCCAGGTCGCCGTGACCTTTTTCCATTTTCTTGTCGAGTTGCGCTTGCAGGGTGTTGGCCCATTCGGCCAGCGGAGTACCGGCCAGGCGGCGGGCGAGGGGGGACAGATCAATCATGGCAAGGCAATCAACGAGGCAAAGTTAAGACACTGGAACCACGGCACGACTTTCGAGAACCCGGCGGCCAGCAGGCGTTCGCGGTGTTCTTCGAGGCTGTCGGGCTTCATGACGTTTTCGATGGCACTGCGCTTCTGGGCAATTTCCAGTTCGCTGTAGCCGTTGGCGCGTTTGAAGGCTACATGCAGGTCGGTGAGCAGCGCGTGTTCTTCGGGGTCGTTGAAGCGCAGCTTCTCCGAGAGAATCAGCGCACCACCGGGCAACAACGATTGGCGGATGCGTGAGAGCAGCGCGGTGCGCTGGTCCGGGGCAATGAATTGCAGCGTGAAGTTCAGCGCCACTACCGAGGCTGGCTGGAATTCCAGGGCAAGGATATCGCCCTCGATCACTTCCACCGGCAGCAACTCCTGGAACATCGAGTCCTGGCCGTTGAGGTACTCACGGCAACGCTCGACCATGGCTGCGGAGTTATCCACAGCGATGACGCGGCAGCCGTCGGTGCGCACGTGACGGCGCAGGGCCTGAGTCACCGCGCCGAGAGACGAGCCCAGGTCGTAGAGCACGCTGTTGGGCTGGGCGAACTGCGCGGCGAGCACGCCGAGGTTTTCCACGATGGTCGGATAACCCGGCACCGAGCGCTTGATCATGTCCGGGAACACCCGCACCACGTCCTCGTTAAAGGCGAAGTCAGGCACCTGGGTCAAAGGCTGGGCGAAAAGGCGATCGGATTCTTTGCTCACGGCGGTTCCAGCGGCATGGGTGGAAAAGGCTGGCATTTTAGCCAAATTGACGGGGGGATGCGCGGGTTGTCGGATAAAGCGGCTGGACTGATGCGCTTTGAATGGTGAGAGGGCTGTTGTGGCGAGGGGGCTTGCCCCCGTTCGGCGGCGTAGCCGTCGTAGAACGTTAGATGCAATCGACCTGAAAGAATGCGTTGGTCGGGATTTGGGGCTGCTTCGCAACCCAACGGGGGCAAGCCCCCTCGCCACAGAGTTCAGTGCGGTTTCTGGGTGAACGCCGACGCCGCAATCCCCCATTGCCCCAGCCAGTAGCTGAGGATGATCACATAAGGTGCTGCGTTGAACGGTGATACAAACCGGTTAATGCCAATCACGCTGTCAGAAAACACAAACGCCACCGCGCCCGCCGCCGCCAGCAGCGCCGAGCGTTTGGGCACGTCAGTGCCGAGTCGGGCCAGGGCGCGCCAGAGCATCGCGCTGATGGCCAGGCCATAAACGATTACCGGGACCAGTAACGGACCCAAGCCATTGGAAATCAGAATCCCCAGCAGCACAGCGCCCACGCTCAACGCGAGGATCAACGGCAACAGCGCCAGACGCCGGCAATCGCTCAAATAAGCCTTCAGATACGCCAGATGCGCGACCAAAAACGCCCCAAGGCCAAACACGAACAAATCCCCCGGCCATGCCAGCAACACGTCACCGAGCAAGGAGAAAATCAGCCCCAGGCTGATCCAGCGTCGATAGTCGCTGGGCGGCGCATCATGCAACCAGCCGAGCAGCGCCAGCACCGGCAACGGTTTGACCAACAGGCACAGCAGCGCCGCATGGGTGCTCACCCCATAGAGAAACGTCACCGCGCCCATCAGCGCCAGAATCAGCCAGCCCACGATCAGTTAACCGCGATGGCGCAGTCGAAGGTTTTCACCGCCGGTACTTCGGGTGCCCACGGCTGTGAATACGTCAGCCGCAACCGACCAGTGCCGGTGGCAAAGGCCTGAAAGCGCCAGGTGGAAATGCCCGCGCTGCCGACGATCCCGGCATCTTCCGGGTTGCTGTAAACCTCGGGGCTGAGCGCGCGCAACACGCCACCGGCCGAATCCTGGATCGCCCAGCGGTAACCCGTGGTCGGGTTGCTGGGCAGGGTCAGGATCAGGTTTTGCCCGTTGTTCAGTTGCACCGGGCATTCGCTTTGTTTTTCCACGGTCACGTTGTGTTTCGGTTGCGTGGCGCAAGCGCTCAGCAGGGCGAGGGCGAGGGGGATAAACAGGCGGGTGGGGGACATTAGTCAGCGGCTCCGGCATTCACGACGAACGGCGAGCATAACTGAAGATGAGACAAAGTGTGACAGCGTTGCGGGAGATGATCGTTCCCACGCTCTGCGTGGGAATGCATCCTGTGACGCTCTGCGTCACGCTGGTGAAGGGACGCGGAGCGTCCCGGGCGGCATTCCCACGCAGAGCGTGGGAACGATCAGTTACGGGGGTTAGAACAGAATTTTCGCCACATCCGCAAAGCGTTTGGCAAAGTGCACGGTAATCCCTTCCTTCAGATAATCCGGCAGTTCTTCAAAGCTTCCACGATTAGGCTCGGGCAGGATCAACTCGAAAATCTTCTGCCGCCGCGCTGCAATCACCTTCTCGCGCACACCGCCAATCGGCAGGACATGCCCGGTCAGCGTCAGTTCGCCGGTCATGGCCACGCCTTTTTTCGGTGGCTGGTTGCGGGCCAGGGACAGCAGGGCGCTGGCCATGGTCACGCCGGCGCTCGGGCCGTCTTTCGGCGTGGCGCCTTCCGGTACGTGGAGGTGAACGAAGGCTTCGTCGAAGAACGTCGGATCACCGCCAAATTGCTTCAGATGGGAGCTGACGTAGCTGTAGGCAATTTCTGCCGACTCTTTCATCACTTCCCCCAGTTGCCCGGTGAGTTTGAAGCCACGGTTGAGGGTGTGAATGCGCGTGGCTTCGATCGGCAGGGTCGCGCCGCCCATGCTGGTCCAGGCCAGCCCGGTGATCACGCCGATGCCGGACAGCACTTGTTCGTTGCGGAACACCGGTCGGCCGAGTGAGGCTTCCAGGTCTTTCGGCCCGAGCTTGATCACCGCTTTCGGTTCGTCGAGCAACTTCATCACAGCCTTGCGCACCAGTTTGCCGAGGTTTTTTTCCAGCTGCCGCACCCCGGCTTCACGGGCGTAGCCGTCGATCAAGGCTTTCAATGCGTTGTCGCTGATGCTCAGGCTACCCTTGGACACGCCGGCTTTTTCAAGTTGTTTCGGCCACAGGTGACGCTTGGCGATCGCGACTTTCTCTTCGGTGATATAGCCCGACAGGCGAATCACTTCCATCCGGTCCAGCAACGGGCCGGGAATCGAATCCAGGGTGTTGGCGGTGCAGACGAACAGCACTTTCGACAGGTCCAGGCGCAAATCCAGGTAGTGGTCGAGGAATTCGACGTTCTGCTCCGGATCGAGGGTTTCCAGCAGCGCCGAGGCCGGATCGCCCTGGTAGCTCTGGCCCATTTTGTCGATCTCGTCGAGCATGATCACCGGGTTCATCACTTCGACGTCTTTCAGCGCGTGGACGAGTTTGCCCGGCTGCGCGCCGATGTAGGTGCGGCGGTGGCCCTTGATCTCGGCTTCGTCACGCATGCCGCCGACACTGAAGCGGTAGAACGGCCGGCCGAGGGATTCGGCGATGGATTTGCCGACGCTGGTCTTGCCCACGCCCGGCGGGCCCACCAGCAACACGATAGAGCCGCTGATCTCGCCCTTATAGGCACCGACCGCGAGGAATTCGAGAATGCGGTCCTTGATGTCGTCGAGGCCTGCGTGGTGTTTATCCAGCACCTTGCGCGCGTGTTTGAGATTGAGATTGTCTTCTCCGTACACGCCCCAGGGCACTGAGGTTGCCCAGTCGAGGTAGTTGCGGGTCACCGCGTATTCCGGCGAACCGGTCTCGAGGACCGCCAGCTTGTTCATTTCCTCTTCGATGCGTTTCTGCGCCTGAGGCGGCAACACCTTGCCCGTCAGACGTTGCTCGAACTGCTCGATGTCGGCGCTGCGATCATCCTTGGTCAGCCCCAGCTCTTGCTGGATGACCTTGAGTTGTTCCTTGAGGAAGAACTCGCGCTGGTGCTCGCCGATCTTGCGGTTCACTTCGGCAGAGATTTCTTTCTGCAGGCGCGCGACTTCGACTTCCTTGCGCAGCATCGGCAGGACTTTTTCCATGCGCTTGAGCATCGGCACGCAGTCGAGCACTTCTTGCAGCTCGCTGCCAGTGGCCGAGGTCAGGGCGGCGGCGAAGTCGGTCAGCGGTGACGGGTCGTTGGGGCTGAAGCGGTTGAGGTAGTTTTTCAGCTCTTCGCTGTACAGCGGGTTGAGCGGCAGCAGTTCCTTGATCGCGTTGATCAGTGCCATGCCGTAGGCCTTGACCTCATCGGTCGGCTCGGTGGGCTGATGCGGGTATTCGACTTCCACCAGGTACGGCGGGCGATGGTGTTTGAGCCAGGTTTTGATGCGTACGCGGCTCAGACCCTGGGCGACGAATTGCAGTTTGCCGTTTTCGCGACTGGCGTGGTGGACTTTGACCAGGGTGCCGTATTCCGGCAGGGCTTTGGTGTCGAAGTGGCGCGGGTCTTCCTGGGGAGTGTCCATGAAGAACAGGGCCAGGGAATGGTGATCGGATTGGCTGACCAGTTCGAGGGTTTCGGCCCACGGCTCTTCGTTGACGATCACCGGCAATACTTGCGCCGGGAAGAAAGGCCGGTTGTGGATCGGGATGATGTAGACCTTGTCCGGCAGGTTCTGGCCAGGCAGGGCGAGGCCTTTGCCGGTGGAGTGGTGTTCGACGTTGTCTGTTTCGGCGTATTCGCTCGTGTCTTCGGGGAATTCTTGCTGGTCGGTCATGGGGCACCTGCGCAATAGGGTATGGGTCTTAGATGGGGCAGGTGGGGGGTGGTTTCAATGGGTCTGGATATTTCAGCGTGTGTGTTCAGGGTTTTGACAGCGCCCTCAGGCGCGTCTTTCCTGACTGCTGAAAATCAAGATCAAAAGATCGCAGCCTTCGGCAGCTCCTACAGGGGGATGGGTGACCTGAAACAATCGAGCACAAAAAAGGCGACCCCCTCTCAGGAGTCGCCTTTGCTTTAACTGCCGCTACCGCTTATTCCGACAGTTTGTACGCAATCACATAGTCACCCTGTTTGGTGCCCAGCGATCCGTGACCGCCCGCAACAACGAGCACGTATTGCTTGCCGTCTTTGCCGGTGTAGGTCATCGGTGTGGTTTGCGCGCCTGCTGGCAGGCGGCCTTCCCACAGTTGCTTGCCGTTTTTCACGTCGTAGGCGCGCAGGTACTGGTCGAGGGTGCCGCTCAGGAAGGCCACGCCACTGGCAGTGGTGAAGGCCCCGCCCAGGCTCGGTACACCCATGCTCAGAGGAATTGGAACCGGCGAGCTGTCGCGCACGGTGCCGTTCTTGTGCATCCAGATGGTTTTGTTGGTGGTCAAATCGACCGCCGCCACGTAACCCCATGCCGGTGCCTGGCACGGCAGGCCCATTGGTGACAGCAGGGCTTCGAGGATCACGCCGTAAGGCGCGCCTTTGTTGGGCTGCACGCCTTCGGTTTCGCTGACGCGAGGGCCTTGTTTGGCGATTTCGGCGGCCGGGATCAGTTTCGATTTGAACGCCATGTAGCTCGGGTTCACGAAAGCAATCTGACGCACCGGGTCAACCGAGATGCCGCCCCAGTCGAACACGCCGAAGTTACCGGGATAAACGATCGAGCCTTGCAGCGACGGCGGAGTGAACATGCCGTCGTAGCGCAGGGATTTGAAGTCGATCCGGCACAGCATCTGATCGAACGGGGTCACGCCCCACATGTCGCGTTCCTTGAGGGTCGGCGGCACGAAGTTCAGGTCGGACATCGGTTGGGTCGGCGAAGTGTGGTCGCCTTCCACTGCGCCTTGCGGCACCGGAATTTCCTTGATCGGCACGATCGGCTGACCATTGCTGCGGTCCAGCACGTAGATGCTGCCTTGCTTGGTGGACGCGAGCACCGCCGGTTTCACACCGTCTGCGGTTTTCAGGTCCATCAGGGTTGGCTGGCCGCCGACGTCCATGTCCCACAGGTCATGGTGGGTGAACTGGAAGTGCCAGCGCACCTTGCCGGTGGCGATGTCCAGCGCGGTCAGGCCGGCGGCGTGCAGTTCCGATTCAGGGGTGCGTGCGCCACCGAACTGATCCGGGGTCTGGTTGCCCATCGGCAGGTAGATCATGCCGAGTTTTTCGTCGACGCTGAAGATGGACCACATGTTCGGCGAGTTGCGGGTGTAGACCTTGCCTTCGGCAATCGGCGTGGTGTCGTCCGGGTTGCCGCTGTCCCAGTTCCATACCAGTTTGCCGGTGTGCACGTCGAACGCGCGGATCACGCCGCTTGGCTCGTCGATGGAAACGTTATCGGTCACGTGGCCGCCAATCACCACCAGGTCTTTGGTGACCGCCGGTGGAGATGTGGAGTAATAACCGCCGGCGGTGAATTCACCGATGTTGGTCGTCAGGTCAACCTGGCCACCGTTGCCGAAGTCTTCGCACATTTTGCCGGTGTCGGCGTTCAGGGCGATCAGGCGGGTGTCGGCGGTCGGCAGGAAGATCCGGCGCGGGCAGACGCTGGCGACAGGCGCGTTGGCAGTGCCGGTAGGGCTCTGCTCGGACGCGTAGGCGGCGTCATCGTGATAAGTCACGCCACGGCAGGTCATGTGCGCCCAACCCTTGAAGTTCGCCGCGTTCTGCGTGGAGAGCTTCGGATCGAAACGCCAGAGTTCCTTGCCGGTGTCCGGGTCCAGCGCGATCACCTGGCTGTGCGGCGTGCAGACATAGAGCATGCCGTTGGCTTTGAGCGGGGTGTTCTCGGCGGTGGTTTCGCCCGGGTCGTTGGGGCCAGGCAGGTCGCCGGTGCGGTAGGTCCAGGCGGGAACCAGTTTGTTGACGTTCTGCGGCGTGATCTGCGCCAGTGGCGAGTAGCGATCGCCATGGGCGCTGCGGCCGTAGGAGTTCCAGTCGCCATCGGGCATGGCCGGGGCGGTGTTGCTCATGCCAGGCACGGCGTCACGATCCAGTTCGCCTTTGATTTCACCGGGGTTGGTGAACAGGCTGGCCAGCGCGGCGATACCGGCGATGACCACGGCAGCGCTCAGCACGCCGGTGCCGACCGGGTTGAACTCGCCGGTACGCAACGGACGACGGAACCATGGCAGCAGCATGACGATACCGAGGGCAAAGAGCAGCGCCAGACGTGGCACCAGTTGCCACCAGTCCAGGCCGACTTCCCACAGTGCCCAGACCGTACTGGCGAACAGCACCACCGCGTACAGGCTCAGCGCTGCATAACGGTCGGCAAGCAGCAGCCCCCCGGTCAGCATCAGGCCGATACCGGCCAGCAGGTAATACAGCGAACCGCCGAGCATGCTCAGCTTGATCCCCCCGGCCAGCAAGGCCAGGCCCATTAGTAGAAGCACGATACCGAGCAGGCTCGGCAGCAGACGGCTTCGACTGAAAGCACCATCAGCGCTCATAGTGTGGTTCTCCGTGACGTTTTAAGTAAGCCCGCGCAAGTTCACTGTAGATGACGATCTGGCGCGGGCAGGGTTCAGTTAAGAAAGGTGTGCGGTTGATTCAATCCCTGTGGGAGCTGGCTTGCCTGCGATAGCGGTGTGTCAGTTGGCAAAAGTGTCGGCTGACCCACCGCTATCGCAGGCAAGCCAGCTCCCACAGGTCTTGTGGTTTTAATTAGAACGATGACTGGATCTTGATCCCGCCAATCAGCGCGTCATCGACCTTGTCCACGCCACCGGGGTGGCGGATGTATTGCAGGTTCGGGCGCACGGTCAGCCAGTTCGTGACGTGCACGCCGTAATAGAGCTCGCTGCTGTATTCGGTGTCTTGTGGCGGCAGGAACGACGGGTCGTCGAAGTCGAAGACGGCGCGGGCCTGATTGGTGGCCTCGGCGTTCTTGCGATAAGCCGGGTTGACGTGGACACGGGCCAGGGCAAAACCGATGTCGTCCCTGGCGCGGGCATCGAACAAGCCTTTGTAGACGACGCCGGCCTGGACGTAGTTATCGATGGCGTTGGTTTTCTTGTCGTGCATCGTGCCGTTGGCAAACACGCTCAGGCCCCGAGAGTGGTCACTGGCGCGGCTGGTCAGCTGCTGCTGCACGCCCAGCCACACGCCATGCTTGCTCGATGCGCTGCGATAAGCCTCGCCGCTGAGGGCTGCTGGCTGGCCGTTGCTGTCCTTGTAGACATCGGTGGCCTTGGCATTGCTGTAGTAATAACCGGCACGGTATTCACCCGGCAGGCCATTGAATTTCGGGGTCCAGACCAGTTCCACCGGCAGGATCGCGCCCTGAGTACCGCTGCCGCTGAGTTTGAAGCCGTTGTCGCGATCCAGGTTGGACGGGTTTTGCTCGTAAGCCCCGACCTGCGCGTACAACTGCGGCGTCAGGTGATATTTGACGCGCATCGCCCACTGGCTGACCGGCCAGTTGTACCAGATGTCGCCCACCCAGTTGCCGACCTGGGAACCGCAGAACGCCAGGTTCTGGAAGTCGCAGGGGAAGCTGTTGAAGTCTTCGCCCTCGCCGAAGCGACCAACCTTGATGTCGAGCTTCTGATCGAAGAATTTCTGCTGATACCACATCTGCGTCAGGCGCCAGGTCTGGCCGCGACCCCAGACTTCCTGAGCCGAAGTGAAACCGCCGACCCGCGGATCGTTGATCCGGTCGTTGCTGATGTTGTTGCCGTTGCGCTCGGTGATGGTCAGCTGAAATTCAGCGTCGTCCCAGCCCAAAATTTTCTGCAAGTCCAGATGACTGCCAAAGCCGAACTGGTCGCTGTAGCGAGCGGTGCGATCGTGGTCGTAGCCGCCGTGCAGGTTGCTGCCCATTTCACCGGTGTAATCGACTTTGAAGTCGTAGCCCTTTTCCGAAAGTTCGGTGCGCGTGCCGTTCCAGTCACCGAGCATCCACGGCGAGTCGCTATCGAAGGCTGGCGCGGCCTGGGTGCAAGTGGCGAGGCTCAATGCGGTGAATCCACCGAGCAGGCTCAGGGTTTTTCGACTGGCCATAGGGAGTAAGACAGCGCTGTCTCGCGGAGTTTTAAAATCAGGCATAGAGAAGGAATTCTTGGTTTTTTTCTAAAGGGGTGAACTGAACGCAGCGGGAATGCAGCAGGGGGAGAAGCGTTTCAGCTGGACGGGCGTAAGGATAATGTTCTGAAACACATTGAGAAAGGGCTTTTACTGACATGGATCATTTCGGATTTGGTAATAGTCCATTGAACAAAGCAAAATCAAAAGATCGCAGCCTTCGGCAGCTCCTACGCGCCTGTGGGCGCTGCCGAAGGCTGCGATCTTTCCAAGGTCACCTACATTTAACAGAGAGCAAACAGATAGCTTCCCCCCAACGAAGCCCTCGGCTAAGGTGCGCGGCTTCCAATTCCCACTTCGCTCGAAGGCCCGGCATGACCGAACAGAACACCAACCCCCTGCACGGCGTGACGCTGGAACAGATCCTCAACGCCCTGGTTGAACACTACGAATGGTCAGGGCTGGCCGAGCGTATCGATATCCGCTGCTTCAAGAGCGACCCGAGCATCAAGTCGAGCCTGACATTCCTGCGCAAAACCCCGTGGGCGCGGGAGAAGGTCGAACGCCTGTACGTGAAGCTGATGCGCACCAAGCGCCCGGTCTGAGCATGGTCATACCCTCGACCGCGAGGCGTCGTTGTGTTGCCGTGGCGGCGATTCTGGGCTGGGCGGGTTTGAGCATTCAGCTGTACCTGATTTTTTACTTACGCTGGAGTGTTGCGGCCAGTCTGCTGGGTGGGCTGGTGAGTTTTTTCAGTTTCTTCACCGTGCTGACAAACACGCTGGTCGCGGTGGTGCTGACCTGTGAACTGACGTCCCGAGAATCGGCGGCGCGACGCTGGTTTTTGCAGCCATGGGTGAGCAGTGGGATTGCGGTGAGCATCGCCGTGGTCGGTGTGGCGTACAGCCTGTTGTTGCGCCATTTATGGCATCCAGAAGGCTGGCAATGGCTGGCCGATGAGCTGATGCATGACGTCATGCCGCTGCTGTTTCTGGTTTATTGGTGGTTCTGTGTGCCCAAAGGTACGTTGCGGCTGCGGCACATTGCGCTGTGGGTGATCTATCCGCTGGTGTACTTCGGCTATGCGTTATGGCGCGGGCATCTGCTGGCGGTTTATCCGTATCCGTTCATTGATGTGGACAAACTGGGTTATCCACAGGTGTTTGTGAATGCAGGGGGATTGTTGGCGGGGTTTGTGGTGATTGCGCTGCTGGTGATTGGGCTGGATCGGTGGCGCACGGATCGGCAGTGAACACTGACTGTGGCGAGGGAGTTTTGTGGCGAGGGGGCTTGCCCCCGTTGCACTGCGAAGCAGTGCTAAAAACCTGCAACCGATTTTTTCTGGCGTACCGCGTTTTCTGATTTTGCGACTGCTACGCAGCCGAACGGGGGCAAGCCCCCTCGCCACATTTGGATTTGCTGTTATTCCTCTTCGCTGTCATCCAGCCGCCAGTATCCGACGGCTTTGACGAATTGCTCATCCAGCCCGTGCTCATCGAGCAATACCCGACGGATCTGCCGCGACACTTTGGACTCGGTCGCCACCCACGCATACAGATTGCCATCGGGCACCTTGATCTGTTGCACGGTGGTCAGCAGGTTGTTTTTGCCTCCCTCACGCAGCACCCAGATCACATCGACCTGGGCTGCGCTTTCCAGGCGTTGTTGTTCGGCGCCGTTCTCCACTTCCACGATCACCTGCGCACGCCGGTTGGCCGCCAGGCCTTCGAGGCGACGGGCGATGGCGGGCAGGGCGGTTTCGTCGCCGATCAGCAGGTAGCTGTCGAAGATGTCCGGCACGATCATCGAGCCCCGTGGCCCGCCGATTTGCAGGAACTGGCCAGGTTTGGCCTGCTCGGCCCAGGTCGAGGCAGGGCCGTCGCCGTGCAGCACGAAGTCGATGTCCAGCTCCAGGGTGTCGAGGTCGTAGCGGCGCGGGGTGTAGTCGCGCATTTCGGGCAACGGGCCGTTGTCTTTGCCGGCGCCCAGCACCAGGTTTTCCAGCGCTGCCTCTTGCTCGGCATTTTGCGGGAACAGCAATTTGACGTGGTCATCCGTACCGAGGCTGATGAAGCCTGCCAGCTCAGGGCCACCCAGCGTAATCCTGCGCATGCGCGGCGTCAGGTCGACCACTCGCAACACTTTCAGGCGACGGCGTTTGAGCTCATGCATGACGCGGTGAATGGATTGGGATGGGGATTGCAGGATCACGTCAGTCATTCGGCTTTCTCCTGAACAGGTTGAACAGCGGGGCCATCGACGATGGCCTTGGCGGTGTTGTTGAGCAGATCGCGCACCCGCAGGATTTCTTCCGGGCTCCAGCGGCCATGGTGCATTTGCAAGGCATGGCGCAGGTTGTGCACCGCTTCGTGAATTTCGGCGGGGCGGTCATGGCCGCGCAATGAGCGCTTGCTGACTTCGATACGCATGCGCACGCCGTCCAGGGCAATCGCCTGCTCGCTTAATGACAGACGTCCGGCGTCGGTGATGCTGTAGCGTTTTTTTCCGCCTTCGGCATCGCCCAGGATCATTTCGCTTTCTTCAAGGAAGGTCAGGGTCGGGTAGATCACACCGGGGCTGGGGCTATAAGCGCCGTCGAACATGCTTTCGATCTGGCGGATAAGGTCATAGCCATGGCACGGCTGCTCGGCGATCAGGGCCAGCAGCAGCAGTTTCAGGTCGCCGGGGGCGAATACCCGTGGGCCGCGCCCACCACGTTCGCGGCCGGGGCCGGGGCGTTTCTCGAAGCCGTCGCGGCCTTCGCCGTGTTCACGGTGGGGGGAATGATGGTCTCTCATTTTTGCTTGCTCTCGTCGTGTTTAGATACAACGTAAGATATATCTTAAGGCCGAAGCAAGCGCTTCAGACCAACGGTGCCTCTGTGCTCGGGACGAAAAAAACAATCCGACGAGGAAAAAACACAAAGGAATTCCCATTCATGCACCTGTTAATTACAGAGAATTAGTGTTAACTCTCTAATACGTGGACATTAACCTTTAATTTCAGGGGGTGTGGTACTTGTCTTACGGAAGTTACACGGTGTTGGACAAGTAAGGCAGGTCGTGTTTTGCATGATTTGTAGTCCGTCTCTTACAGTCACTGTTTGATTATTTCAATATGTCGGGTTTTTTCACGCTGCCGCCATGTCCATTTGGCTACACGCTCATCAGAAGTTGCCTGCTTACTTTCAAGAGAGATTGCTTGATGATCTTCCGGCATTGAAAGTTCAACAAAACCTCTGACGGTTATATGACCGATCACAGGCTTTCGGACTTCAATGAGCCAATCCTTAGATAAAAAGACAGGTATTAGATGATGTTCAAGAAAATTGCGATGACTGCTCCACTGGCCATTCTGGCGCTGAGTTCCTCCATGGCTTTTGCCGCCGGGGAAGCGCGACACTCCATCAGTCTGATCGCCACCGTGCCGGAAAACGGTTTCTACGTGGTTCCTGTCGATCCAGACCTGGTCAATAAGGATCAGGACATGAGCCCAGGCGTAGGCGGTAACACTCTGACGCCAATTACCGGCTTTTTCGATGTGCGCAACAACAACGGTTCGGTTCACGCCAGTGTAGAAGGGACACCACGTCTCTACGGTGGGGCCAACACGATTGATCTGGTCGTAGCGTTCAACGGCATTGCCCTCACCAATACGCCGCAAATGGTTGTCGGTGAACAGGAGTCGGATGTTAACTATCGCGCACCGATCCGCATCAGCGCGGTGGGCTCCAACCACCCGGCGGGCGATTACACCGGCGCCGTTGCCATCGTTTATGACGCCGTTCCGCCTGTTGCACTCTAAGCGTCACGCAAGACCCTGAAACGCTTACTTGTCCAAGTAACGCAACCGGTCGGCAAATACGTTTGTTTGTCGGCCGGGCTTTAATCTATTGGTAACCAGAGTACGTGTTCATGTTCCCGATGACGCCCATCGCGGCTGCGCTTGCGTTGCTGCTTTGTAGTAGTGCATTTGCAGCGCCCGCCACTGTTGCTAATACGCCGAGAAGTTTGTTGTCTCAGGCCAAAGGTTTGCCGGCGGACTTTGAAGAACACTTCTTTGATGTTCCGCTGGCCGTCAGGGTGGAACTTGATCAGCAGCCGCTTGGCGAGGCCATGATTATATTGTCTCGTGATGACCGTATTACCCTACTTGAATTCACCGATACCAGTGAAAGTAATATCAGTGCCGTTGAACGTGATAGTTGGGCCACTTATCTTAAATCCGGTGTGAGCCTTGGGGCTTGCACGGGGACGTGTCCGGAACAACTGCAGGCGATCCACTACAACCTGCAAAATTCATTGGTGTCGATCGGTACTGAAAACGCCGAACGCGACACCGAAGCCAAGCGCTACTACGACCAGCCCGAGGGCGGCAGCAGTGGCTTGATCGTGCGCAATCAGCTCAACCTCAATGGTGGGCAGGAACAGGATCTGGGCGGCCGTTTTGGCCTGGAGGCCAGTGGCAGCCTGGGCAATTGGAGCCAGACATTCAACATGCAGCTGGCCCGTCTCGGTGGGCCCGATGACAAGCTTTATCACGCCATACATGAACTCCATACCCAGCGTGAATTGCAAGGCAGCTTTTTTCGCCTGGGCTTCTTTACCCCCAATTCCGAAGGCCTGACCCGCCAGCCGCGCACTTTCGGCACCAGTCCCGATACTGCGATGGGCATGATGTTCGGCAGTTCCGACAGCCTGGCGATCGACACCCCGAAACCGAGCGTCTATCCGATCTATGTCACTGCCAACCGGCAGGCCTCGGTGGAAATTTTCCGCGACGGTTTGCTGATCAATACCCAATCGGTGCCGGCCGGCTTGCAAACCCTCGACACCCGGCCGCTGCCCGGTGGCATTTACGAAGTGGAAGTACGCCTGATCGAAGACGGTCAAATCACCTCGACGACCCAGGAGCTGGTGTACAAGCCGAACAACTGGCGCAACGTCGATGAGCGTTGGCGCTACAACCTGTTTGCCGGGCAGGAACGCAAACTGTTCAGCAACTGGGATCAACAGGCCAGTGGGGACGCGACGGCGGGCGCGTCGATCAACTACCTGCTGCACCCCAGGGCCATTCTCGGGCTGTCGTTGCGTCAGGTACGCGAGAAGCTGCAATACGGCAGTTCCATCGATTGGACGCTGGCTAACAGCACCAGCGTATACGCCAATATTTATCAGACTGAAGACCATGGCACCGGGCTCGACCTGCAAGGCCTGTACAACTATGGCTCCGGCAGCGTGGTGGTCAGTCACAATCGCAGCTGGCTCGATACCACCAACATTTACGAAACGTTGCCCGACGGCACCCGAGTGCGCCAACGCAACGTGTTCACCGGCGAGACCAGCAATTCCTCCCTGGCGCTGAACCACCGCATCAGCCGTAAAAGCTCGGTCAACGCGCGGGTGTCCCACAGCGAAGGCAATGTCGAAGGCGTTGGCGTGGACCTGGGATGGACGCAGCGCGGCGAGCTGTTTGGCAGCGATGCCAGTTGGCGCCTGTCGCTGTTCGATCGTCCGGGTAGCTACAGCAGCGGCAATGATCGTAATCGCGGCGTCGACCTGAGCGTCAACGTCGCGCTGGGGACACCGGGACAACAAATATCCGGCAGCATCGGTTCGCGCACGGCGCGCGACGGCAGCCGTGACAACAACGCCTCCCTGGGTTACCGCAAAGACCTGCAGGACCACATATTGCAGAGCGTTTCGGTGACGGCACTCACCGACACCTATGGCGTCGGCGTGTCGAGCCTGGCGAACTTTAGTACCGATACGATCCGGGGCGACGGGTTTGTGCAGCGCTCGTCCTACAACGGCAACTTTACCGGTGGCCTGAACCTGGACAGCACGGTTGCCATCGGCGCCCGGCAGATGGTGATGACCAGCCAGCCTCAGGGGCGGGGCGCCGGGATGATCGTCGATGTCGAGTCCGATATCGACGGCATCGCCTTGCGTGCCGACGACCTCAGCGGCGGCAGCGCCGCCTTGCGACCGGGGCGCAATTTCATCCCCATCACCGCCTACAAAAACAGCTCGGTGAGTTTCGACTTCGAAGGCAATCACGTCCCGGCGGCGACCATCGAGCCGGCGCGCACCCGTTATCACCTGAACAAGGGCGGGGTGGAGTACCGCAAGGTGCGCGTGATGAAAACCCTGACCGTGCTCGGTCGCTTGCTCGACCCACAAGGCCGTCCCCTCAAGGGCCATCACGTGATCAACCACGCCAGCCGCGGGGTGAGTGAAGTGGACGGGTTCTTCTCCATGGAAATGAACGCCGGCTCGCCGACCCTGCAAGTGCGTTACGCCGATCAGTTGCTGTGCCAGTTCCGACTCGATACCGGCAAGTACCGCAGTGAAAACGACGTGCTGATGATCGGTGACCTGCGCTGCAGCCCGGACACCTTGGCGGACGCCACCCACATGACTGAGAAGGCGGGATGATCGACATGAGTGTCTTCAACAGGCTTGAAAAAAAACTGCGTAGCGGGGCATTGCTGACGGTGCTGTATGGGTTGTGTTCGTTACCGGCGGGTGCGGCGGTGTTGAACATCAATGCGTCGTTCGCCCCGGATTCGGCTGCCCCCCATAGGAATGAATTCAAGAATCAAACCCCGTCTCAAGGTTTCTGCACCCAAGTCCCTCAGGCATGTGAGCCGGAAGGTCTGTTCAGTCTGATCGCGCCGATTACCTTTACGGCCAATGCACCGATCCGCGCCAACCATGCGGATCCACGTCAGGGAGGAATGGCCAAAGTACCGTCGGAGTGGCGGGACGTGCAGGTCACCCATTCGTCCGGTGAGACCCATATTGTCAAGATCCGGATTGCTGGCATCGGTCACGAATCGGCAATACCGGTGCCGATCTCTGAGTTGACGGGGCAGGATGGGTTGCGCGGTTGGGACAGTCTGTGGCAGGGAGGCGGATGGATTTATGCGCCGTCCCCTTGTCAGGGTGTCGGTTGGGCCACCGCCGGGACTCGTGGTTACAACAGCTTCTGGAAAGTCCCCCGGGGCGCGGGCGTCTGCGCCAAACAGGCCCTACTCGAAATCCCTTTGTCCTTTCGCTACCTGTACTTCGTGTTCGGTTACCAGCTGATAACCCCTAATCCGTTAAGCATGCAGAGCGGTCAATACACCGGTTCGATCACCTTCAGCGTCGGGCCAGGTCAGGATTTCGACATGGGCGATGTCATGCAGCCCGACGACTCGACATTGACCTTGAACTTCAATCTCGACGTACAGCACACCCTCAAAGTCGACATTCCTCCCGGCGGCAACAAGGTCGAACTGGTACCGGAAGGCGGCTGGCAAAACTGGCTGCAAAACGGGCGCAAACCGGTGCGGCTGTTCCGGGACCAGACCTTCAATATCTCCGCGTCGTCGCGGTTCAAGATGGAGCTGAGTTGCTTCATCACCGGAACTAACAATTGCATGATTGTCGACCTGGTTTCAGGGCGTACCGCGGAGGTGCAGATATCAATCAGCTTGCCCAATGGTCTGACGGACCTTGTGGGGGAACCGGTCAAGCGCAGGCGTTTTTATCCTGGCTCGCATAGGGCCCAACAGTTTCAACCTGCCTTCTATGTCGATCGGGCCCCCGGCGTTTTGCACTTCGAAATCGATTCCTTTTACGTGAACTCAATGCTGCAAAGCGGCCGTGCGGCCACCTATTCCGGGACGGTCACGGTGATCTGGGATTCGGAAGTCTGATGGGCTGTTTATCGAGTTATCGAGCCAGCGTTGTATTCAATGTCATGAGGTTCAAGGTTATGAAGCGTCTGTTTGCACTGGTAAGTCTGGGCGGGTTTTCCCTGGCCGTTCAGGCGGGACCCAATATCAATGTCGGGACGGTTTACGACTATCTGGATGGCGATAAAAGTACCTACCTGAAACGGGTGTTCAATGGCGGCGACAGCACGGCTTTCGTCAAGGTCAACATTCTGGAAATCATCTACGACGCCGATGGCACGCCCCGTGAAGTGCCGGTCAAGAGCAAGGCCGACGCCAGCGCCCGCGACGGATTGATGGCCAGCCCCGCGCGGCTGATCGTACCGGCCAATGGCATGCAAGGTTCGCGTCTGTTGTACATGGGCGAACGTGACACCGAACGCTATTTCCGCGTGCGCTTCGTGCCCGTGGTGCCGGAAAAGGAAGACGAATTCGCCGTTTCCGAGGAAGAACGCGACACCTACAAAAAGAACCTGTCGGCGGGGGTCAACGTGATGGCCGGTTTTGGCACGGTGTTCTTCGTGCGGCCGAAAAACACCCGTTATGACAGCGTGATCGATGATGGTCCGGGCACTTACAGCATTCGCAACAACGGCAACACCGTGGTGGTGGTCGATGAGTTCAAGAACTGCTCGCTGAAGGTCGAGACCGAATGCGAGCCGACCACCAAGCACCACATCCTCGCGGGAAAGAGTTTTCAGTTCGAGAAAAAAACCGGTCGTGAGTACCGTTTCCAGCTGATTGAAGGCCAGGCCAAAAAGACCATGCGCATTGCCAGCCGGTAGCACCGACCCGTGTTGCTGCGGTTTTCTTTGATGAACAGGTACCAGACATGATCAAGCAATGGGCCTTCGCGGCATCGTTGAGTGCCGCGACGCTGATGAGCTCCCAGGTGTTCGCGGCGCGGGAAGAACATGAGTTCGAAATTTCGGTGAACATCCCCACCTTGGCGTTTTACGTGATACCGGCGGAAACGGACTGGATTCATCGCGAGCAGAGATTGCCGTGGAATCCTCATACGTCAACCTTGGGCGGTTTGCGCAAGTATTTCGACGTCAAGCACGACACCAGCGCGATTGAAGCGCGGCTGGAGACCGAACCTTATATCTCCAACGGCAACGATGCCGAGAATATATACCTGCGCGTCAGCTTCAACGGTCAGGAGCTGAGTCACGACGCTCAGCCCCGGCAAGTGGTCTCGGCACAGGAGGCCATGGCAGGCAGTCGGGTGCGGTTGGACATCGAGCCGACAATCCCCACTGGAGGTTATAAACCGGGCAGTTACTACGGCAACGTGCTGTTGGTGTTCAGTGCCGTGGCGCCCTGAGCCCGTTAAAAAAACGTCCTCCATCCCATGACAGGGAGTCATGAGCGAAGATGAAATCAGTGAAGGTTTGTAAAACCCTCCTCCAGGGCAGCGCGGGGTGGGTGATGTTGTGTGCATTAACCGTTGAATCGGTGATCGGCGCGACCATGGACATCAGCGCTTCGTTCAGGCCGGATCCGTCCAAACCCCATGAAAACAAGTTCACCAATGACACCCCGGTGAGCGGACATTGCGCACATCAACCTGAATTCTGCAAGGAGCAGGGGTTGTTCTCATTGCTTGTCCCCATCGAGTTTCAGTCCATCGCTCCCATCCTGGCCGGGCATGCCGATCGCCGCAAAGGGGCGATGTTCAAAGTGCCGGCCGATTGGCGACGGCTCACGATCAGAAAGGCCGACGGTCAGCCAGAGACATCGGAGGTCGAAGTTCGTATTGTTTCTATCGGTGGCCGTTACATTCTTCCCGATACGGCGCAAAACCTGGTCGGTGAAGGCTCACCATCCAATGATAATTCGGTCTGGCACCGCCGTTTATGGGGAGGGACTGACTGGACATGGGCACCACCTGCGCCCTGCATGGGCTCTGGTGGCGGCATGTACGTGCAGCCAACCTGGCGCACTTTTTTCTGGCTGACGCCCACATCGGGCGAGTGTGCTGCAATTGCGGGATATCGAATCGAGACGTTCAGGTATGACCAGATGCAAATCGGTTATGAATTGAGAACACCCGATCCGCTGCATATGTCTTCCGGAATTTTTATCGGCGATTTGACCTACAGCGTCGGCCCCGGCATGGACTTCGACATGGGCGATATCATGCACCCCAGCGACTCTACCCTGACATTGAGTTTTACCCTCAACGTTGAACATACGCTCAAGGTCGATATCCCACCGGGCGGTAACAAAGTCGTGCTGGAGCCGGCCGGCGGGTGGCAACACTGGCTGCAACACGGACGAAAACCGGTACGCCTGTTCCGCGACCAGGTCTTCAATATCTCGGCGTCATCACGGTTCAAGATGCAAATCGACTGCGAAATCCCCGGACTGTACGACTGCATGATTCGCGACCCCGTTTCGCAGCGTGCCGTCCTGGTGGAACTCAGCGTCACCCTGCCCGATGGCTTGACCGATCTCGCTGGCGTACCGGTCAAGCGCCGTCGTCTGGTACGTGTGGGTCAGGAGGAGGAGCAAAAATACCAGGCCCTGAATTATGTGAACAATCGGCCGGGCATCCTGCACTTTGAAGTCGCGAGCGAATACATGGATTACATGCTGCAACCTGGCGTCGCCGCCCGCTATACCGGGAACATCGTCGTGATCTGGGATTCGGAAATATGAAAGGCCTTGGGCTAATGCCGGTAAGTCAAGACATTTGAGCGGCGAAAATCCTGTGGGAGCGTGGCTTGCCCGCGAAAAATGCACCGCGGTTTTTCAGGTGCTACGCGTCATCGTTCTTCGCGGGCAAACCACGCTCCCACAGGTTCTGCGTCTTGACTTACCGGCTGACCGTTTGCCTCCAGGTACAGCATTTGGCAATGGTCGAAACGTTCAGGGCGTTATCAATGACCTGCCATTCTCAATGCCATTCGGGTCAGGCGTCGCGCCAGTTCCTTTTCGTCTTCGAAAAGGTCGTTGATCAACCGGTTGTACACCTCATCGGTCATTTCCTTGCCGGTGAACACAACCGACTCGGGAACAGCGAGCTGTCGGGCCAGTTCTTTGAGTTTTTCCCCGAGCTGATTCTTGTATTCATCCGTGCGGTGCCGGGTATGAGCCCGTTCGTTTTGCGTCTGCCGCAAGTCCGCCAGTAACCCGGCCTTGACCACCGCGTACAGCTCGGTGTTCTCCTCAAATGCTCGCGGGTGCGTCGCTTGCAGGTATTCAACCCAGAAGCGTTGCTCCAGCATCTGGTTCACCAGCCCGTCACCGTACTCCAGTGACAGCACCGCGCCGTAGGCGTGATCGATCATGCTCTCACTCACGCCGGCAACCGGCCGGTGAAGCATGCTTCGCGATTGCCAGGGCAGGTCCAGCCGTCGGGCCAGACCGGTCTGGTAAGCGAGATAGACCTCGACTTCATCCGGTGTGAGGCCGCTGGCCATCCGTTCCTGCATGTCCGCCCGGGCAATCTCGTTCACATGATCCAGACGCGCCGCACTCCGGGCCAGGGTCACCAGTTGACGTTCGAGCATCTGCGGCGAGGTGCTCAATGACCTGGCTTCCGAGGCCAGCACTTCCAACCCCATGTTGTTGAACAATTGAGCGCCGGCATCGGCGCAGTTAACGGGTGAGCTGGCCATGGTGAAGAGCCTGTTCCTGAGCTCGGCATCCATGTCGGCGGCATCGATCATTCGCCATACACGCTTGGCCAGATCGGTTCGAAACTCGCCTCCCGCTCGATAATCAGCAGACTGGGTAAGGCCGCGAATCACCGTGAAGAATCCCGCCGAGTCCGGTTCATCGGCCAGATCAGCCCAGGCCTCGCCACGGTATCGGCCAAGCCCGGGCGAAGGCGTCCACCATTCGCTGTCGTCCGTTACAGGCCAGAAGACCAGATCGTTGTCGGTGGCAGGTGGATAGGCATGTCGAGGGCTGAGCCCCACGGACCTCCTGAGGTCTTCGTAGGCCAACCGGTTCACGTCACTGAGCGCTTGCGCGTCAAGCCGGGTGCGCGCGATCACAAAGGCATCGTTCGAGCCCGGGAGCACATCAGGAATGCGCGCCAGCGGGTTGTCCTGCAAGTCGAGGAAAAAACCGCGCGGTCGAGGTTTGGCGAAGGTGCCTCGGGGCCAGGTGTCGATGCCGGTGCCACGCAGGCTGACGATCATCAGGCCGGGCATGCGTCCGATGTCCGGGAGGGCGCCCAAGGGGTTGTGATCCAGCCTGAGGGTTTTCAGGTAGGTCAGGCGACTGAGTTGTTCGACGCTTTGCGGTGTCAGGCGGATGTGGTTGCCGTTCAGGCGCAGGGTCGACAAAACGTGCATCGCGGTGATGCCCTGGGGTATTTCAGTCAGTTGACAGCCTCTGGCGCTTAATTCGTCCAGGTGCGCAAAGTCCTTCAACAGACCGCCCGGTTCGCTGGAGAAACGCGTGTTGTCCAGATTCAGGATCGAGACCTTGTCGAGAAACCGCTTGAGATCGGGCTTCTGTTTCCACCAGGTCTCAAGATTGACACTGCTCAGCTCCACCGATAAATCGAGACGATAACCGCCGTGGGGATGCAGGCTGCGTTCGTCGAACACCAGGCTTCGACGTTCAAAACACTCGATCAGCCGTTCGGCGATGTGGCGCCCGCCGCCGTCGCGGAAACCCTGGGGGTCAGGCCCCCAGATGTCGGGTTGCTGATAGCGCCACTGATTGAGGGTGACGCGCAAATCGTCGAGTTCATCCTCAAGCGCCGAAAGGGCGGTCAGGGGGTCACCTTGCGCGGTCAAGGCCTCGACAAATCGCGTCGCCTCCTCAGCGCTGAAGGTCGGGTAAAGGTCGCGAACCCGCCGATCCAGTGAGGCTGAACCGTCCTTGCTCAGGCCCCCACCCTGTAACAGCAGGGTGGTGATCCGGTCACGCTGCGAGCGAATCGGTAGTTCGGCGAGCGCGGTTCTGCGGACGTCAGGGGTGACGAGGATTTGCTTGAACCAGTGTTTGAGCGCTTTGCCCTGGCCGAGCTGGAAACCCAAGGCGTTGCGCTGATCCTGCGGCATTGCACGCAGCAACGACTCATAGAGGCTGCTGGCTCCGTAAAGGCGATTGTCCTCGTCGAACACTTCGTATTTGTTGCGTCCGCCGCTGCTGACGAGCGTCCTGACCCGGCTGGCAGATTGCGCGCCAACGCTGCAGCGCAATCTTCCGTGCGGGGAGCCGTCGCGGATGTCGACACGCAGGTCGGTGAATACGTCGCTGTGCAGTCTCAGCGTATTCAGGACCAGACGCTCGGTGTCCTCTGTTAATCCCGAATGCCCATAAAGGCTCTCGGTTGCCCGGACCGCGCGCACTTCGAAATTCAGTTCACGGGCCTGATTTTTTATACGCAACGGAAGGCGTTTTTCGCTGAGCATCTTGAAACGTTCCGCGCCCGTGGCGTTGGCCAGCAGTGTTTGGCTGATGCTTGAGGGCAGTTCGGGAAACGCGTCTCTGAGCAGCCTCACTTGCGGATCGCGATTTTTTTCCCGGGCGCGATACGTCCGTTTGGCCAACCTGTCCATGTCGCCTTCGACAAAGTCGGCCAGTTGATCGCGCAAGGCTTGTGCCCGATGCACCGGTGGCACGTCGGGGCCGAGCATGACGGCGAGTTCGGGCTCATCCAGAAACGCCGCCACGCGTTCGGGCAACTGCCCGGCCATGACGTCCGCCAGGCTGATGCTGAGGATGTCCGATGGCAAGGCCTCGGGATTGCCATAGAAGCGGTCTTGCGCCGAAGCACTGGTTTGATGAAGCACGCGCAGGGCCTTGTCCTCAGGCCAGCCGGGCAGCTCAGTCACGGTTTGTTCGAACCAGGCCGAAGCCGGATCAGGCGTCAGCGGCAGACCACCGCGAATCTGTTCTTCCAGCCGGGCGACATCTTCATACGCCTCGAAGCGTTTCAGCGCATCGGCCAGCAGCGGCGGTGGCGCTTCAGATTCGACATACATCCGTCGCAACGCATCGTGGTCGGTGCCGCTGATGGTGCGGATCTGCTCCAGTTCGCCGTCGCTAAAACGCTCGACCGAATGCCCGAGCCGGCGCATCAGTTGGCGTTCACTCCAGGCTCTGGGCTGTTCGCCTTCATGCACGAAGGCACCCAGACCATTGTGTGTCACCTGCGGCCGATAAGCGTCCGGCCGCCGGGGATGAATCACCCGCATCCGGCCGGAGGGTTCTCGCTCGACCTCAAGCAGTTTGCCCTCGTGGGGCAGAATGGATTTGCCTTGATGCCGGTGCAACCCCCAGGCGTCAGGTGTCGAATCGGCGGGCAATGACAGGTTGTGCTGTTGATAGGGGGTGAGATCGGGATGCCAAAGGCGTTGGCTGCCGTCAGGCAATTGCACCGGTTTCATCGCGTCGATGAACGGTGAGGAGAGGGATTTTCCCAGCTTGGCGGCGCTGCCGAAGATACCGAACTGAACCAGATTTTCGACAATGCCCAATACATGCCCGGCCGCTTCGGTGGTCTGTCCTTCAGCCCAGTCCACAACGCCTTCGAACACCTCATCCGTCAGTTGGTAAGCGGTGTACGCCAGCATCAGCTCACCGAGCACCGGCACGAACGGCGTGACCACGAACAGGGCAACATTGAAGATGTCCGAGAGCATTTTCTCCAGGTTATCCCACCAGGCCCAACGCGCCATGCGGTCGGCATCCTGGGTGGAGATCGCGAGGTCGCGGGCATCGTTGACGATCTTGTTGAGCCTGACCCGGAGCAGGTATTGCCAAAGGTCGTCGTGGGCCGGGTCGGGCGAGCGATTTTGATAGTCATCGGTGATCGCCTGGACGCTGAAACTCAGGTTGGGATTGTCCACCGGCGTATCCCTCCAGACGGGGCCGCCGGCCTGCCGATCTCGTTGATGCCATTTCACTGTGCTCAGGCGTTGATTGAGACTGGCGAAGAAATGCCCTCGCTCCTTGTGGGGCACGAACTGGCTGAAGAACTGTTGATAAACGAACCCACCCGATGACTGTCCGTCGGCGGGTTTTTCTTCCTGCAACTGGCGAGTCAGTTCGGCCATGAACTCGGCGGGCGAGGGGTATTCCTTGAGTGGGTGTTGGTTGTCGTGTGGCACATAGGCGATCAGGCGGCCGGGAGAGCCACCCGGTCCCGGGTCGGTTGTGATCAACAGAATGCCCGCCAGCACCGTTTCCATCATGGCCAGGTTGTAGTAGCTCACGGGCTTGCCGTCCAGCCTCAAATCTTGTCGGCCATGGACCAGATCGAGGATGAGTCGATGGGCGTGCGCATCAATGTGTTTGTTCAGCAGTGTCAAATGTGCCGCTGCTTTCAACGCGGCTTTTTGGCTGGCAATGACCGCCGTGCGCACGTTGTTGGCGACCTGGGGGCTGCCGAATCCGAGGGCCTGACGCAGTGCCTGCTGGTAGCGGGCGCCGATGTCCAGATCACGGCAGATGGCCTTGAACGCCTGGGCGGTAAGCGGGGCTCCCGTGATCCTGTGGTTGATGTGCAGCGTTTTCATCTGTCCGCGCGGGTCCGGCGCGTCAAGAAAAGCAAAGTCCGAGAATGTTTCGTCATCCGAGAAATTGTGCAGGGCCGCGTTCAGTAACGAGACCGTCCGGACCTTCGTGCCACCCTTGAAATCGTGCACCCACCATGGGAGGCCGACGGCGGCATAAAGCCGCAGGTAGGTGTTCCTGACATCAATGTCGCCGTAGTGCTCGCTGAGCGTTTTTTTCAACAGGGGTTCGGCAAACGCATAGACATCGGTCAGGTTATCAAGCAGGGCGTCCACGGCGTTCTGGGTAGACCAGTGCTCGGATATCGCCTCTTTGAGCTGATGATGAGCGGAACGGGCATGGGTTTTGAACGGAGCGAAGTCGCGCTGGGCAGCCTTTAATGCGCGAGCGTTGACAGGGGAAATGTCGGTGATCCAGGCGGGCAGCGCCTGAGCGATCCAGGCGTCATTAATGCCGTCCTGGTTTTTGGTGTTGCGGCGTCTTTGATCAATCCTTGATAAATTCGTCATGTGCTAACCGTCAAAAGCTGTAATCAGGCTCTTCAGGTTAGGCAGGTGCTGCGGTCGAAAAAAGCTCAAATACAGGGTTGGATTGCCCCGAAAGACGCCTCAATCCAACGATAAACAAAGAGCAAAAAATACAGGAATACCACCCTTTAATGTGCGGATGTGCCCAGTGCCGCCGTAGCTTGAGTAACGACCGGCAATCCAGTCCCGGCATAGCACAACGTGTGGGTGCCCGGTTGCAGATAAGGCGACAGGATCGGCGCCATGCCCTTGAGCACTTGCGCGGGCAACGCCGAGGTGAATTTGAAATTCTCCGCCGTGCGACCGGGGACATAGGCGGTGAGGGTGCCGAAATGCTTGTCGCCGATAAAGAACACGAAAGTTGCCGTGCGGTTGATCGATTTGGAGCTGAGAATCCGCCCGCCGGAACCGATGGCTTCAATGCGGTTGTCGCCAGTGCCGGTCTTGCCCCCCATGGCCAACGGGCTGCCATCGGCCAGTTTAAAGCTGCCGGCCAGGCGTTTGGCAGTGCCGGCGTCCACCACTTGTGAGAGGGCTTCGCGCATCGCGGCGGCCACTTCCGAAGGCATCACTCGTTTGCCGACCACCGGATTGTTGATCAGGCGGGTTTCATAGGGCGTATCTGCCGCGAAGTGCAGACTGTCGATACGCAATGTCGGCATCCGCACACCATCGTTGAGAATGGTGCCGATCAACTCTGCCAACGCAGCGGGGCGATCGCCCGAGCTGCCGATAGCGGTGGCCAGCGATGGCACTAGGTGATCGAACGGATAGCCGACTTTCTGCCAGCGCTGGTGAATGTCGAGGAACGCTTCGATCTCCAGCATGGTGCGGATGCGGCTGTCACGGGCGCCCTTGTGACGGCTTTTGAACAGCCAGCTGTAGACTTCCTGGCGTTCGAACTGGCTGGCTTTGACGATCTGGCTGAACTTGGCATCGGGGTTATTCAGCAAGTAGCCGATCAGCCACAGATCCAGCGGGTGGACTTTGGCGATGAAGCCTTGATCCGGCAGGTCGTAGCTGCCAGGGCCGTAACTCAGGTAGAGGCGTTCGAGGCGTTCATCGGTCAGTTTTTCTTGAAGCTTGGCGCCTTTGAGGTGCGAGCGTACGAAGGTATTGAAGTCTTCCTGGTCGGCCTGGGGGAATAGATAACGATGCACGGCGGACATGCGAATCGGCGTCGGGCGCATGCCGTCGAGAAAGGTCTCGAGCCGCGCCTGGGTGTTCTTGTTGCGGTACTTCTTCCAGAACTTCAGCAGGAATGAGGTGCCTTCTCTGTCGGCGAATGAGGCCAGGTATTCCTGACGCCGCGGGTCGCGGTCATCCTTGAGCAATTCGGCGCTGCTGTTGGGGCCCGCGTAGGTGCTGTAGCGTACCAGGTCACGCATCAGCCGAATGAACGGCAGGTTGATCGATTCGCGCAGAGCATCGCGCAGGGTCGGCAGGCGACCGTTGTCTTCCTTGCGGAAGTTGACGAATGTGTGCAGTCCGCCGCCGGTGAAAAAGGCCTCGCCAGGGCTGGCGGAATATTTGCGATCCAGCGCGGCGCCGAGCATTTTTGGCAGGCTGCGGTCGGTGTTCTGAATCATGTAATCGACGGCCCAGCGGGTCAGGCGATCCGGGTCGGCGACTTCGATTTTCTTCAGTTCGGCGACGCTCATGCTGGCGTAGCGATCGTGCAGTTCGGCCATGATCTGCAGGTAGGTGGTGAGCACGCGCATTTTTGCGGTGGAGCCCAATTCCAGCTTGCTGCCTTCATTGATGTCGAATGGCTGGTCAGTGCTGTCGGTTTGCACCCGCACGCGCGAACCGTCCGGGGTCAATTCGAACAGGGTGAAGCTATAGCGCACCTGCGCAGTGTTGGTGGGGGTGAGCAGGCGTTCGCCGATCAGGCCAATTTCCGCTGCATAAGTTGGATCGGCCAGATGCTTGAGGTATGCGGTGGCCTGGGTTTGCAGCTCGCCTTGCAAGGTGCTGGTGGCGGACAGGTCGAGGCGGTCGAGGTCATACAGCGGACGATTGAGCAAACCGGCCAGGCGGCTGCGCGCCACACTGATGCCTTTATTGGTTTCGATGGGCTGAATGGTGGGCTGGGTGGCCCAGTCGCGGTAAGTCACTTTACTGGCCAATGCCGCCGTGGCGAGTGGCGCATCGATCACGCCGTTTTGAGACAGCAGGCGAATATGGCTGTCGGTGAGACTGGCCAACTCATCACGGCCCTTGGTCAAGTAATGGGAAGGGCGGCGCTGAGCAATCATCAGTGACAGCATTTCGCGCAGGGCCAGGCCTTTTTCCGACAGGCTTTTCGGATCGGTATCAGTGCTGGCCAGCCGTTCGTTGGCCTGGTTGAAGTCGGCGCCGTACCAGACGCGCAGACCTTCGGCCATGCCATGCACTTCACCGTGGCCCGGTACCGCCGACAGCGGAACACTGTTGAGGTAGTCGCGAATCACGTTTTGTCGCGCCTGGAGGGTTTCCGGCCCCGCCTGATAGGCGCGCACGCTGGCGGAAATCATCTGCCGGATTTTTTCCGCGCCCGACACCGTCAAGCCATCGGGTGAATGGCGATATTTCTCAAGTTGCGTGGCCAGCGTACTGCCGCCCGCCGACTGACCGGGCAGGCCCAACAGTTTGGCCACTTGGGACCACGCTGCCCTGCCGAACCGCGGCCAGTCCACGGCGGGGTTGGCCAGAGGCTGACGGGGATCGAGCAAAAAACGGTTTTCAATAAACAGCAAGCTGCTGACCACGAGCGGCGGGATCGCGGCAAAGCTTGAATAGAGTTGCTGGGGGTACTTGAACTGGTACAGCGGGGCCGCGCGGCAATCGGTGATCGACAGCCCGGCCTGGATTTTTTCTGCATAGGGCACAAAAAACCCCTTGTCGGTGTAATTCATCAGCGCTGGGGAAAAGCGGGTTTGTGCCGCTATTACGTAATCGCGTTTGAGCAGTCGCGGTAGAAACTCATCCATGGCGCTGTAACCCAAACGCTGATCGAACGGGCCTGCGCCAGGGTAGCGAATCGCATCGCTGTGTCCGGGTTGCAGCTCGTACTTCAGCGAGGCGGCGTATTTGCTGATTTCCCGGGCCTGAAACTTGGAGGTGCGCATTTCCTTGGTCGCGGCGAGGCCCAGGACAATCAGGATAATCAGCAACAGCAACCAGAAAGCCCCCCAGCCGTGCCGGGAGCGACGGGGTTTCTCAGGTATAGGCGCTTCATCCACTCGTTCAGTCGGAACCACGGTTTTACTCGAATCGGTTTGCCACAAAGCGCCCATAGTCGACTGATCCATTCACGCAGATTGATCGGACTTGCTTGAAGCTTAGACGGTGGTTGGCGTTGGTGAAAAAATTGTGAATAACCAAATATCGGGTACGCACCATTCCTTGTGGCGAGAGAGCTTGCTGTGGCAAGGGGGCTGTTGTGGCGAGGGGGCTTGCCCCCGTTCGGCTGCGCAGCAGTCGTGAATCCATTACACGCGGTATGTCTGACACAAATTAGTGCTGCTTGTTTTTGGGACTGCTGCGCAGTCCAACGGGGGCAAGCCCCCTCGCCACAGCAAGCCCCCTCGCCACAACAGCCCCCTTGCCACAGAATTCCCTCACAGATGTGCTGTTCAGCGTTATAGCCAGCAGGCATCCCAGAGCGGGTAATCGCCAATTTTTTCCACCAACCCAGCGCGCAACGGATTGGCAACAATGTAACGAGCGAACGGCAGGAGTTCTTCGCCATCGCGGATTGCTCGATCGTGATAGCCGGTTTGCCACAGCGGACCACTCCGACCGGTCATTTTGTTCACCGCCTGGGTGCAGCGTGACTTGGTAGAGCCGACAACACTGCCCAGATTGTTGTCCCGCAGCTGCATTAGCCAATGGAAATGATCGGGCATCACTACCCAAGCGATTGAATCCACTAACCCCGCGTCGTGAACTCGGCGCAGTTCTGCGACCAGCAGACGTCCCAATTGCCAGTCAGAGAATATAGGTTGGCGTTCGTGAATAACTGCGGTGATGAGGTAAGCGCGGCCATTTTCGGAGGCTCTGCCAAAGCGCAGGCGATGAGAGTTTGGTTGATTAGGCAATCCATTGCTTCCTTGCATAAGTAGTCAACTTGACGTTCTCAGGCTAGTTCCCGATTTCCTGGATCGGGGCCGTAGTTATTGAGTGAATATTCCGATTTTTGCGAAGGATTAACTGCGGTGCGGGCGCAGCTATTCCCAGAGAGCTGTTGTGGCGAGGCGGTTTGCTGTGGCGAGGGGCTGTTGTGGCGAGGGGGCTTGCCCCCGTTCGGCTGCGCAGCAGTCGCAAACCCTTTGCACGCGGTATGTCTGATACAAATTAGTGCTGCTTGTTTTTGGGACTGCTGCGCAGTCCAACGGGGGCAAGCCCCCTCGCCACAACAGCCCCTTGCCACAGGGGCTGTGTCGTCTGTAATAGCCGAGCTAGACGCATCAAAGAGCTAAATGCTGCCTGGATAGGGGCATGACGATGCACCATTGCTGTGCAATACTCGGCGCCGTTTCAGTGGCGAATAATCCTACATAAGTCAGGTAATGCCCCTCCGAAAACCCCGCTTTTGCCGAGAGTTATGGCTGAATGTTGTGGTTTATAGAGTGAAAAACCCTGCTGGAAGCTTTTTATACTGCATGCCCGCTGATCTTGCAGGTTTTGGTCCTGCAAGACGTGTCTGCCCATGAAGCAGGCCCGGTTTCAACAGGCACTGGCTTATCGGTCGGTGCTTCGACACTCGGTGGTCATATCCAATAACAAGACGAGGTACCCCTATGCCAGTTGGCAATCATCTGCCTCACGGCGAGACCGCTCAGGGCGGTCCGCTTAAACGCGAACTCGGCGAACGGCATATTCGCTTGATGGCGCTCGGTGCCTGTATCGGCGTCGGCCTGTTCCTGGGTTCGGCCAAGGCCATCGAAATGGCCGGCCCGGCCATCATGCTCTCTTACATCATCGGCGGTCTGGCGATCCTGGTCATTATGCGTGCCCTCGGCGAGATGGCAGTGCACAACCCGGTCGCCGGTTCGTTCAGCCGTTACGCTCAAGACTATCTCGGCCCGCTGGCAGGTTTTCTGACCGGCTGGAACTACTGGTTCCTGTGGCTGGTAACCTGTGTCGCGGAAATCACCGCGGTGGCGGTGTACATGGGCGTCTGGTTTCCCGACGTGCCGCGCTGGATCTGGGCACTGGCGGCGTTGATCAGCATGGGCTCGATCAACCTGATCGCGGTGAAAGCCTTCGGTGAGTTCGAGTTCTGGTTCGCCCTGATCAAGATCGTCACCATCATTGCGATGGTGGTCGGCGGCATCGGCGTGATCGCATTCGGTTTCGGCAACGACGGTGTGGCGCTAGGGATTTCCAATCTCTGGGCTCACGGCGGCTTCATGCCCAACGGCGTGCAAGGCGTGTTGATGTCTCTGCAAATGGTGATGTTCGCCTACCTCGGCGTCGAGATGATCGGCCTGACCGCCGGTGAAGCCAAGAACCCGCAGAAGACCATTCCCAATGCGATCGGCTCGGTGTTCTGGCGGATTCTGCTGTTCTACGTCGGCGCCTTGTTCGTGATCCTGTCGATCTACCCGTGGAACGAAATCGGCACCCAGGGCAGTCCGTTTGTGATGACCTTCGAGCGCCTGGGTATCAAGACCGCCGCCGGCATCATCAACTTTGTGGTGATCACCGCAGCGCTGTCGTCCTGCAACGGCGGCATCTTCAGCACCGGGCGCATGCTCTACAGCCTGGCGCAGAACGGCCAGGCCCCGGCCGGTTTCGCCAAGACCTCGAACAACGGCGTGCCGCGTCGCGCGCTGCTGCTGTCGATCGGTGCCTTGCTGCTGGGCGTGTTGCTTAACTATCTGGTGCCGGAGAAAGTCTTCGTCTGGGTCACCGCGATTGCCACCTTCGGCGCGATCTGGACCTGGGTGATGATCCTGCTGGCCCAGCTCAAGTTCCGCCAAGGCCTGAGCGCCAGCGAACGTGCCGGCCTGAAATACCGCATGTGGCTGTACCCGGTCAGTTCTTACCTGGCGCTGGCATTTCTGGTGCTGGTGGTCGGCCTGATGGCGTACTTCCCGGACACTCGCGTGGCGCTGTATGTCGGGCCTGCTTTCCTGGTACTGCTGACGGTGTTGTTCTACATGTTCAAGCTGCAACCGACCAATGTGTCGCAAGGTGCGGTGCGTTCGGCTTCGTAAGTCGTAACGCCAGAAATGCAAAAGCCCCGGTTTAGATGACCGGGGCTTTTGATCTTAAGCTACCGACACCACCATCGAGCGATTCAACCGCTTGTTGAAATCCAGCCAGGCCCCCAGCAGCACCATCAACCCGACCCCCAGCATCGCGCTGAATACCTGCATCGCCAGTGCATTCGCGCCCAAGGCGTTGAGCATGTCCGCCAATGGCGCCAGCAACACGCCAAAACAAAACACTTCCAACGAATAACGACCCATGCGACAGCTTTGTTGCGCCAGCCAATGTTGCGTCCAGCCATTGTCGGGCAACAACCTGGCGGTGACGTAGGCGAGGGCGAGGAAATGCAGCAGGCGTGCCGGCGAGAGGTTGGTCTTGCTGATCGGATAGAGCCATTCGCCGAGTGTCTGGGGCATGAAGACGTCATGCACGGTCGGCCACTTCCACGACACCGCGATCAGCCCGGTCAGCAGCAAATAGGTCAGCGCTGCGATAAAAACCGGCTGCCGAGTCAGCGGTCGAGGTTGCGGCGCCCGAGGCCTTTGCCCGTGAATCGCCGTGGCGCCACCGAGAATAAACAACAGTTGCCAGGCCATCGGATTGAAAAACCACACGCCACCGTCGGTGCCCGCCAGGTTCCATTGAAGCCATGGCGCCAGCAGATACACCACCACCGACAACCCCACCACGTATTCAGGCTTGCGCAGCAGCATCGGCAGCACCAACGGCAGGCCGAGCAGCAAAAAAATATACAGCGGCAGCGGGTCCATCAGGTTCGGCTTGAAACGCAGCAACAGCTCATCCATCAATGCCTGCTGCGGATTGCTGAGGAAGTACTGCAAGCCCATCTCCTGCACCAGGTCACGGGTTTCCACGTGGCTGTTGGCGAAAAACACGATACCCATCAGCAGCGCCAGCAAAAAGATATGCACCACATACAGCACCCAGGCGCGTCGCAGGATTTTTACCGTGGCGACCATGAAACCGTCGCGCCGGGCGATTTTGCCGTAGGCCAGCACGGCCGCGTACCCGGCCAGGAACACGAAAATCTCTGCCGCATCGCTGAACCCGAAATTACGCACCGTGAACTGCGCGAGCGGGTTCTGTGGCACGTGATCCCAGAAGATGAAGATCAAGGCCAGGCCGCGAAAAAAGTCGATTCGGTGATCGCGTTCAAACGTCATGATGGCGGGCTCTTGAACGGGTTGAGTAGGAGCGAGCGGCGCGCAGGGTGGCGTGATTCGCCGCCAATTGCAAAAGGCTGGATATTACCGAATGTCTCAGGGGGCTATAGCGAACGATCGGGATGGCGTGTCCGTCGGTCTGCCGGGCAGTTCGCGCACCAGAACGCCCCCTGATGGCGGTCTGCCGAACATCTACACTTCGATTTTCAGGAGTGTGAAACGTGAAAGTTTCGCTGATTGTTCCGGTATTCAATGAAGAGCAGGCGATCAGTCTGTTCCATCAGGCGGTGCGTCGCGAATTGAAACTTGACCCGTGTGAGGTCGAGATCGTGTTCATCAACGACGGCAGTACCGACCGGACGGCTGAGCAGGCCAAGGCGCTGGCACAGGTCGATGAACAGGTATTGCTGATCAACTTTTCGCGCAACTTCGGCAAGGAACCGGCGTTGTTTGCCGGCCTGGAATACGCCACCGGCGATGCAGTGATCCCCATGGACGTGGACCTGCAGGATCCGATCAGCGTCATCCCGCAGTTGATTACCGAGTGGCAGAAGGGGGCCGATGTGGTGCTCGCCAAACGCCGCAATCGTGACAGTGACAGTTATTTGAAACGCCACAGCGCATCGCTCTTCTATCATTTGTTGAACAGGATTTCCTACACCCGGATCGAAGAAAACGTCGGGGATTTCCGGCTCATGGACCGCAAGGTGGTCAATGTGATTCGTGCGCTTCCCGAGCATCAGTTGTTCATGAAGGGCGTTCTGTCCTGGGCCGGATTCACCACCGCGGTGGTGGAGTACGAGCGGGCCCGGCGAGTGGCAGGACGCAGCAAGTTCAATGGCTGGAAACTGTGGAACCTGGCGCTGGAAGGCATTACCTCGTTCAGCACGGTGCCGTTGCGATTGTGGACTTACATCGGTGGCGGCATTTCGATCTTCGCGGTGCTGTACGCGGTGTACATGGTGCTGGACAAGATTTTCTTCGGCAACAATGTCCCCGGTTACCCCTCGCTGATGACGGCCATTCTGTTTCTCGGCGGCGTCCAATTGATCGGTATCGGCATCCTCGGCGAGTATGTCGGCCGCATCTATATCGAAGCCAAGCATCGACCCCGTTATGTGGTCAAAGACGTCATTGGCGGCAAAGACCGGACCGGGCTTTAGCATGGGCAGGCTGAGCGACTTTTTCAGCAAAGAGCTCGGGCGTCGTCGGGTCTGGCTGTTTTTTTTTATCGCGACGCTGGTTTATGTCATTCCGCTGGTCCTGGCGGACTATCCCTACATCGATGACAACTGGCGCTCGCTGTCGGCCGGCACAGCCTGGGCGGGACAGGGGCGGTTGTTCACCGAGCTGTTCTACAACCTGCTGACGTTCAGCGATGGCGCACCGAACATCTTTCCATTGCCGCTGTTGATCGCCACGCTGGTCATGGCTTTTGCGTTGACCAGCCTGACATTCCATTACTACCCACGGCCGACAATATCCTGCTGCCTGGTGCTGTTGCCGCTCTGGTACAACCCGTTCTTCCTGCAGAACCTGTCTTATCAATACGACGGGCCGGCCAATGCCTTGAGTCTGGTGGCAGTGATCTACGCGATCACTTTTCGTCATCCCTCGCGCATTCTGCAATGGCTGGTGCCGGCCTTCCTGATTGCGCTGGCGCTGGGGCTCTATCAGGTGAGCCTGAATGTGTTTCTGGGCCTGTGTTGCCTGGAACTGCTCAGGGGCGTGAATGACAAATGGGCGTGGCGGCAGTGGTCCGAACTGATCGGCTGGAAAATCGCCCAGGCAGGGCTCGGCGGGTTGATCTATAGCGTCACGGCTTATCCGTACATGAACCAGGATCGCGCCTTGCTGCTGAACTGGGCAGCAGAGCCTTTGCTGCAAGTTGAAATCAACATCGGCCGGGTGCTGGAAAAAGTCACGCTGCTGTTTCACGGTGGATTCACTTGGGTGTTCGCTGCGCTGCTGTTGTGTGCACTGGCGGGCAGCGTGCGGCTGGCCCGGAACGTGATGGAACGCCACGACACCGGGCTGAGAAAAATCGTGATGGGCCTGGCGTGCGTGCTGACGGTATCGGTCGTGACTTTACTGGTGTCGGGTGCTGCGCTGTTTTTCCGCGACTTCAATGAAGGCGCCAGAACCTTGATGGGTTTTGCGGTGTTGCTGGTGCTGGTGTTCTATTTAAGCCATCTGGCGCTGGCGCCCATCCATGAGCGGCTGCCGCTGCTGTTGGCGGTGCCTCTGTTGGCCATGCTTTCGTTGTCTTACGCCTATGGCCGCGTGCTGACAGTGCAGAACACCTTTGCGTCCAGCGCGTTGTTTTCCCTGGGGCATGACATTGCGGCCCATCGGCAACTGCACGAGGCCAAGCGTATTTATCTGGCGGTGAGTTATTCCGATCACTGGCTGGTGGGGGCCGCGGGGTCGTTCAAGCAGATGCCGGTCTTGCATTATCTGCTGAACATCAACTTCTTCATGCTGGCTGAAAACCTGCCGAAGGCGGGCATCACCAATGTGGTCGCGGAGAGGGAGCGGCGTAATGCGACCCTGATGGGTTACCAGGCTTATCCGCCGCTGGTGGAGAGCAAGTTTTACCGCATCTATCTGCTGGGTGATTACGGTTTCATCGTCATGAAGGAGCCAACCCCGATCACCACGCTTCAGTGGTGAGCCTGGTGATTACCTCTTCGATCCCTCCCGAAAGCTTTCCATCCCGGATGGCCGACAGGGCAGGTCTGGTGGCGGTGATCGTCCTCGCGTTGTTCGCAAGGTTTCATTCCATCACCGTGCCGGTCATCTGGTACGACGAGGCCTACAGCATCTTGCTGGCCGAAGGCTCGCCTGCGTATATCTGGGCTACGACGGCACGGGATGTTCATCCGCCGCTTTACTATGTTTTGCTGCATTTGTGGATGTTGCTGTTCGGCAACGGCGTGTTGGCTGCGCGATCCCTGAGTGCGCTGGCGGATGTCGGCACGCTGTTGCTGTGCATTAAATTAATGAGTCAGGTGACGACGCGAAAGGCGACCTGGATAGCCGCCGTGTTGTTGGCGTTGCTGCCGATGTCGGTGCGTTATAGCCAGGAAGTGCGAATGTACACCTTGCTCGGCTTTTGGCTGATGGGCGCGACCGTGGCGCTGGTGTGCTGGGTCAAGGCACCGGATCAAAAACGTTATCCGGTTTTTTACGTGCTGCTGATGTCGGCTGCTTTCTACACGCACTACTTCGCCGCACTGTCCGTTCTGGTGCATTGGCTTTGTTGGTGGCGAGTGCGAGAGGGCGGTCGGCCCAGGGCAATACCGATTCGTGCGTGGGTCGTGGCCAACAGCGCAATCGTTGTGCTGTACCTGCCGTGGACTCCTCATTTCATCGATCAGTTGCTGCGAATGGACGGGCTCGAGTGGATACCGCCGCTCACTTGGCAAACAGCGCTGACCTTCGTTTGGCAATTGGTGATGATGGAGGGAGCGGTCAGTTATTCATCCTTATGGCGGGTGTTGCCCTCGGTGTTGATCGTTGTTTGCGCCGCTGCGGTGCTGCTCAAGGCACGCGATGAGCGACCTTTCAGCGTCTTGCTGGTGGGCTATTTCTTTGTGCCGGTGCTGACCGTTTTTCTGGTGTCGCTGATCGTGCCGGTTTTCAATGCCAGATACCTGGTGTTCGCTGTCGCCGCGTTGCCCCTTATCGTTGCGCTCGCGTTGGACGCATTCAGCCAACGCCATGCCGTTCTTGCCGCTGTCGCCATGGCGTTGGTTTTATTGGCAGAAGTACACGGGCTTTCGGCGGTCTATGCACAAACCGATGAGATGAACGGGACGAGCATTCGCAAGGACGCAAGACTGGACGCCGTGGTCGCAGGGCTTGGCCGCGAAGTACGTCCGGGTGACGAGATCGTTGTGGATAACCTGTATTGGTATTTGCCGTTTACGTACTACAACTCGACCGGTATTCAGCCGAGGTTATACGCTTTCAAACCACCGACAGGCACCCTTTGGGGAACCGCCGAATACGGTGGTTGGGCACTCATCCCCCGTCACCTGCATTCGATTCTCTTCGACGATTTTTCAACCTTGCAACTGAATGCCAAGCGGATCTGGTGGGTCACGGGCGACGCTCGTCCTGAACACGACGCCTTGTTTCCCAAACACTGGAAGCAGGTGCTGATGCTAAAGGAAGGGGATAGCGAAGCCCGTTTGTTTATCCGAGGGGAAGCGGCAACCCCCCTTGAGGTTGACGTCAGAACGCATCCATCAGCACAACAATACAATCCTTCGCCTGGTAACCATTGATCTGCGGCACCAGACGCCGAAAATGCTCAGACTGGCAATGAGCATCCAGCGCCGCCTTATTCGGCCATTGTTCGACGAAGATAAAGTGCCCCGGGTCTTTTTGATCGATGAACAGATCGTAAGCAATGCAATCAGGTTCCAGTCGAGTCTTCTCGACCAGTTCGGCGTACCACGGGCGAACGGTTTCAATGTATTCGGGTTTGATGAAATCTTGAGCGATTACTTTCAGCATGGTGTTCTTCCTTGGTGCATGGGTATCTACACATCTTCCCGGATTTTGAGGGTGTACATATCCGTTTTTGCGGTAATAGCCACTTAGGGGGCCGCCCTTACGGCGGGTCACTTGGAAAAGGGCGAGCGACTCAGGAGGGACAGGCTCAAACGGTTTTCTTGGGTTCGGACTCGGTAATGGCAGGCAGTGGCATACAGGCTCTGTGGCGAGGGGGCTTGCCCCCGTTGGACTGCGCAGCAGTCCCAAACGATTCACTGCATTCTTCCTGACAGATCTCATTTGCAGGTTTTACGGCTGCTTCGCAGCCGAACGGGGGCAAGCCCCCTCGCCACAAGATCTCCTGTGTTAGAGCAGGGCGTCAGGCATTCTGCGCCTGGAGAAAAAACGAAAACAGCCCGGATTGAGATTTGATCCCTTGTTCGGCTGGTCAGACAGCCGCTTTCGATTGGCGCACCGGCAACTCGACCCGAAAGGTGCTGCCCACCCCGACTTCGCTGCGTACCGAAATATCGCCCTGGTGTTTTTTCACGATGCCATAGGACAGGGACAACCCGAGCCCTGTCCCCTGGCCCACCGGTTTGGTGGTGTAGAACGGGTCGAATATTTTCTGCAGGTTGTCCGGCTCGATACCTATGCCCGTGTCCGCGACCTCGATCGATACCGTTTCACCTTCAAGCCCGGTGCGTAGCGTGATGGTGCCCCGTTTCGGCCCCATTGCCTGAGACGCGTTGACAATCAGGTTCATGATCACCTGATTGATTTGCGACGGCAGGCATTCGATATCGGGCAGCTGTTGAAACTCCTTCACCACATCGGCCTTGTACTTGAGTTCATTGGCGACGATGTTCAAGGTCGACTCGATGCCCTGTTGCAGATTGGCCCACTGCCATTCCTGATTGGAGTCGACGCGGGAGAAGTCCTTCAGGTCTTTGACGATTCGCCCGACCCGGCCGATGCCATCCTTGGATTCCTTGATCAGCAGGGGAATGTCTTCACGCAGAAAGTCCAGTTCCACCCGTTCACGCAACTGACTGAGTTGCTCGATGACCTCGCTTGAGCCAATGGCGTTTTCCGCCTCCCGATAGGCATCAAGCATTTCCTGCAGTTGCTTGAAGTAGCCATCGAGGGCGCCGAGGTTGGAGGAAATGAAGCCGATGGGGTTATTGATTTCATGGGCGACGCCCGCCGCCAGTTGCCCCAGCGAGGCGAGCTTTTCCGACTGCACCAATTGGGATTCAAGCTGTTTGCGCTCGTCGATTTCCCGCTGCAACGCCTCGCTGGCCTGCTTGAACTGGTCCGTGCGCTGATCCACCAGATGCTCCAGATGGATCATCTGAATAGACGCCCGTTCGGTCATTTCCCATTTGGTGAGCAGGGTGTTGGCCATCTGCTGGACTTCAATGTTGTCGAACGGCTTTTTCAGAATCAGCAGGCGATCATGGGCGTGCAAGCGTTCCAGCAGTTCATCCCACGAATAGTCGGAATAGGCAGTACACACCACCACTTGCAGCTGCGGGTCTTCCTGCCACAGGTGTTCGATGGTCTGCGCGCCGTCCCAACCCTCGGGCATGCGCATGTCGACGAAGGCCAGCGCATAGGGGCGGTTTTCCTGTAATGCCTGGATGAGTTTGCCCAGCCCCTCCTGACCGCCATAGGCCGAATCCAGCTCGAACAGCAGGTTGGTGGATTTCGCTTCGCTGCCGAACAGCGCGGCCTCCATTTCGTCCAGCTCTGCATGCTGCGCTGATGTCGGGGTGAGGATCTTGCGAAAATCTTCATGGATGGACGGTGTGTCGTCGATCAGCAAAATGCGTCGGTTTGAAAGATCGCTCATGCTTCCTCCATGACGGGTTTCAACGGGATCTGCAAAGTGAACAGTGCACCTTTGCCCGGTCCGTCGCTGTGGGCGGTGAGATGGCCGTTCATCTCGATTGCGGCCAGGGCACAGCTGTGCAGGCCGAAGCCGTGACCTTCCTTGCGGGTGGTAAAACCATGGGCAAAGATCCGCGTCATGTTCTCCGGCGCGATGCCTTCGCCGTCATCCTTGACGCTGATTTGCAGGATCGTGTCTTCGACGACTTTCACCCCAAGGGTCATTTGTCGCGGGCGATTGCTGAGGTCAGTCATGGCGTATTTGGCGTTGCTGATCAGGTTGATCAGGATCAGCAACAACCGGTGTTTGTCGCCCATCACTTGCGGTACGTCGCCGTACTCCTTGACCACCGTGACGTGATGCCGGGTCAGGGCGCCAGCGTTCATCCGCAGGGCATCTTCCAGCAGTTCGTTGATGTGCAACGGCTCCATCAGGCTGTTGGCACCCGCGTAGGATTGCTGGGTGGCGACGATGTCCTTGATGTGATCGACGCTTTTGCTCAGTTGCCCGAGTTCGTCGGCCATGCCTTGTTGCTCAAGGGCAATGGCATCCACCAGTTGGTTCAGGTAACCGGGCAGCAGTTTTCCTTTCTCGTCCTGGGTCAGGAAGGCGCCCAAGTCGTCTTGATGCGCGTTGATCAGCAGCATCGCCTTGCCCAGTCCCTGGGTCTTGCTGTTACGCAGCTTGCGGGTGACCAGATCGGCCGAGATGTTCACGCTGTTGAGCACGTTGCCGACGTTGTGCAGCACGTTGGTGGCGATTTCAGCCATGCCGGCCTGGCGCGCGGTGTCGAGCAGTTCACTCTGGGTATCCTTGAGTTCGCGGGTGCGTTCTTCGACCCGTTGTTCGAGTACGTCGTTGGCAGTTTGCAGTTCCTTGTTGACCCGATGGGTCTCCCCGAAGCTGCGCATTAGGCGAATGGCCAGGTACACCAGCACCATCACCAGCAGCGTCGAAAATACCAACATGTAGAGGTGGTAGCGCCGGTTGGCTGCATCGGTTTGCTGCTGATCCTTGTTCAGCAGCGCAGTCATGTCGTCCAGCCGTGCGGCCACGGGAACGGCTTCGATATTTTCCAGCAGCCGATTGACCACGGGTTGTTCCCGCAGGATCAGCGCAATGTGACTGCTCAAGACATCGATCGGGCTATGAAACTGCTCCGGTAATCGTTCCTTGTTCACCTGCAGTTTGTTCAGCCCGACCAGGATATCGGCCGCTTTGTCGTCGGAGGTGACCTGGGCGAACTCCAGGCTGCTGAGCAGCAAGTCGTAGGTGTCGGTGGCGATGTTCTGTAGTTGCAGTTTGTCTTCGTCGACCAGTTGGGTAAGCGGTTCCTGGATATCATCTTCGGCGGTGGGCAAAAACGCCAGTGAGTTACGCAGCACAGCGTTGTGCGATTTGAACTGCTCCACCAATCGGGTTTTTTCCTGAATGGCTGCGTGGTAAGCCTCATGGCTGGCACGCCAGATCGGCGAGTCATTGCGACCATGACTGGATTCCATGGTCTCGAACCGCTCCCACAGGTGTGTCATCTCGGTCAGTGGTGCAACCAGCGGGTCGTAGTTGTGACTGATGGCAATCCTGGCCTTGAGAATCTCGGTTTCCCACTGCGCGTTGAACTGTTTGATCCGGCCAATCAGGTCCCGGGATTCGGCGTACGTCGAGGTCTGGTCGGAGCTTGATTTGAGGTACAGAAACAGCAGTGTCGAGGCCAGCAACACGGCCACGCCACTGAGCAACAAGAGGTTGCGACGGTGGTACGTTTTCATAAAGATTTGCCTCCCCACTCACCGGTCAGGGTCTTGAGGAATTTGACGATCAAGGTTTTGTCCTTGTCAGAGGGCACGCGACCGAGCTGGAACTTGAACATCACGTCTACCGCTTCTTCGAGGGTCTTGGCCGAGCCGTCATGAAAGTACGGTGCGGTCACGGCGACGTTGCGCAGGCTCGGAACCTTGAACACGTTGCGGTCTTCTTCATCTTTGGTGACCAGATAGCGGCCCAGATCGGCTTCGGTGGGGTTGCCCCGAATCTGGAAGTAATCGCCCATGACCCCGAATTTCTGGAACATGTTGCCGCCGATATTGACCCCCTGATGGCAGGCGATGCAGCCGTAGTCCTTGAAACGTTGGTAACCGTATTTCTCCTCGGTCGTCAGAATCTCGGTATTGCCCAGCAGGTATTGGTCGAAACGCGAGTTGGCGCTGATCAGCGTGCGCTCATAGGTGGCCAGGGCATTTTGCACATTGTTCATGGTCACGCCGTCCGGGTAGGCCTTGGCGAAAGCGCTTTTGTAAGCCGGGTCGGCGGTCAGTGTCTGAACGACATGCTCCCAATGACTGCCCATTTCGCTGGGGCTCTGCACCACTTCGTGGGCCTGTGTTTCCAGGGTGTCGGCGCGGCCGTTCCAGAATTGCCGGAAATTCAGGCTTGAGTTGAAGACGCTGGGGGTGTTGATCGTCAGGGGATTGCCTTTGAAACCGATAGACAATGCTTTGTCGTCTGCACCTCCGATTTCCAGACGATGGCAACTGGCGCAGGACAGGCTGTTGTTGACCGACAGGCGTGGCTCGTTGAACAACCGGCGACCGAGTTCAACTTGCAAGGGGTTCTGCTGGGGCACCGCGGGCAAGGGTTTGAGCGGTTCGTCCAGCGGCGCGCCGTTGGCTATCAGACAGCATCCGAGTAGAGGCGCAAGAAGCAGGTAGTAGAAGGGGCTCGACATCTTATGATTCCTTGGCGCAGGAGGCCTGGGTGTCGTTGCACATCGTTTATCTGGTGGTGGATGGAGCAGGCTGCACGGACATCAGGTATTGCACGAAGGCCTCCGGCTCCACGGCTTTGCTGAAGTAATAACCCTGGCCTTCCTCGCATTGGAGGGCCTTGAGAAAATTCAATTGCTCGAGGGTTTCCACCCCTTCGGCAATGACGGTCAGTTTGAGGCTCTTGCCCAGGCTGATGATGGCGCTGACCAGGGCCGCGTCATTGCTGTCACGGCTCAGGCCACGAATGAATGACTGGTCGATTTTCAACACATCGATGGGAAACCGTTGCAGGTAACTCAGGCTCGAATAGCCGGTGCCGAAGTCATCGATAGCCAGCCGTACGCCCAATGCCTTGAGCCGATTCAGCGCGAGCATCGTGGCATCGACGTTCTGCATCAATACGCCTTCGGTAATTTCCAGCTCCAGCAAGGTGGGGTCCATACCGGTTTGCTTGAGTATCTGTTCGATCCCTTTGACAAAGTCCCGCTGACGGAAATCGATGGCCGACACGTTCACCGACATGCAGAGTTTCGGCAGACCTTTCGCCTGCCAGGCGCAGGCTTGTTGACAGGCCTGGGCCAGCACCCATTTGCTCAACGGTACGATCAAGCCGCTGTCCTCGGCCACACCGATGAAATCTGTCGGGTAAACCCAGCCTTGCCCCGGCTTTTGCCAACGGATCAATGCCTCGGCGCCGACCACCTTGCCGCTGCCCAGGTCAAGTTTGGGCTGGTAGTGCAGGACAAATTCGTTGCGTTCCAGCGCCAGGCGAATACCCGACTCGATGCTCTGCTGTTCCCGGGCGCGCTGGTTCATCTCATCGATGAAAAAGCTGAAATCGTTAGGGCCGCTTTCCTTGACGTTGCGCATGGCGGTTTCGGCTTTTTTGATCAGCGCGATGGCATCGAAACCGTCCTCGGGGTAGATGCTGATGCCCAGGCTGGCCGTCACGCTCAGGTCGTGGCCGGCAATGTGTTGAGGCGCGCGTATGGCGTTCAAGAGCTTTTCGGCGATGCCCTTGGTCTGTTGGGGGTGATGGATGTCAGCCAGGATCACCACAAACTCATCGGAGCCGTAACGAAACACCGAGTCGGATGCGCGCACGCAGGCCACCAGATTGTGCCCGACACGTTTGAGCATCTCGTCACCGGTCGGGTGACCCAAGGCATTGTTGATGCGCTTGAAGCGATCGAGCCCCAGAAACATCACCGCCAGTTGTTTGTCATGGCGTCGCGACAGGGCCAGTGACTGGTTCAGCCGGTCGCCCAGCAAGGTGCTGTTGGGCAATTCGGTCAATACGTCGTACTGCAACAAGTGCGACACCTTGAGCAGCTCATGGACCCGGGCCTCGATGGTTTGCTCCAGTGTTTGCACTTTCATTGCCGCGTCCTGCGCCATCTGCCACTTCCAGGTCAAGGCGCTGGCCATCTGGCGGATTTCCAGGCTGTCGAAGGGTTTTTTCAGCACCAGCAACTGATCGCCGAACTCCAGTCGCTCGGCCATGGCTTCCCAGGTGTAATCGGAGAAGGCCGTGCACAGCGCGATTTGCAGGTGAGGATCAGCCTTCCAGAGCTGTTCGATGGTTTCCAGGCCGTCCCAGCCCGGGGGCATGCGCATGTCGGTGAACGCCATGGCGTAAGGCCGACCTTGTGCCTGGGCACGCTTGACCAGTTCGAGTGCTTCCTCGCCCTGATAGGCGGAGTCGAGCTGGAACACCAGCCGTGCGGACTGCGGGCTGCCGAACAGCGCGGCTTCAGTGCCGGCGAGGGTTTGTTCGTCGTCGGTATCCGGGCCGAGAATCTTGCGAAAGTCCTGATGGATCGAAGGTGTGTCGTCGATGATCAGGATGCGCCGGTTAGCCTGGACGAACGGAGTTTTCATTCCTTGCCCTCCGTGGTGCGCCATGGAGCACCCGGTACCGCTCCGGTTTCGGGGTTGGTGTGCACGATACTCCCAGCCTTCAGCAGCTCGGCGGCCTGCTGGCTGCTGACCGCTTGGCTGAAGTAGTGCCCCTGGGCGTTCATCGGTGAGCCGGTGGCTATCAGCGAACGGCGTTGCTCCTGGGTTTCGACGCCTTCGGCGATGATGCCGATCCCGACGTCGCGGGCGAAATTGATGATTGCTCGCAGGGTGGTGGCACTGGCCGCGTCATGGGCGGCGGTGTCGATGAACGCCTGAGCGAGTTTCAGGTGATTGACTTGGTAAGTCTTGAGGTAGTCGAACGAAGAGTATTCGGTGCCGAAGTCATCGATGGCGATCTTCACCCCCAGTTCATGCAGGCGCGGCAGGATATCGTTGTGCGTCCACTTGGTCTGGGCCAGGGTCGCTTCGGTGACGTCGAAACGCAGGTCCCACGGGCACAGTTCCCAGCGCGCGGTGGTGCGTAACACGTCATAGATCAGCTCGGGGCCACTCTTGAGTTGGGCCAGGGACAGTTTTATCGCCACCACCGGTGGCGCCATGCCTTCGTCTCGCCACTGGCGCATTTGCCGACAGGCGCGCTCCAGCACCCAGTGACCGAGAGCGATGATGATGCCGGTCTTTTCCGCCGCGGGCAGAAACGCAGGGGCTTCCAGTAAACCGCGTATGGGGTGGTTCCAGCTGACCTGCGCCTCCATGCCGAGGATCTTGCCACTGCTCAGGTCTACTTCCGGCCAGTAACGCAGTTCGAGCTCGTCGTGTTCGATGGCCTTTTTCAGGTCGTTGGCGATGGTCATGCGCTCGACCACTTCCTGATTGATCTCCTCGGAGTGGAAGTGGTACTGGTTGCGGCCCTTTTCCTTGGAGCGATACAGCGCCATGTCGGCCTGGGTCAACAGGCTGTCGGCGCTGAGACTGGCCGGGACGTAGCTGCTGATGCCAATGCTGACCGAGACCCGCACATCATTGCCGGCCAGGGAATAGGGCAGCACCAGTGCATCGCGGACCTTGGCAGCCAGGGCTGCTGATTGGGTCGGGTCGCCGACGTCCAGTTGCAGGATCGCGAACTCGTCGCCACCCAGGCGGGCGACCACGTCGTTTTCGCGCACGCAATTTTTGATGCGCCTGGCAACCTCCTGCAGCAACAGGTCGCCTACCGGGTGGCCCAGGGTGTCGTTGATGCGTTTGAAGTGATCCAGATCCAGATAGAACATGGCGAACGGTGTGGCCCCGCGCCGGGCGGCGGCGAACGCCTGGTGCAGCCGCTCGATCAGCGTCGCGCGGTTGGCCAGCCCGGTCAGCCCGTCGGTGCGGGCCAACAGGGCGATTTTTTCCTCGGCCAGTTTGCGTTCGGTGACGTCGATGATGATGCCTTCGACTTCCAGCAAGCGGCCTTCATCATCGCGCACCGGGATATAGCGGTTTTCGACCCAGCGCCAGTCCCCGTCACCGGTGCGCATCCGAAACTCGATGGAAGCCCCTGACGCATGGCGGTCCAGTACCCTGGCCATCGCCGTATCGACTTTTGCTTGATCGTCAGGATGGATCAGCTCCTGCGCCCAATTGGCCGACGCCACCAGGGCCGCCGCGATGTGGCCGTATTTGGTGATGTTGTGGGAGATGTACATCAACGGGAACGACGGTTCGCCCCGCAGCCGATACAGAATGGTCGGGCTGTTCTGCACGATGATGTTGGCGTCGGACAATTCCCGGGTGCGCTCTTCGACCGCGTGCTCCAGCAAGGACATCTTCAGCGCCGCGTCTTCGGTCATTTGCCACTTGGCGGTCAATGCGCTGGCCATCTGACGGATCTCGATGGCATCGAAGGGTTTTTTCAGGATAAGCAGGCGATCGCCCAGTTCCAGGCGCTCGGCGATGTCTTCCCAGGAATAGTCGGAATACGCGGTGCAGAGCGCCACCTGCAGCTTGGGATCGACTTGCCACAAGCGTTCGATGGTTTCCAGACCGTCCCAGCCCGGCGGCATGCGCATGTCGATAAAGGCCATCGCGTAGGGCGAGTCATTCGCCAGTGCGCTCTCGACCTTGTCCAGCGCTTCGCGGCCCTGAAACGCGGAATCGATGACGAAACTTTGCAACGATACCGACGCCGGGGTACCGAACAGGGCGTTTTCGGCGTTGATCAGGCTGTCGTCTTCGATCGATGGCGGGCTGAGAATCTTGGCAAAATCCTCATGGATCGACGCCGTGTCATCGACGATGAGAATCCGACGATTAATACGCGCAAGCAGCGTATTCACTGACATGCGCCTGTACCGACTGCAGGTTGGTGCAATGAGTTCATAGAGGGTATCCCTTCCCTGATCGCTGGATGAAGCGGGTATCGTTCTGGATCCGAGTGATCTGAGCATAGTCGCCCGGCCAGAAATTCGCCCGGTTGACTGAAACGAATCATTTCCGGGGTCGGGCTGAAAATCATCTAGCCTGTAAGTCAGGCTCGGGGCGCCAGGACGTTTGCCCCGCGCGCGACATAAAGACACACGTTTCACTTGAGGTAATGCCATGGAAGAGCAACTCCCCACGACTGAGACCTATAAACCCAAATTACTGCTGGTCGACGATGAGGAGTCGATTCTCAATAGTCTGCGCCGTCTGCTGCGCGGTCAGCCCTACGAGGTACTGCTGGCCACCAGCGGTGCCCAGGCGCTGGAGATCATGGCGCAGCAGCCGATCGATCTGGTGATGAGTGACGCGCGCATGCCCAATATGGACGGCGCCACGCTGCTGGCTCATGTCCATCAGCGTTACCCCGACACTCTCCGGATCATGCTGACGGGTTATGCCGATCCGTCGGCCATTATCAAAGCCATCAATGAAGGGCAGATTCATCGTTACATCAGCAAACCCTGGCACGATGAGGAAATGCTGCTGACCCTTCGACAATCACTTGCCTATCAGCATTCCGAGCGTGAACGCTTGCGTCTGGTGCAGGAGACGTGGGATCAGAACGAGAAATTGAAGCTGCTCAACGCCACCCTGGAAAAACACGTCGCGGCCCGCACCAGCGAGCTGCAGCAGACCGCCGACATGCTGGACCTGGCCTACGAAGAGCTCAAGCGCAGCTATGTCACTGGCACCGAGGTGTTTTCGTTGCTGGCCAACCTGCGCCTGCCGCCCGCCAAACAGACCAACCGGCAGATCATCGAACTGGTGCGGGTGTACTGCAAACTGCATGGCCTGGACGAAGGCAGCAGTCGTGACCTGACCATGGCCGCGGCGCTTTACAACATCGGAAAGTTGAGCTGGACCGACAGCATGATGAGCACGCCCTCGGACCTGCTGCATCACAATGACCGCGAGCGCTATCGGGGTTACCCGAAGCAGAGTGAGTCGTTGCTGATGACGCTCGACCCAATGAAGGATGCCGCTCGGCTGATCCTGCATCACCAGGAGCGTTGGGACGGCAGCGGTTTTCCGGATCGGCTCAAGGGCGAAGCGATTCCGTTCGGTTCGCGGTTGCTGAAACTGGCGGTGGATTTCATCGAGTTGCAGCGCGGGCTGATCCTCGAACGGCAGATGAACAGCGATGAAGCCCTGGTGTACATCCGCCAGTACGCCGGTCGCCTCTACGACCCGGAACTGGTGGAGGATTTCATTCAGGTCTGCGCCACTTATCTGAGCGACGTGACGCTGGCCGATCCGACGGTCAAGGTGCTGACCACCCGGGATCTGGCGGCGGGCATGATCCTGGCGCGCAATCTCAACGCCGACAACGGCATGCTGCTGCTCAATGCCGGCAAGGTGTTGAATGGGCCGCTGGTGGAGAAGTTAATCGCTTTCGAGGCGATGGAAGGTGCCAGGTACAGCATTTTTGTGAAAGTGCCGGAGGAAGTGGAGGGCGCGCTTCTCGAGACGAGCTAAGTGTTCAAGGCTCAACACTGATCCCCTGTGGGAGCCCTGTGGTGAGGGTCTGTGGTGAGGGTCTGTGGCGAGGGTCTGTGGCGAGGGGGCTTGCCCCCGTTGGGCTGCGAAGCAGCCCCAAAATCTCCAATGCACCAAAGATCTTTGTGAGTGCTACGCACTCAAACGGGGGCAAGCCCCCTCGCCACAGAAGCAGTGCTCATGTGATCCTTGCGTCTTTTGCCCAAGGCCAATCCTGATCCATGACGCTTCCATCCGCCGCTTCGCCCCGCCTCATCCGCATCGCCGCTGCCCTGCTGATCGGCCCCGACGGTCGCACCCTGCTGGTGCGCAAGCGCGGCACCCAGGCGTTCATGCAGCCGGGAGGCAAGATCGAGGCCCATGAGCAACCGGTCCATGCCCTCGCCCGGGAGCTGGAAGAGGAACTGGGACTGGTCATCGATCCGGCGCAAGCCGCCTACCTGGGGCAATTCTCGGCACCGGCCGCCAATGAGCCGGGTTTTGTCGTACACGCCGAACTCTTTCAATTGACCATCGACTCACACGTTTCCCCAGCGGCGGAAATCGAAGAAGTGCGCTGGATCGATCCTGCCACCGACGGCGATGTCATGCTGGCGCCATTGACACGGGACCAGATATTGCCGTTTTATCGAGCCTCACTGAACGAAACCGCTTGATCGTCCAAGGACGGAGGATGCCCATGATCCCGCTTCAAGATTTGCTGATTTTCGCCGCGGCGGCGCTGCTGATGGTACTCACGCCCGGGCCAAACATGATCTACCTGATCTCTCGTTCAATTTGCCAGGGGCGCAAGGCCGGAGTGACTTCGTTGCTCGGCGTGGTCGCGGGGTTTTTAGTGCACCTGTTCGCGGCCGCTGCGGGTTTGACCGCGGTGTTCGTGGCAGTGCCGATGGCCTATGAAGTGTTGAAGTGGGCCGGTGCGTTGTACCTGTTGTGGCTGGCCTGGCAGGCGGTCAAGCCCGGTGCGCGTTCGCCGTTCGAGGCGCAGCAGTTGCCAGCGGACTCGTCCCGCAAGCTGATCACCATGGGCTTTCTCACCAGCGCGCTGAACCCGAAAATCGCGGTGTTTTACCTGTCGGTGTTTCCGCAGTTCATTACCCCTGAGCACGGTTCGGTGTTCACCCAGAGCATCATCCTCGGCCTGACCCAGATCAGCGTGAGCTTCAGCGTCAATCTGCTGATCGCGCTGTTTGCCGCGGGCATCGCCTCCTGGTTCGTCAACAACCCGAACTGGCTGGCGATGCAGCGTTACTTCATGGGCTTCGTGCTGTCCGGGCTGGCGGTGCGCTTGATGCTCGAGCAGCGGCGAGTGGCCTGAAATGTGGATTCAACGGCTTGATGCCAGCCATGCCCTGGATTACCGGGCGTTGATGCTTGAAGCCTATGACTTGCATCCCCAGGCGTTCACGTCCAGCGTGCGCGAGCGCGCGGTAATGCCGTTGAGTTGGTGGGAATCGCGCCTGACCGGCAAGCTGGACGTAGTGTTCGGGGCGTTCGAGAAGGGTGAGCTGGCGGGCATCGTCGGGTTGGCCTTCGAGCCGCGGGAGAAGGCCCGGCACAAGGCGACGTTGTTCGGCATGTACGTTTCGGGTGACGTTCGGCAGCGCGGGCTCGGCTATCAACTGGTTCAGGCAGCGTTGGCTGAAGCACAGACCCATCAGGGCCTGAGGCTGATCCAGCTGACCGTTACCGCAGGCAACGAAGCCGCCTTCAAGCTGTATCAGCGATGCGGTTTCGTGCAGTTCGGGCTTGAGCCACTGGCCGTGCGGGTGGGCGAAGACTACTTCGACAAGATCCACATGTGGCGTGAGCTCACCGCTGAATCTTTGGCATAAGGGCTGTTGTGGCGAGGGAGCTTGCTCCCGCTGGGCTGCGAAGCGGCCCCAAAACCCGCAACCGCATGTTTTCAGACACTCCGCGTACACCGGTTTTACGACTGCTTCGCAGCCGAACGGGAGCAAGCTCCCTCGCCACAATTTTGAGTACTACTGAACACCAAGACCTGTCGCTGCTCGTTGCTCCAACCATTTCGGCTGACAGAGCATTAGCGAACGGCACTAACCCCATCCAGCGTCGAAAACGATGTGTCCTTGGCCGTCAGCAAAAAGTCGCGCATGTAGGGTGCATCCAGCATGTCGGCGCGAATGCCGGCGTAGAGCGTTGCGAACAAGCCTTTCTCACCCAGTCGCTTGGCCTTTACATAGCCCCGTGAACTGTATTCATGCAGCGCCCAATGAGGCATGCCGCAGACGCCGCGACCGCTGGCCACCAGTTGCATCATCATCACCGTCAGTTCCGAGGTGCGCACCTGGGCCGGTTCGATGTCGGCCGGTTCCAGGAAGCGGGTGAAGATGTCCAGCCGATCACGCTCCACCGGGTAGGTGATCAAGGTTTCCGTCAGCAGATCTTCGGGCACGATGTACGGCTTGCTCGCCAGGCGATGCTGGTTAGCCACCGCGAGCATGGCTTCGTAGGTGAACAACGGCACGTAAGTGATCCCGACCAGTTCCAGCGGATCGGAGGTCACCACCAGGTCCAGGTCGCCTCGGGCCAGCGCCGGCAGCGGGGCGAAGGAGAAACCCGAGGCCAGGTCCAGCTCGACTTCCGGCCAGGCGTCGCGGAACTGGTCGATGGTCGGCATCAGCCACTGAAAGCAGCTGTGGCACTCGATCGCCATGTGCAAACGCCCCGCCGTGCCGCCAGCCAGCCGCGCAATGTCACGCTCGGCGCCGCGCAGCAACGGCAGAGTGGCGTCGGCCAGTTGCAGCAGGCGCAAGCCGGCACTGGTGAAGCGCACCGGTTTGGTCTTGCGCACGAACAACGGCATGCCCATGCGCTCTTCCAGCTCCTTGAACTGGTGGGACAGTGCCGACTGGGTCAGGTGCAGGCGGTCGGCCGCATCCACCAGGCTGTCGGCTTCGCGCAAGGCGTGCAGGGTTTTCAGGTGACGGATTTCAAGCACCGGGGGCTCCATGAGGAAAACTTGTGATCAACACGAAAAGGTTGAGTTTGTCTCATGTTGGGTGAGCTGTCGACAATAGCACCATGTTTTACAGCATCTTTTATAGAGAGAAATTTCACCATGGCTAAGGCCCACACACTTGGTTTCCCGCGCATCGGCGCCGACCGCGAACTGAAAAAAGCCCTCGAATCCTACTGGAAGGGTGATCTTGACCAGGACGCACTGAAAAGCGTCGGCCGCCAATTGCGCGCCACCCATTGGCAATTGCAGAAAGACGCTGGCATCGACCTGCTACCTGTGGGCGACTTCGCCTGGTACGACCAGGTACTGACTCACTCACTGACCTTCGGCGTGATCCCGGAGCGTTTTGACAGTGCCAAAGATAAACGTGGCCTGCCGACCCTCGATACCCTGTTCGCCATGGCCCGTGGCGCTACCGCAGCCTGCTGCGGCGGTGAACATACCCAGGCGCAATACGCCCAGGAACTGACCAAATGGTTCGACACCAACTACCATTACCTGGTCCCGGAATTCACCACTGATCAACAGTTCAAACTGAGCTGGGAACAGCTGTTCGACGAAGTCGACGAAGCCAAAGCCCTGGGCCACAACGTCAAACCGGTGATCATCGGCCCGTTGACTTACCTGTGGCTGGGCAAGGCCAAAGGCAATGACTTCGACAAGCTCGACCTGCTGGAGCGTCTGCTGCCGATCTACGGCGAAATTCTCGGTCGCCTCGCAGCCCAAGGCGTGGAGTGGGTGCAGATCGACGAACCGATCCTGACCCTCGACCTGCCACAGGCCTGGAAAAACGCCTTCGAACGCGCCTATCACATCCTTCAATATTCGCCGCTGAAAAAACTCGTGGCGACTTACTTCAGTGGCCTGGAAGACAACCTCGGCCTGGCTGTCAGCCTGCCAGTGCAAGGCTTGCACATCGACGCGGTGCGCGCGCCGGAGCAACTTGGCCAGGTGCTGGATCGTCTGCCGACTTACAAAATTCTCTCGGTGGGTCTGGTTAACGGCCGCAACGTCTGGCGCTGCGAACTGGAGCAAGTGCTGGCGCAACTGCAGCCAGCCCAGGAGCGTTTTGGCGATAACTTGTGGGTCAGCAGTTCCTGCTCGTTGCTGCACAGCCCGGTGGACCTGGACCGTGAAGACAAACTCGACCCGGAACTGAAAAGCTGGCTGGCGTTTGCCGTGCAGAAGTGCGGTGAAATCGCCGTGCTGCGTGATGCCCTCAACGATCCGCAATCGCCCAAAGTGCAAACCGCCCTGGCTGAAAGCCGCGCCATTGCGGCCAGTCGCGCTCAGTCTCCGCGTATCCACAAAGCGGATGTGCAGGCCCGAATCAATGCCATCGGCGCAGCGGACAGCCAACGCCTCTCACCATTTACCAAACGCATCGCACAACAACAGGCACGGCTGAAACTGCCGGCGTTCCCGACCACCACAATCGGTTCGTTCCCGCAAACCGCTTCGATCCGTCTGGCGCGCCAGGCCTTCAAGCAAGGCAAGCTGTCGGCCAACGATTACACGGATGCCATGCACAGCGAAATCCGCCACGCCGTGCAAATCCAGGAACGCCTGGGCCTGGACGTGCTGGTGCACGGTGAAGCCGAGCGCAACGACATGGTCGAGTACTTTGCCGAACAACTGGACGGCTACTTGTTCACTCGGTTCGGCTGGGTCCAGAGCTATGGCTCGCGCTGCGTTAAACCGGCGATCATCTACGGCGACCTGAGCCGTCCGAAACCGATGACGGTCGACTGGATCACCTACGCCCAGAGCCTCACCGACAAAGTCATGAAAGGCATGCTCACCGGTCCCGTGACCATGCTGATGTGGTCGTTCCCGCGCGAAGACGTCTCGCGCAAAATTCAGGCGCAGCAACTGGCCCTGGCCTTGCGCGATGAAGTGGTGGACCTGGAAAACGCCGGCATCAAGATCGTGCAGATCGACGAAGCCGCGTTCCGTGAAGGGCTGCCACTGCGCCGGGCGCAATGGCAGGAATACCTGGACTGGGCGGTGGAAGCCTTCCGCTTGAGTGCATCGGGCGTGCGTGACGAAACCCAGATTCACACCCACATGTGCTACAGCGAATTCAACGACGTGATCGAGTCCATCGCCGCCATGGACGCCGACGTGATCACCATCGAAACCTCGCGCTCGGACATGGAATTGCTGGAGGCCTTCGAAGCGTTCGACTACCCGAACGACATCGGCCCGGGCGTCTATGACATCCACTCGCCACGGGTGCCGGACACGACCGAGATGGTCAAATTGATGAGCAAAGCGGTGAAGCGCATTCCAGCCGAGCGGTTGTGGGTCAACCCCGATTGTGGTTTGAAAACCCGCGCCTGGCCGGAAACCGAAGCAGCGCTGGTAAACATGGTCGCGGCAGCACGGCAGTTGCGTAGCCAGCTGGCGTGAAGCGCCAGGAAGGAGCGGGGTAATCCCGCTCCTTTTTTTCATCAGAGGTTTTCGAAGTGTGGCAGCGCGGCAGATTGTTTGCCGATATCGGCGTAAGGCAGGTCGGCGTTGTCCGCGTGGGTGAGAAACCGATGTTCCGGTAATTTCAAATGGGCTTTCTCGAATGCGCCGAATGCAGGTGCGGCCTTGTTGTAATGGAAGTGGGCGTACCACAGCACTTTCGCGGGTGTTTGCGTCAAATCCCAGACTTCGTATTCCTGCATATAGTCAATTCGACCATTCGAGCGTCTGCCCAGGTTTTTGATCGGACTGGTTTTACGGATATCTACCACGTGGTGCGTGACGAGGTCGCCGAGCATGCCATCGGTTGGTTTTTTAATCAGCAGCGACTGACGGGTTCGCAGTGCGCGACCGGTGGCAATCAGTTCGGTGGCCTTGTCGCGTAGCTGCTGGACAAGGGCATTGCCTGGGGCAATGTCCTCGATGCCAAGAGCGCGGCGTGTGAGTTCATTTGCCTCACTGACCATCATGTGCTCGAGGTCCACCGGGAGCATGTCTTGATCCGCGTAGGCTTGAACCCTGGCCTGGTAGGTTTCTTGTGATTGCAATCGGTGGCGGGCATCTGCCACTAACGGTTCAAGTTCTCTGCGAATGGAGTGGGATGGCTGTGGCTGTGGGTTCAAGAGGCGGAATTTGCCGTTGCTCCCTTGTTCCCAGATTTCCATGTACCCACTTCGTCCCGTCAGGATGTATTGCCGCTTTTGTGTAGTCGTTTCCCAGCGCTCCACCCCGATCAACAATTGGTCGCCTTCAGTGGTGAACACTTTTTTGTTGCTGCGCCCTGGAATAGTCGGTGCAGGCAAATCAAGCGCCTTGCGCGCTCTCTCGGCCATTTTCGCGATGCCGTCCATCAATGACGGCACGTCATCCAGATGAAAATGCTGAGGATAGCTGGCAGTCCAGGCATTCATATCCCGACGAAATTGACTGTAGTACTCGATGCACTCTTGAAGGATCTGGTTACGCTGAGCCTTGGTAACATTGACTTCCGGCAGACTGAATTGGGTGAACAGGGCGCGGTCGACTTGGGCTCTTTTCACTTGCGCCTGGCTTTGGAGCCAGAACCAGGACACATCGTTGGCGGTGTCATAGCGTGTCACCATTTCCAGCAAGTTACCGGTTCTCAAGTAAAGGAGATTTGTCTCGCTGAGACGCCCGTTCAGCATTGTGATTTCCTGGGTCAGTTGGGCTTTGTGTGCCTTGACGGTAATTTTCTCGTACCAATAGTTAAGGTCCCGCATTTGGGCCTTGATGGTGTCGAGTTCTTTAATCGTTTCCAGCCGCAGCTTCCGGATATCCCCCAGCACCCGCAGCCGGTCGGAGAGCGCTGTAGCGGGCAATGTGTCCAGACTCTCTATCAGCGCATCGATACTGTTCAGCAGGGGATCGGTTCGATGATTGGCAAAGAACAATTGTTGCTTGTACCTGTCGGTCAGTAACGCCGCGTCATCGCTTTGCATTTGCACAAGCGCGCGCTTTTTGTTGCCGTGGCTGAGTGGAAGCAGATCTGCCAGCGTCTGGTAGTGCTGTTTGGCTAACTCGATATCGGCGATGCAGGCTGTCTCCGCTTCGTGCATCAGCGCCTTGGGACGCTCTGGATTGGCGTTGTAGGCATGCAGGGCGGCTTTGGTGCGCTTTACCTGGGTATCGAATTGCAAGGCGAGTCTGTCGGCCTCTACGGTCAATGCATGATGGCGACGATAAGCGTGGTCGCTCCACCAGCGAGGCAACCGTTCGCGCACAGCCTGAGGCCATACCGGATCAAGCGTATCCGCCAGGTGCCCGAGCATGTTGCCGCCACCGAGCCCCCCGCCTTCGAACGTAACGCCATAAACGCCGAAATAAGTATCCCAGTGGCCTGCTTCATCGAGCGCGATGGGTTGTTTGTAGGTTTTTTGGCTATTGCCGCTCAAGCGCCAGTTGCGTGAATCCTTGCTGCGCTCGACCTGGAAAATCCGTCCCTGGCGCACGATAAAATCACCCTCGGCATGGCGGTAGATATTGCGATAGGTCCCCTGGGTTGCCGGCTGCAGTCCCGACAGGGAAATTGCCTGCTCATACTCGTAACCGGCGAAGCGTTCGGCCACATGCCGGGCCTGACGCATCGAGGGCACCTGTATCGCGGCCGCCGTTGTGCCCAACTTATGCAGCTGGCGCGCGCGCGTGACGGAGCTGGCTGTCCGGGAAAGCGCCGAGGCTGCAACTTCACCGGGGAGCAGATCCATGGCCGCGTCGATCAGCGACAACAGCACCGATTCGACCTCCGCCAGGCCGTCACCCACGTCTGCGCGTAAAAAGGCTGCCACCGCCTGGTTCGCGGCGATCCAGGCATCGTAGAGTGCGATAGCGGTCCCGACGAAAGGCACCAGTCCAAAAGCCATTTTTATGTAGTTGAAGGCGCGCGGGCCTTTCAGTGCGTAACGCTCCATGTACAGCGCGTCGTTGGCGCGGGAGGTGCCGCGATGAGTTTCGATCAGGCGACCCATATGAGCATTGACCAGGTGGGCGGCCAACGAGGTGGTCGCGGGCCAACGCAAGCCGACTCCGATCAAGGCGTCGAAATGTTTAAGCATGCTCTGCTTGATGCGGATTTCGTGGGCTCGTACGTCGCCCTGTAAGGCCCGGCCAGCCAGGTAGCCGACCCATTTGTCATGCAGACACAGGTTGAACAGGGCTTTGCGAGCGGTTTCCAGGCTGTCGTAACGGCGCAGGAATTGGCCATCGGGGCTGTCGGGCAGGTATAGCAAAGTGACCCCGCTGACCTGTTCCTCGATGAAGTTCACGCCAGACAAAGTCACGGGGCCTTCATTGGGTGTGTCCTTGCCACCCACGCTCAAGTAGGCCGGCAGCAATACAATGCGCTTGCCATCGGTGCGCCAGGCTTCGGGGTTGTCGGCGTCGATGGCGATGTGCAGGACTTGCAAGTCGTTTTGGTCGATCTGCTTTTGCAGGCGGGCGGTCTCACCCTGCAATTTGAGCATCAGCGCCCAGGGCTCGATCAGGCTCTCGCGGCGATGCTCTTTGCTGAAGACGGACTCGGTGGCCGCCCCCGTGAACGCGTCGCGGATCAGCGTTTCGTATGCCTTGGGCAGGTCGAGCTCCGGCAGGACCCTCATCAGATAATCACGGGTGATGCCGCTTTTCAGGGCCTGGGCTTCTGTCTTATTCGCCGCAGTAACCTCCACCTGCATGAAGCTCAATCGCAGGGAAAGGGGTTCCAGGTTCATCGACGGTGTGTTGTCTATATTGTGTTGGGCCAGGTCCTCGAGAGACATCCTGCTACGCGTCACACTTGGAATCAGCACGAGTTTTTGCGGGGTTCCTGGCGCTCCGGGAGCGGGATCGAGATGCTTTGCCCATTTCACCGAATCGGGCAAGTCGAGCTTCACGTCGAAACGGCCCTTGATCGCGAAATCCTTGCGCAGACGGGCGTGCAAGTGTTTGCGGGTGAAGTCGTCACGGGGTTCCAGGGCGACTGTTATCAGTTCGTGGCTACGTTGCATCGCCGTGATGTACGCCTCGATCAGTCGCTTGAGCCTGGTACGGTCAGCCTCGGTCAGTGCACTGAGCCAATTTGGCAGGTTGGAGGCGAGGATATTGCTGAGGTCTTGCTCTTGCAGGTGGGCGAAAGCAAGGTTCCTGGCAGCATGTACCGGAACCTGCAACGTGGCGCGGGTGTGTTTGCGCAAGATTTCCAGTTGTTCGGCACGCTGCGCGGCCTTGGCCGGCTCGGCGTGACGCTGGCGCAGCGCGCCGGCCTGTTCTTCGAAGTCGCTGGTCAATTGATTCAGCCCGTACGTCAGCGCGTCGCCAGGAATTTTATTCAGATGCAACGTCAGTGCATTGTCCTGCTGATGAATCTGCAATACCTGGCGTTCAAGCTCACGACGGTTGGCGAATCGTTGCAGACCACCGCCGGTGCCAGACCAGTAGAGCAGCACGCTGTGCGGCGAATTGGCATCGGCCAGCGCATCCGCTCGGGTGACGATAAATGCGCCGTTGAGTTCCTGGGCGGTGACCGTGGTTTTGTCACCGCTCTGTTCGGTCATCGATAGGGTCAGGCTGGCCGCGACGGGGTCCGGACCTGGATGATCGGGAGTGTCCAGCAAGGCCTTGAGCAGGCTGCACTCCTCGTCACTGAGTTGTTTAAGCGCCAGTTGGAGCCTGGCTTCTGCGTGCAGACCGGCCTTATGGGCGCTGTGCAGGGCGGTGAACGCCTGCTGGAACGTGACCACATCCAGTGGGCGCGATCGATAAAGCAACGCAGAGGCGGCCTTGTCTGCGGCTTCTTCGGCGGTTTCCAACGCTTTGAGCGAGTCCTTGAACGGTTGCAGGCCCTGGCCATCTCCTACCTCTGCCACCAATATTTCGAGCGCATCGCGCTGCTTGTTCAGCGCGGCCCGGCGCAGTGACAAGGGGATATCCGCATATAGGCTGCCAAACAGTGGCTGTTCACTGGCCACCGTGTCGCCATCGGCGGTTTCCAGCTTGGGGGGTGAGGCGAGAATGGCAGTCTTGCCGCGCTCTTGGTCAACCTGGTCAGCCAGGGCGAGGGATTGCGCACCGTGCTCCGCCAACCCGGGCTTGTCGAGGGTTGCGTGGCGTAACGCGCTGACGTGAGCCGGCTGGCAGGCCGCAAACAGGTCGCTTGCGCCCACGCCCATGGGGTCGGTTTTGGCGGTGTATTCAAAGCGAACGTTATCGGTAGGCAAGCCGGTCGGGATGAGTGCCTGTCGGAGCAGCCATGCCTCCATGTCGCTGCGTTGACTGAAAAGTTGAATGGCGACGGGCCGGCAAGGCAGATACAGCCATTGACTGCCGCTGGCCGCCTCGCCTGTGGTGATGACCCATGCGCCTGGGAGTTCGACTCTGCCGAGGTTACTCAATACCAGGGCCAATTGCTCGGCATGGACAGGCTGGCTGTCCAGCGTCAGAGCACCGAGGGGCGGATCAATGATCAACAACAGGGGTTTGAGCTGTTCCGCCGTCAGGGCTCTCTGGGCGAATGCCAGTTGGATGCTCGCTTCGAAATGATGACGGTAAAGCTGTATTGCCCGTTGTTTACGCGATACCGCAGTGCCGGGGGCGCGCGTGTCCCAGTAGGTTGCCCAACGCTCGCGGTGCGACTGTTCAGGGTTGAGTGTCTTGAGTCGTTCGAGCATTTGCAGTGGCGTCAGGTTCGACAGGGGATGAGTCTGATTCAGACCGGTCACTCGACAGCGCTCATCGAGCGTCGTCTCCAGTGTCGGGTGTTGCAGGACGAAGGCGCAGGCATCGGTGAAGCTGACAAACCGTTCCGGATGCTCCTGTGTGGCGACGAAGAGCAAGCCAGCTTGTTGCCCGGCCAGATCGAGTTTTTGTTTCAACAGTTGAGTGAGCGTGTCACGCATTCCCGGACTGGCGGCAAGAAGCTCGCGCAAGCCCTCGCTGCTTTCGCGCCAGCGTGCCGAAGCATGCAGAAACAGGCTTTCGTCGTAGAGAGGCGGCAGCGCGGATGGGGTAGGGATGAGGATCAGCGCCGGGTTGGGGAGGTCGAAAAGAAGTCTATCGGTCATATCAACAGGGCTCGGTGCGAGGAGCGGCGGTTCCACTCCATTTGCGAGCCATTTAAGGAAAGTTCTCGGGGACGGTGGCGGTAAATAGTTATCGCGTCAGAGGAGAATGTGATCGAACGCACCTCGTGCAATCGTAATGCTGTTCATTTAGGCGCGCTCTTGGATCGTGCGTACTTTTGTGGCAAGCGAGCTTGCTCGCGCTGGGCTGCGTAGCGGCCCCAAAATCCGATAACAATCACCGATTTTTGTGAGTGCTACGCACTCAAGCGGGAGCAAGCTCCCTCGCCACAGGTTTCTCTGATTCAAGACTCTCTTAAGTGAACAGCATTCCTCGTGCAATCGGGCTGTCACGATGACCGCTCGGCAATCTTCATCAAACTGTCACGTAACTGTGGCAGCGCGCTTGAACAAACTTCATCAGACTCGCGCTCTACTGGAGTTCTGCGTTTCGGTGTTTTTCATGCGTGCTTTATTGTTATCGGCGGCCACTTTTCTGGCCGCTTTATTGTTCAGCTTGCCGTCCCTGGCGGCTTCGCGGTGCGATGTCAATGTTCCGACCGAGCGGGTCGATCTGGAGCAGGTGAGCCTGGCCTACCAGAGCATTGGCCGTGCCTCGGACCCTGCATTGTTGTTGGTGATGGGGCTGGGCGGGCAGTTGATTCACTGGCCGGACGAGGTGGTGGTTGCGCTGTGTCAGCAGGGGTTTCGGGTAATCCGCTATGACAATCGCGATGTGGGCCTCTCGACTTGGCGGCAGGCGCCTGTCGACGCCAACCTGACGTTCGAAGTGCTGCGCTACAAACTCGGTTTGCCGGTATCGGCGCCGTACACCCTGACCGACATGGCTGACGATGCGTTTGGGTTGATGGATGCCTTGCACGTCGAGCAATTTCACGTGCTGGGTGCCAGCATGGGCGGGATGATCGCCCAGCATATGGCGGCCATGGCACCGCAGCGTGTCGAGAGCCTGACCTTGCTGATGACCAGCTCGGGGGCCGAAGGTTTGCCGGCGCCGAGTGCGGCGCTGGTGCAGTTACTCGCGCGACGTGGTGCGCCGAATCGTGAAGTGGCGCTGGAGCAACAGGCCGACTTGCTGGCGGCACTGGGCAGCCCGGCGGTGAGCGATGACCGGCAGGCGTTGCTGCAGCAGGCGGCGCAGTCTTATGACCGGGCGTTCAACCCGGAGGGCGTGAAGCGCCAGATCATGGCGATCCTCGCTGAACGGAGCCGTGTGGCGCTGCTTAACCAACTGCGGGTGCCGACGCTGGTGGTTCACGGCACCGCCGATCCGTTGTTGCCGGTGATGCACGGCGTACACCTGGCGGCGCACATTCGCGGCAGTCAGTTGAAGCTGATCCCGGGGCTGGCCCATCGTTTTCAAGAGGCGTTCAAGGCGCCGTTACTGGCGGCGGTGTTGCCGTATTTGCAGGCCCACCGCGAAGACACCTCACACTGGGCACAAATCGATCCAGTGGCCGAACACAATCTTCTGTAACACCCAAATCCAAACTGTAAGAGCGGGCTCTTGTGGCGAGGGGGCTTGCCCCCGTTGGGCTGCGAAGCAGTCCCATGACCGGTCAGCGCGGATCTCCTGAAAAACCGCGCAAGCCGATTTACGACTGCTGCGCAGCCGAACGGGGGCAAGCCCCCTCGCCACAAAAACGGAGGCTGGTTTACGTTGGAACGAAGTTATCCAGCATCCGGTTCACCGCCAGTTCACCCAGCATGACCGAGTTCTGGATGCCGAGCACGGTGTTGCGTTGCGGGCCGTTCAGCTGCCCCGCGAAATCACTCAGCATCACGCTCGCCGCCGCCAGCGATTCGCAGGCGTTGACCAGCAGGGTTTCGTTGTTGGCGTCGGGGGCGATGAGGTAAAGGGTGCTGGGTTTGCGTGGGGTGTCTTTGGGAATGACCGGTTTGAGGTAGTAATCGAGGGCGCGGTCGGCGGCTTCGTTGAGCTTTTTGGAGCCTGGGGTTTCGTATGGGGAAACGTCGTCGGTTTCCGGTGGATTCGGAGTTATTTTGAACATCTGGAGTTAGTCCTAATAGTAGAGCCGCAACCTGTCTCGCTACTAAACGGAAGGGTGGCAGCTGTGCGCAAGTTAGTAGACCGGCAAACTCCCAAATCCGGCGCGCCCGAGGGCGCCATGCGCACAGCTACCATCAAGTGCAGGCGAGTGCCTGACTGAAAGACGCATGTGCACCAATTTGGGAAAAGCCGGGCTACTAAACCCGATCACTGGGAATCAGTGACAGGAACCAAGTTACCGACGGGCCTCCAGACGCACAAGCCGGCGGATTCTGACGTGGTTGTAGGCGACGGCGCAAGGCGCTGTAGCTTTCAGGAAGTAACGCTAAACAGAACTAAACACCATCCCCAAAACACCCGAAATCCCCCTGTGGGAGCGAGCCTGCTCGCGAAAGCGGTGCATCAGCCAATGCAGATATCAACTGACATGACGCCTTCGCGAGCAGGCTCGCTCCCACAAGGGGAATAGTGGAACGGCTGCCACACGGGCTCAGCCTGCGGGTGTATCGTTCGAACTTTCCGGCGCGATTCAAGCCTGCGAGGTAAATGATGAGTACCCCCCTGAAAATCGATTTCGTCAGCGACGTGTCCTGCCCCTGGTGCGTCGTCGGTCTGTATAGCCTGACCCGTGCCCTGGATTCGCTCGGCGATGAAGTCCAGGCCGAGATCCGTTTCCAGCCGTTCGAACTGAACCCGAAGATGGGCCCAGAGGGCCAGAACATCACCGAACACATCAGCGAAAAGTACGGCTCGACGCCTGAGCAATCGCAGAAGAACCGCGAAATGATCCGCGCGCGCGGCGCCGAGGTCGGGTTTGCCTTTCGCACGGACGGCAGCAGCCGTATCTACAACACTTTCGATGCTCACCGCTTGCTGCATTGGGCGGGGCTGGAAGGATTGCAGTTCAACCTGAAAGACGCACTGTTCAAGGCGTATTTCACCGAGGGCGGCAATCCTTCCGATCACGGGCAATTGGCGCAGATCGCTGAAAGCGTGGGGCTGAATCGGCAGCGGGCCGAGGCGATTCTGGCGTCCGATGAATTCACCAAAGAGGTTCGCGAAGAAGAACAGTTGTGGCTATCGCGCGGAGTGAGTTCAGTGCCGACGGTGGTGTTTAACGGGCAGTACGCCGTCAGTGGCGGGCAGCCGGTGGAGACGTTTGTCGGTGCGATTCGCCAGATTATGAGTGAGGCCAAGGGTGGAACAGTCAACGGTTGAACTGACGTTACACGCTCGATCGTTCCCACGCTCTGCGTGGGAATGCCTCTAAGGACGCTCCGCGTCCAGTGACGCGGAGCGTCACGGGCTGCATTCCTTTGCTGCGCGTGGGAACGATCAGTTACAGAAGATCGCGGTCAGGCGTGCAAGCGAACCCAAACGCTGACCAGCACCGTCGCCGCCATCAACCACGCCACCGCCGCCACCGCCAATGAAGCCTCCAGCCGCATTCGGTCGACCATCACATACAAGGTCGCCAGGTAGACGAAGTACGGAATGATCGACCACATGCCAAACACGATGGTGGTTTTCAGATCATCCAGCGAGCGCCCCTTGCCGACGATGTAGTGAGCGATCAGCGCAAAGGTCGGAAACAGCGGCACCAGGCCGGCGATGTAATAGTTTTTGGTCTTGGCCAGCATGGCGAGGATCACCACCACCGCCGCGCCCAGGGTTGCTTTGAAAATCAGATCCATCAGTGGCTCAACCCGTATTTCTTCACTTTGTCGAACAGCGTGGTCTTGGCCATCCCCAGTTCCTGGCTGGCCTGGGTCAGGTTGCCGCCGCTGCGCTGCAAGGCGTCGCTGAGCAGGTTGCGTTCGAAGGCTTCCACCGCTTCGGCGAAGGCCAGGCCCTGATTGTTGCCATTGGTGCCGGATTTTTTGAAGGCCGGCAGGCCCAATGCGAAACGCTCGGCGACGTTGCGCAATTCGCGCACGTTGCCTGGCCAGTCGTGGCTCATCAGGTTCGACAGGGTCTGGTTGTCCAGTTCCGGTACCGCGCGGTCGAAGCGCAAGGATGACTGCTGCAGGAAGTGTTCGAACAATTGCAGGATGTCTTCGCGGCGTTCGCGCAGCGGCGGCAGTTCCAGGGTTACCACGTTCAGGCGGTAATACAGGTCGCTGCGAAACTCGCCGGCCTTGCTCGATTGATCCAGATCGGACTTGGTCGCGGCGATCACCCGGCAATCCACCGCCACGCTCTGGTTCGAGCCAAGGCGTTCAAGGGTGCGTTCCTGCAACACCCGCAGCAGTTTGATCTGCAACGGCAGCGGCATGCTTTCTACTTCATCGAGGAACAGCGTGCCGCCGTCGGCGTGCTCGATCTTGCCGATCCGCCGCTTGCCGGCACCGGTGAAGGCGTTGGCCTCGTGACCGAAAATTTCACTTTCGAACAGGTTCTCCGGCAGGCCACCGCAGTTCAGCGCGACGAACTGTTTGGTGTGCCGACGGCTGAAGTCGTGCAGGCAGCGCGCAACCAATTCTTTACCGGTACCGGTCTCGCCTTCGATCAGCACGTTGGCCGAGGTATCGGCGACGTTGGCGATCAGTTCTCGCAGGTTCTGCATGGCCGGCGAGCGCCCGATGATCCGGCCTTCGAGGGAGTCGCGCTCGAACAGCTGTCGACGTAACGACGACACTTCCCGCGCCAGGCTGCGTTGCTCCAGCGCACGGCGGGCGACGTCCACCAGACGTTCCGGGGAGAAGGGTTTCTCCATGAAGTCGTAGGCGCCTTTTTGCATCGCGCCGACGGCCATCGAGATGTCGCCATGGCCGGTAATCAGCACCACCGGCAGGCTGCGATCGCGGGCCTTGAGCCGGGTCAGCAGTTCCAGGCCATCGATGCCCGGCAGGCGGATGTCGCTGATGACGATGCCGGCGAAGTTATCGCCGACCCGCTCCAATGCTTCTTCGGCGCTGCCGACGCCCACGCAGGGAATGTCTTCCAGGGTCAGCGCCTGTTGGCAGCCGAGCAGGACATGGGGGTCGTCTTCGACGATCAGCACACTAAGGTCGTTGTTCATATTGGCTCGGCGGGAGTGGGGCTTACCAACGGTAAACTGAGGACGAAGGTGGTGCCACCGCTGGCCGGGTGCTCGACACCCAGATGCCCGCCAGTGGCGGCGGCCAGGCTGGCGGAAAGCGTCAGGCCGAGGCCCAGGCCTTGTTCGCCGGGTTTGGTGGTGAAGAATGGTTCGAACAGATGCTTGCGCGCTTCGGCATCGATGCCGTGGCCGTTGTCGCGTACCCGCAGACGATACTTGCCATCGAACTCCTCGCCTTCGAGCCACAACGCCGGCAGGGGCTGCGACTGCATGGCGTCGAGCGCGTTGCCGATCAGGTTGACCAGAATCTGCTCCAGACGGGTCTGGTCGATCAGCACCTGCACGTCTTCGAGGTCGCGATGCAGTTGCAGGTGCGCGCTTTCCATCCGGCTGCCCAGCAATTGCAGGGCGGCGTCCACGGCTTTGCCAAAGCTGGCCTGGCCCTTGTCATCACCGCGCCGGGCGAAGGAACGCAGGCTGGCGGTGATCCGGCCCATGCGGTCGATCAGTTCATTGATGGTCTTGAGGTTGGTGCTGGCCACATCCAGCTGACCGCGTTCCAGAAAACGCACGGTATTGCCGGACAAGGTCCGCAAGGCGGCCAGCGGCTGGTTCAATTCGTGGGCGATGCTGGTGGACATCTGGCCGATGGCCGCCAGTTTGCCGGCCTGGACCAGTTCATCCTGGGCGCGGCGCAATGTCTCTTCCGCCTGCCGGCGTTCACGGATCTGGCCCTTGAGTCGTTCGTTGCTGGCGCGCAGGTCGGTGGTGCGTTCGGTAATCCGACGCTCCAGTTGATTGTTGGCTTCCTGCAAGGCTTCCCGCGCCGCGAGGCGGGTGGCGATCACCTTGCGCCGCTCGTTCCAGGCGATCAGCAGAAACGCTACCAGGGCAAACGCCACCGCCACCAGAATCCCCTGATTGATCGCTTCACGCCGCAAATCCTGCAGGGGGGTGAGCAGGGTGAAATTCCATGGGGTGTCGCTCAGCGGCCGGGTTTGCGAGAGGTAGCTGATGTTCTCTTCATCGGACATCAATTCGCTGTTGGCGGGGAAGGTCAGTTTTTCCTCGCCTTCGGCCAGTTTCTCCCGCGCCAGCGGTTGCAGTTCGTTCAGCGGAAACCAGTAGTACTGCAGGCTACGGGCCAGTTTTTCCTTGGTTTCCTCGCTCAATGGCACAACCGATTTAAGCCGCCGCGCCGGATCGCTGGAGAGAATGATGATGCCGTTCTCGTCGCTGACGAAGGCTTCCAGACGCGCACGCTGCCAGCGTTCTTCCATGGCTTCGAGGCGGACCTTGACCACGGCGACGCCGATGATCTTGCCGTGCTCTTCCAGGCCATGCGCCAGGTAATAGCCGGGTTCGCCACTGGTGCTGCCGATGCCATAGAAACGCCCCGGCTGACCGCGCACGGCATTCTGGAAATAGGCGCGGAAGGACAGGTCTTCACCCAGATAACTGTCGACATCGCGCCAGTTGCTGGTGGCCAGTACGCGACCGGTGGTGTCCATCACATAGATGGCCCGACTGCGGCTGCGCCGGTTCAGGCCTTCAAGGTATTCGTTGACCGTCTGCCGGAGTTCCGGAGACGGGTCGGCCAACAGCTTTGAAACACTGGATTCGAGTTCCAGCAGGCTGGGCAGGTAGGTGTACTTGCTGATTTCGCTCTCGACGGCGCGGGCGTGCAGTTCCAACTGACGCTGGCCATTCTCGCTAAGGCTGCGAATTCCGTAGTGTTCACTGACCCAGAAGCCGATGTAACCCAATCCGATCATCAGGGCGATGACCAGTGGCGGCAGGAACAGATGGCGAATCAAACGGGGTTTCACGGCGAGTGATGGCGGCGCGGCGCGATAGAGAGTGGAGTCGCATTTCATCACAGATGCCTTGGGTCAACCACAACACAAATATCCATATCTCCACTGGCCGCCTGTGGGAGCGGACTTGTGTGGCGAGGGGGCTTGCCTGTGGCGAGGGGGCTTGCCCCCGTTGGGTCGCGAAGCGGCCCCGGTATTTCGAAGTCAAACCGCATGCAACGGGTTTACGACTGCTTCGCAGCCGAACGGGGGCAAGCCCCCTCGCCACAGGCAAACCCCCTCACCACAGAGCCAGCTCCCACAGGGGGAGCAGCGTCCGATGTTTAGTGCTGCAGAATCTTCTCGAGGAAATGCTGCGCGCGGTCGGAGCGGGCGGTGATGTCGCCGAAGAACTCTTCTTTCTTGCAGTCTTCGATGATCTTGCCCTGGTCCATGAATATCACCCGGTCGGCCACTTTGCGCGCAAAGCCCATTTCATGGGTCACGCACATCATGGTCATGCCTTCGTGGGCCAGTTGCACCATCACGTCGAGTACTTCGTTGACCATTTCCGGGTCCAGCGCCGAGGTCGGTTCGTCGAACAGCATGACGATCGGGTCCATCGCCAGCGCACGGGCAATCGCCACACGCTGTTGCTGACCACCGGAGAGTTGGCCCGGGTGCTTTTTGGCGTGGGCGGAGAGGCCGACGCGTTCGAGCAGTTGCAGGGCTTTCTTGGATGCCTCTTCCTTGCTGCGACCCAACACCTTGACCTGTGCGATGGTCAGGTTGTCCATGATGCTCAGGTGCGGGAACAGTTCGAAATGCTGGAACACCATGCCAACGCGCGAACGCAGTTTCGGCAGGTTGGTCTTCGGGTCGGCGATGGATGTGCCATCGACGATCACGTCGCCTTTCTGGAACGGTTCCAGGGCGTTGACGCATTTGATCAGGGTGGATTTACCGGAGCCGGACGGCCCGCACACCACAATCACTTCGCCTTTTTTGACCTCGGTGCTGCAGTCAGTCAGTACCTGGAAGTCGCCATACCACTTGTTGACATTCTTGATAGAGATCATACGGCAAACCTTTTTTGCAGACGCTTGACCAGCAGCGAGGCGGCAAAGCTGATTGTGAAGTACGTGAGACCTGCGAAGATCAGGAACTCATTGGAGCGACCGATGATGTCGCCACTGGCACGGGAGGCATTGAGGAAATCCACCAGACCCACCGCATACACCAGCGAGGTGTCCTGGAACAGAATGATGCTCTGTTGCAGCAACAACGGGGTCATCTTGCGAAACGCTTGCGGCAGGATGATCAGTCGCATCATCTGGCCGTATTCCATACCCAACGCCTGGGCAGCGCCCATCTGACCCTTGGGGATCGACTGCACGCCAGCCCGGACGATTTCGCAGAAATACGCGGCTTCGAACATCATGAAGGCCACGATGCACGAGGCGAACGCGCCGATCGGGGTGTCTTCGCCGGTAATCCAGCGTAATACAAACGGCACCGCCAGGTAGAACCAGGTGATGACCAGCAGCAACGGGATCGAGCGGAAGTAGTTAACGTAGGCGCCGGCGATGTTCGACAGCAGTTTGTTGTGGGACAAGCGCATCAGCGCCAGGATCGTGCCGAGGATGATCCCGCCGATCACGCCCAAGGCCATCAGCTTGAGGGTCATGACCATGCCGTTCCACAAACCCGGAAGGGACGGAATGATGCCCGAGAAGTCGAATTCCATCATTTACCCCCTACGGAAATCAGGCCCGGTACGGCGACTTTCTTCTCGACCGAACGCATCAGCAGCATCAGGCTCATGTTCAGCGTGAAGTAGATCAGCGTGGCCAGGGTGAAGGCTTCGAACAGGTTGGCGGAGAACTCGGCGGTCTGTTTGGTCTGCGCGAGCAGCTCCATCAGGCCAATCAGCGACGCGACGGAGGAGTTCTTGAATACGTTCAAAAATTCCGAGGTAAGCGGCGGAATGATGATGCGGTAAGCCTGGGGCAGCAGCACGTTCCAGTAGATCTGCGGCAGCTTGAAACCCATGGCGCGAGCGGCGGCTTCCTGGCCGCGGGGCAGCGCCTGGATACCGGTGCGCACTTGTTCGCAAACGCGAGCGGTGGTGAACAGACCCAGGCACACGACGACGCTGAGGAAGGCCGAAGTGGTGGGGTTGAGATCCTGCTTGTACCACTCCTGGATATCCGCAGGCAGCAGGTCGGGCACCAGGAAGTACCAGATGAACAGCTGAACCAGCAGCGGCACGTTACGGAAGATTTCGACGTAGCAGGTCGCGATGCCCGATACGATGCGATTCGGTACCGTGCGCATGACGCCCAGAATCGAGCCCAGCAGCAGCGCGATGATCCAGGCTGCGACGGCAATGGCGATGGTCCAGCCCAAACCGGAGAGGTACCAGTCGAAATAAATCTCGCTGCCCACGCCGGTGGACTTGAAGAACACGCCCCAGTCCCAGTTGTAATTCATTAGGGTCTCCCCTCGGATTCGTTCGATTTACAAATGCCCGCCTGGGGACTCCGTTCCCGCCCGACTCTAATGGTCAGGCACACACGAGCGGCTCGACAGCCACCGGTTCGAGTGTTTCCAGAAATGCCAGCAGGGAGTGACAACCCCTGAAAGGGCAAAGGCTCTCTCAGGGGATAAGGTTAGTCAGAAATCAGGATTTCTTTTCGTCAGCCGCTTTGTCGGTCGGATTGGCGATCAGGGCCTTGAGCTCTTCGCTCATCGGGAACATCAGGTTCAGGCCTTTTGGCGGAATTGGCTGCATGAACCATTTTTCGTAGATCTTGTTGATCTCGCCGGATTTGTAGGTCGCGATGATGGCGTCGTCGACAGCTTTCTTGAACGGCGCGTCGCCTTTGCGAACCATGCAACCGTAAATCTCATTGGACTGCGCAGTCCCGGTCACGGCCCAGTCGGTCGGCTTCTTGGCCTTGGCCATTTCACCGGCCAGCAAGGCGTCGTCCATCATGAAAGCCACGGCACGGCCGGTTTCCAGCATCTGGAAGGACTCGCCATGGTCTTTGGCGGAGATCACGTTCATGCCCATCTGCTTGTCGGCGTTCATCGACTTGAGGATGCGCTCGGACGTGGTGCCGGCGGTGGTCACGACGTTCTTGCCTTTGAGGTCGGCGAAGTCTTTGTATGGGGAATCTTTCTTGGCCAGCAGCTTGGTGCCGATTTCGAAGATGCCGACGGAGAAGTCAACTTGCTGCTGACGTTCGACGTTGTTGGTGGTGGAGCCGCACTCGACGTCCACGGTGCCGTTCTGCACCAGCGGGATACGGGTTTGCGAGGTCACCAGGTTGTATTTGACCTGGAGGTTGGGCATGTCCAGGTCTTTCTTGATGGCTTCAACGATTTTCAGCTGGATATCGTGGGAGTAGCCAACCGGTTTGCCGGAAGCGTCCGCGATATAGGAAAACGGAATGGAAGCGTCACGATGCCCGAGGGTGATGGTGCCGGACTCTTTGATCTTCTTCAGTGTGCCGGTGAGTTCGGCGGCGAAAACTGGAGTGCTAATCAGAGCGGCAGCAATGGCTGCGCCCAGGAGATGGGGAACGATGCGCATCAAATTTTCCTCGACATTGTTTTTATATGGAGCCAGTTCATCGGCCCTTTTTGGTGCTTCGAATGCTTGCCGGCTCCTGAAGGGGTGGCGCAGCGTACATTCGTCCAAGAGTGTAGAGCATGACTCGTGCCAGGCCAGGCGATATAGATCAAGTTATTGATTTATAAAGATATTAAATATTTATGGCGTGAATTTTCGCGATGGAGAATCCGGTTAACCGAATCGACCGTCGAGTCGCGTTCGGAAAACCGAATGGAATCTCATGCCTTGCACCTATCCCCTGTGGGAGCGAGCCTGCTCGCGATAGCGGAGTGTCAGGCAACATCAATGTTGCATGTGCCGACCTCATCGCGAGCAGGGGATAGGTAGTGTCTGGCAGAATACAAAAAGCCCCTGAATCATGAGATTCAGGGGCTTCGTTTTAACCGGATTCCCGATCAGGCCGCTTGGATCTTGCTGCGGTTCTGTTCGACCTTGTTCAGGTAATCTTCGAGCTTCTGCTGTTCCGCCGGGGTAGTGAACAGCCCAAGCTTTGTGCGGCGCCACAGAATGTCGTGGGCGGTGGTCGCCCATTCTTCGCTGCACAGGTAATCAACTTCGCGAGTGTAGAGACCGCCGCCGATGTGTTCGCCCAGATCATTAAGGCTTTCCACACCTTCGAGCATGCGCCAGGTGCGGCTGCCATAAGTGGTGGCCCAGCGTCGGGCGATTTCGGTGGGCACCCAGTCGAATTTGTCGCGGATCCGCGAGCTCAAGGCCTGCGGCGTGGTCATGTCTTCGCCGCCGGGCAGGGTGGCGCTGGCAGTCCAGCTTGGCTTGATGTGCGCGAAGTACGGGGCCAGTTGCGCCAGCGCCGATTCGGCCAGTTTGCGGTAAGTCGTCAGTTTGCCGCCGAACACCGACAACAGCGGCGCTTCTTCGGCACTGCCCGACAATGCCAGGGTGTAGTCGCGGGTGACAGCCGACGGGTTGTCGGATTCGTCGTTGCACAGCGGGCGAACACCGGAGTAGCTGTGCAGGATATCGTCGCGACTGATTTGCTTCTTGAAGTGGGCGTTGACCACTTTGAGCAGGTAATCGGTTTCGCCTTCAGTGATCGCAACTTTCGCTGGGTCGCCGGTGTACTCACGGTCGGTGGTGCCGATCAGGGTGAAGTGGTTCAGGTACGGAATGGTGAAGACGATGCGCTGATCTTCGTTTTGCAGAATGTGCGCGTGTTCGCCTTCATACAGCTTCGGCACGATCAGGTGGCTGCCCTGGATCAGACGGATGCCGTACGGCGATTCCATCTTCAGGTCATCACGGATGAACTTGGCGACCCACGGGCCGGCTGCATTCACCAGCGCTTTGGCGCGGATCGAAAACAGGCTGCCATCGGCGCGTTCCAGATTCAGGTGCCACAGGCCCTTGGTGCGACGGGCACTGACGCAGCGGGTCTGGGTGTGAACGTGGGCGCCTTTCTCGCGGGCGGCCATGGCGTTCAGTACGACCAGGCGTGCGTCATCGACCCAGCAATCGGAATATTCGAAGCCTTTGGTGATTTCGCTTTTCAGTGCACTGTCCGGGCCGAACTTCAGGCTTTTCGAACCTTCGAGTTTTTCCCGTTTGCCCAGATTGTCATAAAGGAACAGGCCGGCGCGGATCATCCAGGCCGGACGCAGGTGCGGGCGGTGCGGCAGCACGAAACGCATCTGTTTGACGATGTGCGGCGCCTTGGCCAGCAGTACTTCACGCTCGGCGAGGGCTTCGCGCACCAGGCGAAATTCGTAATGTTCGAGATAGCGCAGGCCGCCGTGGATCAGCTTGCTGCTGGCGGACGAAGTGTGGCTGGCCAGGTCATCCTTTTCGCAAAGGAACACCGAAAGACCGCGACCGGCGGCATCCGCTGCGATCCCCACGCCATTGATCCCACCACCGATGACGGCGATATCGTAAACCTCGGCGAGAGGGGGCGTAGGCAAGGTAGAAGTGGGCATCGGCTGGCCTCGGGCTTTGATTTTCTATATTTGAATTCGAACATTAATGTTCATTTACGAAAATACTAGCCCATAAAGACGCGCACAGCCAGTCAACTTCGATTGAAAATACTGATCGAAGGGCGGTTAAAGGAAAATTTACGAACATTTAGTGAGCGCGGGAGGGCTTTTGTGGCGAGGGAGCTTGCTCCCGCTGGGCTGCGAAGCAGCCCTAAAACCGGTGAGCGCGGTTTTTCAGGAAGAACAAATTGTCTGATTTGCGTCTGCTGCGCAGCCGAACGGGAGCAAGCTCCCTCGCCACAGGGGAGCGAGCCATTTCGAAAGGAGTTAAACCACTTCCAACCGAATCTTGTGCTGGCTCAACAGCTGCGCCAAGGCTGGCGAAGGCTGCTGATCGGTGACCAGGCAATCGATCAGGCTGATCGGCCCCAGGCGAATCATGGCATTGCGCCCGAATTTGCTGGAGTCCGCCGCGAGGATTACCTGCCGGGCATTGGCGATGATCGCCTGGGACACCCGCACTTCCTGATAATCGAAATCCAGCAAGCTGCCATCTTCATCGATGCCGCTGATGCCGACCAGGGCGAAGTCGACCTTGAACTGGTTAATGAAGTCGACACTCGCCTGACCGACCACGCCACCGTCACGCCGCACGTTGCCACCGGTCAGCAGCACGTCGAAATCGTCCTTGGCGCTGAGCATCGAGGCCACGTGCAGGTTGTTGGTGATGATCTTCAGGTGGTTGTGGTTGAGCAGCGCCCGAGCGATGGATTCGGTGGTGGTGCCGATATTGATGAACAGCGAGGCGTGATCGGGAATCTGAGCGGCAATGGCTTCGCCGATACGCTGTTTTTCATCGCGCATCTGATCGGCGCGCATGGCGTAGGCAGTGTTTTCGACGCTGGAGTCGTAGGCTGCGCCGCCGTGGTAGCGACGCAACAGGTTGACTTCCGCCAGTTGATTGATATCGCGGCGGATGGTTTGCGGTGTAACGACGAACAGCTGGGCCATTTCCTCGATGCTGACATAGCCGCGTTCGCGGACCAGTTCGAGGATTTGCTGCTGACGGGGAGGCAGATTCATGGGGCTTCCTTTGGGCTGCCGTGCAAAATTTGCCCATGATGCCGCAGGAATCTGCTCCCTACCAGTTAGAACCCCATCCTTGGCTTATTCAGCGCTTTCGTGTGGTTCCCAATCACGAGTGCGGCTGACAGCTTTTTTCCAGCCGGCGTAGAGTTTTTCCTTCGCGGTTTCGTCCAGTGTCGGTTCGAACTCGCGCTCGATCACTGCCTTGCCGCGCAACTCGTCCAGGCTGCCCCAGAAGCCACACGCCAGACCCGCCAGGTAAGCCGCGCCCAACGCGGTGGTTTCGCGCATTTGCGGACGCTCGACCTGAGTGCCGAGGATGTCGGCCTGGAATTGCATCAGGAAGTTGTTCGCAACTGCGCCGCCGTCCACGCGCAGGGACTTGAGGCGTTCGCCGGAATCCTGCTGCATGGCGTCCAGAACGTCGCGGGTCTGGTAGGCAATCGACTCCAGCGCGGCACGAATGATGTGATCCACGCGTACGCCGCGAGTCAGGCCGAACAATGCGCCACGGGCATACGGGTCCCAGTAGGGAGCGCCCAGGCCGGTGAAGGCTGGCACCAAATACACACCGTTGCTGTCCTTGACCTTGTTGGCGAAGTATTCGGTGTCGTGGGCGTCGTTGATGATTTTCAACTCGTCACGCAACCACTGCACGGTGGAGCCACCGTTGAATACCGCGCCTTCCAGGGCGTAGGCCACTTCGCCACGCGGGCCGCAAGCGATGGTGGTGAGCATGCCGTGTTTGGATTTCACGGCTTTGTCGCCGGTATTCATCAGCAGGAAGCAACCGGTGCCATAGGTATTTTTCGCCTGGCCTGGCTCGACGCACATTTGGCCGAAGAGGGCCGCCTGCTGGTCGCCGGCGATACCGCCAATGGCGATGCCACTTTTGGTGTGGCCGTAGATCTCGGACGAGGATTTAACTTCCGGCAGCATCTCGCGCGGGATGTCGAGGACCTCCAGCATCTTCGCGTCCCACTCCAGCGTGTGGATGTTGAAGAGCATGGTGCGCGAGGCGTTGGTGTAGTCGGTGACGTGCACCTTGCCGCCGGTAAATTTCCAGATCAGCCAGCTATCGATGGTGCCAAACAGCAGTTCACCCTTGCGTGCACGCTCACGGCTGCCTTCGACGTTGTCGAGGATCCACTTGAGCTTGGTGCCAGAAAAGTACGGGTCGGTGACCAGGCCAGTGGTGTCGCTGATGTATTGCTCGTGGCCATCGCGCTTGAGCTGTTGGCAGATTTCGGTGCTGCGCCGACACTGCCAGACGATCGCGTTGTAGATCGGGCGGCCGGTGGTCTTGTCCCAGACCACGGTGGTTTCGCGCTGGTTGGTGATGCCGATGGCTGCGACCTGATCGTGATGCAGGCCGGCTTGAGCCAGGGCCTCGACCATCACGGCGCTCTGGGTGGCGAAGATTTCCATCGGGTCATGTTCGACCCAACCGGCTTGCGGGTAATGCTGCGCGAATTCGCGCTGGGCGGTGCAGACCACGTTTGCGTCACGGTCGAAAATGATCGCGCGGGAGCTGGTCGTACCCTGATCGAGGGCAATGATGAAGTTCTTATTCTGAATGTCGGTCATGTCGATTGCCTTGGACGAAAATTAGGAAGTGAGGTCAGGCGCGGGACCACATGGGCAGGATCACGCGCCAACGGTTTCAAGACGTTCTTGGTTTGCCGTCAATGGCCGGTACTGCATCCTTTGTAGCAGGTATGGCGCTGGGCAGATGACGGGCAATCAGCCCGCGATAAGCTGCAGCACCGAGGCAGGCACCGACAATCGGTGCAAAAATCGGGATCAGGAAGTACGGGATATCGCGCCCGCCAGTGAAGGAAATTTCACCCCAGCCGGCGAAGAAAGTCATCAGTTTAGGACCGAAGTCGCGAGCCGGGTTCATCGCGAAACCGGTCAACGGGCCCATCGAGCTACCAATCACGGCAATCAGCAGGCCGATCAGCAACGGCGCCAGCGGCCCTTTGGGCAGACCGTTGTTGTCATCGGTCAACGACATGATCACGCCCATCAATATGGCGGTGATGATCACTTCAACCAAAAAGGCCTGGGCAGTGGTCAGGGCAGGGTTTGGGAAAGTGGAGAACACCGACGCCAATTCAAGGCTGGCCTGGGTGCCACGAACCATTTGGTGAGTTTGTTCGAAATCGAAGAAAAGGTTGCTGTACAGCGTGTAAACCAACAAGGCCCCGCAAAAGGCGCCGGCCACCTGGGAGAAGATGTAGAAAGGCAGTTTGCGCTTTTCGAAGTCAGCGAAAATGCTCAGCGCGATACTCACGGCAGGATTGAGGTGCGCACCGGAAACGCCGGCGGTCAGGTAGATCGCCATGCTGACGCCAACCCCCCAGATGATGCTGATTTCCCACAGTCCGAAGCTGGCACCCGCCACCTTGAGCGCGGCAACGCAGCCGGTACCGAAAAAGATGAGCAGTGCAGTACCCAGAAACTCGGCCATGCATTGGCTCGAGAGCGACGGTTGTTGTAAAGCAGTTGTCATTGAAAACCTCTTTTTTGTTGTTGTCTGGCGCTTTTTCATCAAGGTCAAAGCGCGATTTTCACCGAGGAGGATCCCCATCCTGGGCTCGGCTTGCTGCTGGGTGCTGCGGTGAGACATTCGTACAGTATTCAGATTCGAAAAAATATAGACAAGAAACGCTGCTGTCAAAGGTCGAAAGTGAACTGTCAGTCACATTTCAACTATTAGTCACGTGAATGACCGCATCGTTCATCGGGGAGGCTGACCGTGGACGAACGGCACAGAAGCCCGGCCAGGCTTTTGAAATAGCGTTGTAATAGAGCCTTTTATCGATCAATGACCTAGAATCCTGCGCAGTATTTTTTCTTCTGCCACCAAGTCTGGAGCTGCCATGACCCCCGCATTGGATTTGTTGAAAAAAGTTCGTGCCGAACATCGCGTGCACAGTTACGAACATGATCCGAAGGCAGCGTCCTATGGTCTGGAGGCCGCGGAAAAACTGGGGTTGGACCCGGCGCAGGTGTTCAAGACATTGCTGGCGGCCAGCGAAAAGGGGGAATTGTTGGTGGCTGTGGTGCCGGTCGTCGGAAGTCTGGACTTGAAGGCGCTGGCGCAGGCCGCTGGTGTGAAGAAAGTCGAAATGGCCGATCCCGCGGCTGCACAGCGGTCGACAGGTTACCTGTTAGGCGGCATCAGTCCGCTCGGGCAGAAGAAGCGCCTGCGTACCTTTATCGATCATTCGGCTCAGCCTTTTTCCAGCATCTTTGTCAGCGCCGGACGGCGTGGACTGGAAGTTGAACTGGCGCCCGCCGTGTTGGCCGAACACACCCAGGCGAAGTTCGCCGATATCGGTCGCACCTGAACAGAAGGCCTCGGGCGTTCAGCCCGGCGCTGTATGGTGAAAATTGATTCGCTCTGTCACTGGTGAAGGACTCTTCGTGGCTCCATGCTCGTCGACCTGAAAAAGGGAGAAGTGGCATGCAGCTAGAGTTTCATCAGGTCGACGCGTTCAGTGATCGGCCGTTCAGTGGCAACCCGGCGATGGTGTACCGGCTCGATACCTGGCTCGACGATGAGTTAATGCAAAAAATCGCCGCCGAACACAACCTCGCCGAAACCGCGTTTTTAGTACGTGAGGGGCCCGTCTGGCACATCCGCTGGTTTACCCCCACCACCGAAGTCCCGTTATGCGGCCATGCGACCCTGGCCAGCGCCTATGTTCTGTTTGAAATCTATAAGGAACCGGTCGAGCGACTGGACTTCATCTGCAAGTCCGGTCCGCTGAGTGTCAGTCGTGAGGGCGAGCGCTTGTGGCTGGATTTCCCGGCCATCGTGCCGACAGAAGTGGGCGTGACCCTGGATGTCGAGCACGCCTTGGGTGTGCAAGCAGTCGATGTGTTGGGTTCGAAAGAATTGTTCGTGGTACTGGAGTCCGAGCAAGCGGTGCTCGATTGTCAGCCGGACATGGTTGCGCTGGCAAAACTGCCGTGGCCAGGCGCCATTGTGACGGCCAAGGGCAACACGCATGATTTTGTATCGCGGTACTTTGCGCCAGCAATCGGCATCAACGAAGACCCGGTGACCGGGTCGACCCATTGCAGCCTGATTCCGTATTGGTCGGAACGCTTGAACAAGTCGAGTCTGACGGCTTATCAGTGTTCGGCGCGAGGTGGGGAGTTGTTCTGCCAGCTGGAAGGGGAGCGAGTGAGTATTGGCGGGAATGCGACGCTGGTCGCAAGCGGCAAATTAATGCTCGGATGATTTTTTTGTAGGCGCGAGGCTTGCCTGCTGTGGCGAGGGAGCTTGCTCCCGCTCGGCTGCGAAGCAGTCGTAAATCCAGCGAACCGCATTCGCTGGATTTGGGTCCGCTTCGCGAACCAGCGGGAGCAAGCTCCCTCGCCACAGCGAGCAAGCCCGCTTGTGTCCGCTCAACTGGTGGTGCTGTACCGCCGAACACCGGATTCGATCACCGGAATCTGCGCCGCCGTGCTGCCGTTCGCCTGGAACAACACCAGGTGTTCAGCCGCCACCCGAATGCCTACTTCAGCACCGACCAGATGATCGGCATGACTCGGGAAAATCGACTCCAGCTGCGCGCCCGTAGACAACTGCAAGCGGTACAGAGTCGATGCCCCCTGGAAGCTCTTGCCAACAATCTGCGCCCTCAGTGGGCTGTCCGGCGCATAGACGATATCGTCCGGACGCAACAACACATCCACAGCACAACCGATTGGCCAGGTGTAGGCACGGTTGCCGCGCAATTCACCCAACTCGGTCTGCACCGATTCCGGGCTGCTTAACTGGCCGCGAATGAAGTAACCCTGGCCAATGAAACTGGCCACGAATGGCGTCAGGGGTTCGTGATAGAGGTTGTAGGGCGTGTCCCACTGCTCCAGGCGACCTTCCTTGAAAACGCCCACGTGGTCACTGACCGCGAAGGCTTCTTCCTGATCGTGGGTCACCAGGATTGCACTGGTGCCGCGAGCCTTGAGAATGGCGCGTACTTCATGACTGAGCTTGCGTCGCAATTCGCCGTCGAGGTTAGAGAACGGTTCGTCGAGCAACAGCAGTTGCGGTTCCGGCGCCAAGGCGCGGGCCAACGCCACACGTTGCTGCTGGCCACCGGACAGCTCATGGGGGAAGCGCTTGCCGAGGTTTTTCAGGTTGACCAGTTCGAGCAGTTCTTCGGTGATACGATCCTTTTGCGGGTGCTTGCGGATCCCGAAAGCGATGTTCTCGGCCACGCTCAAATGCGGAAACAGTGCGTAATCCTGAAACACCATGCCGATCCGGCGCTTCTCCGGGGCAAGGGTGAAGCCGGCGCTGGAGATGGTCTCGCCCGCCAACTGGATTTCACCTTCGTGCACCGGTTCAAAACCGGCAATCGCCCGCAGGGTGGTGGTTTTGCCGCAACCCGAAGACCCCAGCAGGCAACCGATATCCCCAGCATTCAAATGCAGGTTGAGGTTCTGCACAACCCGCTGGTTTTGATAACCGCAGGCCAGGTTGCGCAGGTTCAGCAGTAATGGCTGGCTCATGCGTGGTGGTACGAAGGCGGGACGAGGAATTCGAGCAAGGCCTTTTGTGCATGAAGACGGTTTTCGGCTTGATCCCAGGCCACCGAACGCGAGTCGTCGAGCAGGTCGAGGCTGATTTCCTCGCCACGGTGGGCCGGCAGGCAATGCATGAACAGCACGTCCGGCGCGGCCAGGTCGAGCAGGGCACGGTTGACCTGGAACGGTGCGAACAACTTCAGGCGCTTGGCGGTTTCCTCTTCCTGGCCCATGGAGGTCCAGACGTCGGTGCTCACCAGGTGCGCACCGCGCACGGCTTCCTGCGGGTCGCGGACGATGGTCACCCGATCGCCGGCTTTAGCCACAAACTCAGGATTGGGTTCGTAACCTTCCGGGCAGGCTATGCGCAACTGGAAGTCGAACTGGATCGCCGCTTCTATATAGCTGTTGCACATGTTGTTGCCATCGCCGATCCAGGCCACGGTCTTGCCTTGAATCGAACCACGGTGTTCGAGGAAGGTTTGCATGTCGGCCAGCAATTGGCAGGGGTGCAGGTCATCGGACAGGCCATTGATCACCGGCACGCGGGAATTGGCGGCGAATTCGGTCAGGGTACTGTGGGCAAAGGTACGGATCATCACCGCATCGAGCATGCTCGACATGACGATGGCGCAGTCGCCGATCGGCTCGCCGCGACCCAATTGGGTGTCGCGTGGCGACAGGAATATCGCCTGGCCGCCGAGCTGGATCATGCCGGCTTCGAACGAGATGCGTGTGCGGGTCGAGGACTTCTCGAAAATCATCCCCAGGACGCGGTTTTTCAAAGGCTCGAACAGTACGCCGCGGTTACGCAGGTCCTTGAGCTCAACGCCTCGACGGATCACGCTGACCAGCTCTTCGGGCGTGCAATCCATCAGGGAGAGAAAGTGCCTTGCGCTCATCATTGACTACCTTTTTGCAACAGACCGCAGATACTCAAAGCCTTGTTTAACTGAAAAACGGGCGAGACCTGCGGCGTAAGCCGCACGGGGCGACGAAATAGGGGAAGGCGCGATATTGACATTAAATGTCGCGTTTTTCCAATGGGCTACGGTGTTTAGGGGATTTCAGAGGGGCTACGGGTGACCGCAGTAGCGCTTTTGAAGCCTGTTTCCTGACAGCAGCTGACCATTTGTACACCGGGCTCGCCGGGCTTGGCAATCAAACAGGGCGCGGGCGACACGCTGGCGGTCGGTTTTTGACCTGTCATTCGGACCTTTGGCGGGCAATGTGTCTTGTCCGAAACATTTGCTAAAGCAAAGTGCTGCGTTATAACTAAGGCACGAGCGACGCAGGAAGCCATCTGGAATGGAATCGAAAGAACAGCTGTTAATGGAATTACTCGGGCTTACGGCCCGCTCTCTGACTCACCTCACCGCTTCCATGACCTCGATGTCTTTCGAGTTGTTGCGCAGTGAAGACGAAGTCACGAAAGCGGCTGGCCGGCGCATGATTGACCGCATGGCCACCATCAGCGCCGGGCTCGACGAGCATTGGCGACTGATCGGCGAACTCACCGGCGTGCATGTTGCCCATGAGCAGATCGAAACCATCGAGGAGATCCAGTTGCAGGCGCCGCCGAGTCTGCCGTCGAACTGATCCCTTGCTGCCATTGGCTGGCCTGATGGCCGCCGATTCACAAGACGAACGTCGCTGGCCAAGGGGTGAGTCGCGCGCCATAGTTTTGTTCCCGCGGCCGATCTTGCCCGCCCAGAACAAAACAGAGACTGGCCATGACCAAGACTCTCCATCACCGTGCGTGCCACCTGTGTGAAGCCATCTGCGGCCTGACCATCGAAACCACCGAGGTCGAAGGCAGCGGCGTACAGATCACCTCGATCAAGGGTGACCCCCAAGACACCTTCAGCCGCGGGCATATCTGCCCCAAAGCGGTTGCCCTGCAAGACATCCAGAACGATCCGGATCGCCTGCGTCAGCCGATGCGGCGAACAGGCAGCGAATGGCAGCCTATCGAGTGGGAAGACGCTTTCAGCCTTGTAGCCGAACGCCTGGCGGCGATCCAGGAGCGTCACGGGCAGAACGCGGTGGCGGTCTATCAGGGCAACCCAAGCGTGCACAACTACGGGTTGATGACCCATAGCAATTATTTCCTCGGCCTGCTGAAAACCCGCAACCGGTTTTCCGCGACATCGGTCGATCAGTTGCCCCATCACTTGACCAGCCACTTGATGTACGGCCACGGCTTGCTGCTGCCGATCCCGGACATCGATCACACCGATTTCATGCTGATCCTGGGCGGCAATCCACTGGCCTCCAACGGCAGCATCATGACCGTGCCGGATGTGGAGAAGCGCCTCAAGGCGATTCAGGCCCGGGGCGGCAAAGTGGTGGTGGTCGATCCGCGTCGCAGCGAGACGGCGGCGATGGCTGATCAGCATCTGTTCGTACGCCCCGGCGGCGATGCGGCGCTGTTGTTCGGGCTGCTCGATACCTTGTTCGCTGAAAGTCTGACCCGCGACAGTCATTTGCCGGTCGATGGCCTGGATGAGGTGCGTGAAGCGATCGCAGGGTTCACTGCTGAGGCCATGAGCCCGCTGTGCGCGGTGCCCGCCGAGCAGATCCGCCAACTGGCACGGGACTTCGCGGCAGCGCCGACAGCGGTCTGCTACGGGCGCATGGGGGTTTCGACCCAGGCTTTCGGCACCCTGTGCCATTGGCTGGTGCAACTGATCAATCTGGTCACCGGCAACCTCGACCGGGTGGGCGGTGCGTTGTGCACCGAGCCTGCGGTGGATCTGGTGGCATCGACCTCGGGCGGTCATTTCAACCGCTGGCAGAGCCGCGTGTCCGGGCGTCCGGAATACGCTGGAGAACTGCCGGTATCGGCGCTGGCCGAAGAGATGCTCACAGAAGGGGAAGGGCAGGTCCGCGCGCTGATCACCGTGGCGGGTAATCCGGTGCTGTCCACGCCCAATGGCCGACAACTGGAGCAGGCACTGGACGGATTGGAGTTCATGGTCAGCGTTGACCTGTATATCAATGAAACCACGCGTTATGCCGACCTGATTCTGCCGTCGACTTCGGCACTGGAAAACGATCATTACGACACCACGTTCAACATGTTCGCGGTGCGCAACGTCACCCGCTTCAACCGGGCGATCCTGGCCAGGCCCGAAGGCGCGCTGCATGATTGGGAAATCTTCGTGGGGCTGGCCAAAGCCTTTGCGGCGAAGACTGGCAAGGAGCTGAAATCGACCATCGCGCCAGCGCAGATGATCGACCGAGGGCTGCGAATGGGCCTGTATGGCGACGCTTCGGAACACAAGCTGTCACTGGCGACCTTGTTCGATCATCCTCATGGTATTGATCTCGGGGCGCTCAAACCCAACCTGGCGCCACGCCTGAAGACCGCCAATCAGCGAGTCCAGGCAGCGCCTGTCGAGATCCTCGCCGACCTGGCGCGCTTCGCGGCGCTACAAGCACCGGCTGCCGATGAGCTGCTGATGATCGGCCGCCGCCATGTGCGCAGCAACAACTCATGGATGCACAACTATCACCGTCTGGTGAAGGGCAAACCGCGCCATCAACTGCTGATGAACCCGGATGACCTGGCCAGCCGCGGGCTCCACGATGGGCAGCGAGTGCGCGTCAGTTCGCGGGTCGGGGTGATCGAGGTTGAAGTGGTCGCCAGCCTGGATATGATGAAAGGTGTGGTCAGCCTTCCTCACGGTTGGGGTCATGCGCGACCGGGTGTGCAGATGACGATTGCCAGCGGCCAACCCGGCTCCAGCGCCAATGACCTGACTGACGAATGTCAGCTCGATGAGTTGTCGGGTAATGCGGCGTTGAACGGCGTGCCGGTGACCGTGGCGGCGGCATGAACATGACTGTCGGGGAGGCCGAGCATGGCGCTCGGGTTTCCGTTACAATGCGCCACCGTGCCGACCACTGAGTCGGAAAGTTCAGCCGAGGTGCTCCATGGATATCATCGAAACGATTAAAGAGCAGATTGCCAACAACACCATTCTGCTTTACATGAAAGGCTCGCCGAATGCCCCACAGTGTGGGTTCTCCGCGAAAGCCGCACAGGCTGTAATGGCCTGTGGCGAAAAGTTTGCCTATGTGGACATCCTGCAGAACCCGGAAATCCGCGCCAACCTGCCAAAGTACGCCAACTGGCCAACCTTCCCGCAACTGTGGGTCGGCGGTGAACTGGTTGGTGGTAGCGACATCATGACCGAAATGGCTGCCGACGGTTCGTTGCAAGCGACGATCAAAGCCGCTGTTGAAGCTGCTGCGGCCAACAAGACCGACGCCTGATTCGGTACTTGGAGTGGGCGGTGTGGCGAGGGAGCTTGCTCCCGCTGGGTCGCAAAGCGGCCCCAAAATCCTTACAGTCGATGAAGGTTTTGTGAGTGCTACGCACTCAAGCGGGAGCAAGCTCCCTCGCCACAGGGATCGCCGCCCGCTCGCTCCAACAAGAGCGTGCCTGTGTAAACAATATTCAGGACAAGACCGCGCACACAAAAAAGCCCCGCCTCTATAAAAGAGAGCGGGGCTTTTTATTGCATCGCGATTAGCGGCGTAGCATTTACTCTTCGCCCATCTGCGACTGCAGATAGTTCTCAAGACCGACTTTATCGATCAGGCCCAGTTGGGTTTCCAGCCAGTCGATATGTTCTTCTTCGGATTCAAGAATGTCTTCGAGCAGTTCACGGCTACCGAAGTCGCCGACAGTTTCGCAGTGAGCGATAGCGACTTTCAGATCGGCATGGCCGTCGCGTTCGATCTTCAAGTCACACTCAAGCATTTCCTTGGTGTGTTCGCCGATGTTCAGCTTGCCCAGGTCCTGGACGTTCGGCAGGCCTTCAAGGAACAGGATGCGCTTGATCAGCTTGTCGGCGTGCTTCATCTCGTCGATGGATTCGTGGTACTCGTGCTTGCCGAGCTTGTTCAGGCCCCAATCTTCGTACATGCGTGCATGCAAAAAGTATTGATTGATCGCGACCAGCTCATTGGCAAGGATCTTGTTGAGATGCTGGATGACTGTAATGTCGCCTTTCATGATGGGGTCCTGCCCTGTATTAGCTGTCTATAAGGCAGAGTTTGAGCCGCGTAATTAAGAGTGTCAAACCTAAGTTATTGAAACTTAAATGAAAATTAATCGGAATAAGAATGTTTGTGTTCCGCGTCTAGCGCCTAAGCGGTTGATTTTCAGACATAAAAAAACCGGACATCAAGTCCGGTTCTTTGAAATACGGTAATTATGCGGCGGTAAATTCTGCGGGGTAGGGGATCGACGCCTGGGCCGATTGCAGTTTGCCCAGGGTTTCGCGGACCACTTCCTTGGCAAGGCAGGCGCATTTACCGCATTGGCTGGCAACGCCGGTGGCCTGACGGACTTCCCGGTAGCTGCAGCAACCTTCATAGATTGCATCGCGGATTTGACCGTCGGTGACGCCAGTGCAGAGGCAGACATACATAAGTGAAAACCGTCGCTGGTTGTGACTCAATTGCGATGGATCTTAATGTTAACGAGAATGATTGTCAAAGTGGTTTCTGAAAGGTTTTCATCATAAGGGCATGTGACTGACGAACGGTTTCTTCTCACGTTGTCAGGAGAAAAATATAGCAGCGGTCTTTTTACCTTCCAGGAAAAAAACCATTAAGGCGCTAAGGACAGGTGAAAAACGCGGTGTATGATGGTCGGCCTTTTGCGAAGCAGGTTTGTGTCACAGGGCTGTCGCCACGAGGGTGGCAGGCTGGCATGAACCCTGTTCTTCAACGTTATTACACCAGGAGATATCCAATGAGCGTACTCGTAGGCAAACAAGCCCCTGACTTCACCGTACCGGCCGTACTCGGCAATGGCGAAATCGTAGACAGCTTCACCCTGTCCTCGGCCATCAAAGGCAAATACGGCCTGGTGTTCTTCTACCCACTGGACTTCACCTTCGTTTGCCCGTCCGAGCTGATCGCTCTGGACAACCGCATGTCTGATTTCAAGGCACGCAACGTGGAAGTGGTAGCCGTTTCGATCGACTCGCACTTCACCCACAACGCCTGGCGCAACACCCCGGTCAACAATGGTGGCATCGGCGAAGTTCGCTACACCATGGCGGCCGACCTGAAGCACGAAATCGCCAAGGCCTACGACGTTGAGTCCGAAGGCGGCGTGGCTTTCCGTGGCGCGTTCCTGATCGACGACAAAGGCGTTGTCCGCTCGCAGATCATCAACGACCTGCCGCTGGGCCGTAACATCGAAGAGCTGATCCGTCTGGTCGACGCTCTGCAATTCCACGAAGAGCACGGCGAAGTTTGCCCTGCCAACTGGAAAAAAGGCGACAAAGGCATGACCGCTTCCACCGAAGGTGTTGCGGCTTACCTGACCGAGAACGCTGCTGCGCTGTAAGGCACGTTCGAGGCATAAAAAAACCGGCTGCCAAGGCCGGTTTTTTTATGGGCGGGATAAACCCAGGCTGTTCACTTGTGGCGAGGGAGCTTGCTCCCGCTGGGCAGCGAAGCGGCCCCACTCTCTTTCTGAAAGAATGGGACTGCTGCGCAGTCCGACGGGAGCAAGCTCCCTCGCCACAGGTTTGCGTCTCGAGAGATCAGTGATGGATCAGTCGTTGTAATCTTCCCAGCCGCCCATTTGTTTCCAGCGATTGACGATGCCGCAGAACAGCTCGGCAGTCTTCTCGGTGTCGTAGCGAGCCGAATGAGCCTCGCGACCGTCGAAGTCGATATCGGCTGCCTGACAGGCCTTGGCCAATACGGTTTGACCGTAGGCCAGACCTGCGAGGGTCGCGGTATCGAAGCTGGAAAATGGATGAAACGGGTTACGTTTCATGTCCAGGCGTGCGACAGCGGCGTTGAGGAAGCCCAGATCAAAGCTGCTGTTGTGCCCGACCAGAATCGCCCGTTTGCAGCCGTTGGCTTTCAAGGCCTTGCGGATGCCGCGGAAAATATCAGTCAGGGCTGCTTCTTCACTCACGGCCATGCGCAACGGGTGATCGAGCTTGATCCCGGTGAACTCCAGAGCGGCCGCTTCGATGTTCGCGCCTTCAAATGGCTCGACGCGGAAGAAGTAGGTGTGATCGGGATACACAAAGCCCTTTTCGTCCATGGCGATGGTGGTCGCCGCAATTTCCAGCAGGGCATCGGTGGCCGAATTGAAGCCACCGGTTTCTACGTCGACGACAACCGGCAGGTAACCACGGAATCTGGCAGCCATTGGATGACGAGGACCACCTCCGTTGCCTTGACCGTCCTGTTCGTCGTCGAAATGGTCTTCACTCACGCGTGTTCCTCCAGCAGGCGCCAGCGCAGTTTTTCACCGGCGCGCAGCGGGATTACAGTCAGCTCGCCAAACGGCAGGCTGGTTGGGGCGGTCCACTCATCGCGGACCAGGGTGATGCGATCGGTGTTCACCGGCAGGCCGTAGAAGCGCGGGCCGTTGAGGCTGGCGAAGGCTTCGAGCTTGTCCAGCGCGTTGCGCTGTTCAAAGGCTTCGGCATACATCTCGATTGCGGCATAAGCGGTGTAGCAACCGGCACAGCCGCAAGCCGCTTCTTTGGCGTGCTGGGCATGGGGCGCCGAGTCGGTGCCGAGGAAGAACTTGTCGCTGCCACTGGTGGCGGCGTCGAGCAGGGCTTCCTGGTGAGTATTGCGCTTGAGGATCGGCAGGCAATAGAAGTGCGGCCGAATCCCGCCCACCAGCATGTGGTTGCGGTTGTACAGCAGGTGATGCGCGGTGATGGTAGCGCCGACGTTGGCCGAAGCCTCGTTGACGAACTGCACGGCGTCAGCGGTGGTGATGTGTTCGAACACCACTTTGAGGGTCGGAAAACGCTCGACCACTCGACGCATGTGCTCGTCGATGAAGATTTTTTCGCGATCGAAAACGTCGACATCGCCACGGGTGACTTCACCGTGAACCAACAAGGGCATCCCGACGTCGGCCATGGCCTCGAGTGCAGGGAAAATCTTGTCGATGCTGGTGACGCCAGAGTCCGAGTTGGTGGTCGCGCCGGCCGGGTACAACTTGGCGGCGTGAATGAAACCGCTGGCCTTGGCCTCACGAATTTCTTCGGGCTGGGTGCGGTCGGTCAGGTACAGAACCATCAGCGGTTCGAAACGGCTGCCGGCCGGACGCGCGGCGAGAATCCGCTGGCGATAGCCATTGGCTTCAGCCGCGTTGCGCACCGGTGGTACCAGGTTGGGCATGATAATGGCGCGACCAAAGGTGCGCGCGACATCCGCGACGGTATTGGTCAACACAGCACCATCGCGAAGATGAATATGCCAGTCGTCGGGACGCAGCAGGGTCAGGCGGTCGGACATGAGGGGATTCCAGGCGGGTCGAACTCAGGGGAATGCTACCGGAAAAGACTCTTGCAGGCACTCGCTATCAAGTTTTGCGGCAACCTTCCGATACCCAACAGGTATGCCGTAAATGTGTGTGTCGGTCTTTTTGTTGCACAAGCCAGTGGAGCCTCCCGTGCGCCAGCGTTATTTAGCTTTGCTCAGTGTGTTTGCCAGCCTTCCTGCGATGGCGCTCACTTTCCAGACCCGTCTGGAGAGCATCGAGTGGACGGTCGAAGGTGACAAGTTCGAATGCCGCCTGACTCAACCCATCACCGATTTCGGCTCGGGAGAGTTCGTGCGTCGTGCCGGCGAACAGGCGACATTTCGCTTGAAGGCCTACAACTCGATGATCGGTGGCGGTTCCGCGACCTTGCTGGCGGCCGCTGCGCCATGGCAGCCGGGGCGTGGCGACATCAACCTGGGCTCGGTACGAATCGGCAGTGGCAACGTGCTGTTCAACAGCTCGCAAGTTCAGGCCGGGCGCCTGATCAACGGGTTGATGGACGGTCGCAGCCCGGTGGTTCGACACTCCTCGGGAGACGGTCGAGTGTCTGAAGTCCGTCTGCTGCCGGTCAAATTCAGCAAGGCCTACAGTGACTACCAGGGGTGCGTGGCCAAGTTGCTGCCGCAGAATTTCGAGCAGGTGAAGCAATCCGAAGTCGGCTTTCCGGGGGAGGGCATCGATCTAGACGCCCAAGCCAAGGCCCATTTGCAGGTCATGCTGGAATTCATGAAAGCCGATCCGACGGTCAACCACATTGAGCTCGACGGCCATTCCGACAACAGCGGCAACCGCCTGACCAACCGCGAACTATCACGACGCAGGGCGCTGGCCGTGATGGATTTCTTCAAGGCCAATGGTATCCAGGAATCGCAGATCACCCTGCGTTTTCACGGTGAGCGCTATCCTCTGGCACCGAACAACAATGCCGCCAATCGAGCGAAGAACCGCCGGGTTGCCGTACGTCTTGAACGGGTAGCGCCGACCGAGCAACCGGCGCCTCCAGCCACTGCTTCCGCGGGCAGCGCGAAGACCTCCTGAACCCGCTGAAATCGTCGCTCGCTCGACATAATCTGTCGCTTCGTCGTCATAAGCTGTCGCGCCTCTGTAAATTATTCTGCATGAGCGGTAGACTTGACGGCTTTCCGTAGAACCCCGTGGAGTGATGGCATGGCGGACGTAAACAAGGTCGTTCTGGCGTATTCCGGCGGCCTGGACACTTCGGTGATCCTCAAGTGGCTGCAGGATACTTATAACTGTGAAGTAGTGACCTTCACCGCTGACCTGGGTCAGGGCGAAGAGGTCGAACCGGCCCGCGCCAAGGCACAGGCCATGGGCGTAAAAGAAATCTACATCGACGATCTGCGCGAAGAATTCGTGCGCGATTTCGTGTTCCCGATGTTCCGCGCCAACACCGTTTATGAAGGCGAGTACCTGCTGGGTACTTCCATCGCTCGTCCGTTGATCGCCAAGCGCTTGATCGAAATCGCCAACGAAACCGGCGCTGACGCCATTTCCCACGGCGCGACCGGCAAGGGCAACGACCAGGTTCGTTTCGAACTGGGCGCCTATGCTTTGAAGCCAGGTGTGAAAGTGATCGCTCCGTGGCGCGAATGGGACCTGCTCTCCCGTGAAAAGCTGATGGATTACGCTGAAAAGCACAACATCCCGATCGAGCGTCACGGCAAGAAAAAATCCCCGTACTCGATGGATGCCAACCTGCTGCACATCTCCTATGAAGGCGGCGTGCTGGAAGACACCTGGACCGAGCACGAAGAAGACATGTGGCGTTGGACCGTCTCCCCGGAGAAGGCTCCTGATAAAGCGCAGTACCTGGAACTGACCTACCGCAACGGCGACATCGTCGCACTGGACGGCGTCGAAATGACCCCGGCCACCGTGCTGGCGACCTTGAACCGGATCGGTGGCGAACACGGTATCGGCCGTCTGGACATCGTCGAAAACCGCTACGTCGGCATGAAGTCCCGCGGCTGCTACGAGACCCCGGGCGGCACCATCATGCTGCGCGCTCACCGCGCGATCGAATCGATCACTCTGGACCGCGAAGTGGCTCACCTCAAAGACGAGCTGATGCCTAAATACGCCAGCCTGATCTACACCGGTTACTGGTGGAGCCCTGAGCGTCTGATGCTGCAACAGATGATCGATGCTTCCCAGGCCCACGTGAACGGCGTAGTGCGCCTGAAACTGTACAAGGGCAATGTGATCGTCACCGGCCGCAAGTCCGACGAGTCGTTGTTCGACGCCAACATCGCGACCTTCGAGGAAGATGGCGGCGCCTACAACCAGGCCGACGCGGCGGGCTTCATCAAGCTCAACGCCCTGCGTATGCGTATCGCGGCGAACAAGGGCCGCAAGCTTTTCTGAGGCCTTTGAGTCGGTAATGAATTTGTGGCCTTGTTGATGACAAGGCCACAAATTTGAAAGAGGGGCTGCTGCATATAACGTTTCGCTTTCTTCTTGTTTCCGCTGACCGTTCCTTCTGCTTCCTGTCCTTGATCTGCTTCAAGGGCTGCCTTTCTGATGTGCGACAGTTCAATACCTAGCCCATAATCGTCACGCCCTGTGAGCTCAAATTGTAAGAAATACAGAACGTTGCGCTGTTGCGTTTCTTCATGTGTTTCCAATGTTTGAGCGTGTTTGCCTTCAGCAATTTATCCGAATCGGTACACGTGAGAAATACGATCACTTGTGCGGGATTGTCCGCAGGGTACTGAATGCTCTCCATCAAGGCGCTGAACGCCATTTTTTTGTGTATCCACCGTGCATCGACGATGTGCAGATCCTTTAGGGGGGCAGGCAGGTTTACATGGTGCTGGGTCGAGTTTTCGGGCGCTACGCTGGATGGGCTGTTACTCGGATGATGAACGTTCTCCATGGCTTTTATGAAATGCTTTCCCTTCACAAAATCGGAGGGCGCGTAAAGCGATCGATAGTTGAAGTTGAGAGTAACGAAGAAAAGAAAAAGCAAATAAAAGGGAAAACTGATCAGGAACCACACATAGAGCTCCCTCTCCTCATTGTCGAGAAAGGGTAGGGATACGGCGGCCGATGTTTCAGACAGTGCTGCAAATATGGCAATAATTGTCATGGGGTTGGTGATTCTTTTTTTGAGTTTTATCATATTGTATGCTCATTGAATATTGTCTTTTCTCGATTGGTTTATGGTTGTAATAACTAATATCAGGTTGTTCTGCTGTTGTATTGAACTGTTTTTATTAGCGTGGTGAGGTTGTTATAGTAGCTGTATTGTTGCGGGTTCGGGTATGGCTGTTTAATTGTTTTGATGGCGCTATGTTATTGGTCAAGTGTTACGGTGTGTGAGCTTTTTCGATTGTTGAGCCAGATTGCGCAAGAAGGTACTGGAAAATACCCGTTACTTTTAAGGGTAGCTCAATAGTCGGCGCATCGTGGATTAATGCGTCGACACTGTTTTTTGTCGTTTTTTGGTTGTAAGTCGATACAAAAAAACTGCCGAGGCACTGAACAATAGTAGGTCAGTAAAATCTCTGCTTCTTCGTATGGCAATGATTTTTTGTAGGAATAATCCGTGTTGTTTGTAGGCCATGTCTCTCGCTGCGAGTGGCCGAGGGTGACGGCGTGCCATGGGTGAAACGACTAGGCTATGGTGCGGGCTCTAAAAATTCGAACAGCGAAAATTGGACTTGCCCATGAATAAAGTGCTGATCGTGGATGATCACCCCGTCATTCGTCTTGCGGTACGTATGCTAATGGAACGTCATGGCTACGAAGTCATTGCAGAAACAGATAATGGTGTGGACGCATTACAACTTGCCCGTGATCTTATGCCGGATATTGTCATACTGGATATTGGAATACCGAAACTGGATGGGTTGGAAGTTATCGCGCGCCTGACATCAACGGCGATGCCTCTTAAAGTACTGATATTGACATCCCAGGCGCCAGGGCATTTTTCCATGCGTTGCATGCAATCGGGTGCCGCCGGATATGTTTGCAAACAGCAGGATCTCACTGAGTTGCTCAGTGCAATAAAAGCCGTGCTGTCAGGCTACAGCTACTTTCCTAATCAGGCTCTGCATACCGTGCGTTCCAGTCTTGGGAACGCCAGTGAGGCTGATATGGTGGATCGTTTGTCCGGGCGAGAGATGATGGTCTTGCAACAATTGGCCCGAGGAAAGACAAACAAGGAGATCGCCGACGGAATGTTCCTCAGCAATAAAACCGTTAGTACTTATAAGACTCGTCTTCTGTTAAAGCTCAATGCTCGCTCACTGGTCGACCTGATTGAATTGGCCCAGCGCAACGGCCTGGTATGAAGCTGCCAGCATTTGGCGCGATGAACAGGTGTTTGTCAGGGGGCGGCACTTAGTAAAAAGCCTCCGTTTCGGGAGGCTTTTAAGTGTCATAAGTCAAAATCGTAATCGGCCAATTGCTTCTGCAGTCGGCGCTCCTCCAGCAGGTTGTCGATGGTGCGGCGTTTGCTCAGGTTGGTCTTTGCCACTTCCACTACCGGCTCTGCGTCATCGGCCTCAACGGGGGTGAAGTCGTCTTCTACGTCCAATTGCTCTTTGCCAGTGCTCATAAGGTTAACTCCAGGCTAAGGCTGCCCTTTGGCGCTCCTTATATCGACAATTTCCCGGCGGGTAAAAAAGATTTTTTCAATCGATCAATCAAAAAAACTAATAGAGCCTCAATCGTCCGAGGTCTTTTGCTTGTATTCGCACAAATCCTCGATCCGGCAACTGCCACAACGCGGCTTGCGGGCCAGGCAAACGTAGCGGCCATGAAGAATCAGCCAGTGATGGGCGTCGAGCAGATATTCCTTGGGCACGAACTTCATCAGTTTTTGCTCCACCTCGACCACGTTCTTGCCCGGAGCAATGCCGGTACGATTACTGACCCGGAAAATGTGAGTGTCCACGGCCATGGTCAGCTGACGAAAGGCGGTATTGAGCACCACGTTGGCGGTCTTGCGACCGACACCGGGTAAAGCCTCCAGCGCCTCGCGAGTCTGCGGTACTTCACCTCCATGGCGCTCCACCAGCAAGCGACAGGTTTCGATCACGTTTTTCGCTTTGCTGTTAAACAGGCCGATGGTCTTGATGTACTCCGACAGCCCTTCGACGCCCAAGGCATGGATCGCCGCTGGCGTATTGGCCACCGGGAACAGTTTGGCGGTGGCCTTGTTCACGCCGACATCGGTCGATTGCGCCGAGAGAATCACGGCGATCAACAATTCGAACGGTGAGGAGTAGGCCAGTTCGGTCTTCGGTTCAGGGTTGTCTTCGTGAAACCTGCGGAAAATTTCAAGACGTTTTGCGGCATTCATGGGCGATGCGTTTCCTCGAAGGCGGTCAATGTGATGCCGCCGGGCGGCGGGTCCAGGCTTGATGTGCGGCGATCAATAGTCCCAGCAGAATAAACCCGCCAGGGGCCAGTGTGGCCAGATGCAGGCCACCGTCGACGATCAGCGTCCAGCCTTGCCAGTCCGGTTGCGTGGCACCGGCCATCCAGGAAAGATGGCTACCGAGTGTTCCGTTGCCGATAAGCTCACGCAGCAGACCCAAGCCCACCATCAAGGCGCCGAACAAGCCACACAGACGCAGTCGAACACGCGGTGGGCTGTGGAAAAAACCGTTGTGTTCCAGCACAACGCATTGCAGGGCGATCAATCCTGCGTAGAAACCCAGCTGCTGGTGCCATTGGAGCGACCAGGCTTGCATGGCGAGTTCCGCGCAACTGGTCAGCGTGGCGGCCAGCAGGAGGCATGCCAGCAAATGTGTTGTCGGCATCAGTCGCGAGCGCAAAACGCCCATGCTTAAACCATAAGCACTGAATACCAGAGCAAACATCAGCCACAGGCCCAGGGCCGTTACCAATGAATCCGTAACGCCGATCAACGGCGTAAGCATCAGCGAGTTTTGCAGGGTCGATGACTTATTCATGGGCGCTGCTCCCGATCAGCGGTTGCCGGTGTTCGTCGAAGTAGCGTAACGCGTCATGGGTGGCATTGATCACCGCTCTTGAGGTGATGGTCGCGCCCGCAATCTGATCGAATTGCCCTTGGTCCTTTTTCAAGGCCCAGCCATTGTCATCGGGGTCGGTTAGAGACTTGCGGGTAAACACCTCAAGCCAGGCATTGGGCCAGTCGGCGAGCTTGCCGCCCAGCCCTGGGGTTTCCGATTGCTTGAGGGTTTTGACCCCCACTAACTTGCCTTGGCGGTCGATGGCGATCAGCAATTCGATGGAGCCGGCGTAGCCCAGAGTCTGGCTGCGCAGCAACACGGCGCTCGGTTGGCCGGCCTTGGAAGCCAGATAGCCACCCAGCAGTGTGCTGTTGGCCAAGCGAGTGTTTTCGACGCTGAGGGATTGTTCCAGTGGCTGATTGTCGTAGCTGTCGGGCGGTAGCAGATCCAGTAACCGGCGGCTGTCGATCAGGCGTTGTTCGGCGGCAATGCGCGCGGCACTGGTGTGCTGCACGAGGTAAGTCGCGCCCATCCCCAGGCCCGCCAGCACTACCAGAATCACAACGCTCGTCGCTCGGTTCATGGGGCAACCTGTTCCTGTCTGGACGCCGCAAACCGTTCCAGCGCCGGTACACAGAGGTTCATCAGCAGAACCGCAAAGGCCACGCCGTCCGGATACCCGCCCCACGTCCGAATCAGATAAGTCAGCAATCCCACGCCTGCGCCGAACAGTAATCGGGCCATGGGGTTTTTCGCGCCGGATATCGGTTCCGTCACGATGAAGAAGGCACCGAGCATGCTCGCGCCGGTGAGCAGATGAAACAGTGGCGAGCCATGAGAGTCGGAGCCCGTACCGTTCCAACACAACAGGCTGATGATGAACAGGCTGGCGAGCATGCCGACCGGGGCATGCCAGCTGAACACCCGCCGCTGCAGCAGAAACGCACCGCCCGCCAGAAACGCCAGGTTGACCCATTCCACGCCTCGGCCGCCGAAACGGCCGAATGCCGGATTGCCGGCGAACAGTTCTTCCATGGTCAGGCTTTTGTTGATTCGCAGACTGTCCAGCGCCGTGGCCTGAGCCCACGCATCGGGTGTCTGGCCGAAGCTGAAGCCGAACACCTGTTGCAGCCCACCGAACAAATCCATGCCATGGGACGCCGGCCAATGGGTCATTGGCTGGGGAAACATCACCAGGACCATCGCGAAACCGAGCATCGCCGGATTGAACGGATTCTTGCCGACACCGCCATACAAGTGCTTGCCGAAAAACAGTCCGAACGCCGCAGCACTGACCGTCAACCACCACGGGCAGTAAGGCGGCAAGGCCAGCGCCAGCAGCGTCGCGCTGACCAACGCACTGCCGTCGCTCAACGTCGGTTTTACCGGTTGCTTGCGCAGCTGCAACACCGCCGCTTCAACGGCCAACGCTGTTGCCGCTGTCAGAATCAGGTTGATCAATACGCCCCAGCCATACAGCCAGAACAACATCAGCATCCCCGGCGCGGTGGCCAGCAATACCAGCTTCATGGCCTGTTGAAGGCGTTCGTCCACCGATTCAAGGGGCGGCATAGGCATCCACCTGACGCTCGGCTTCGCTGAGCGCATGTTGCAACGCTTCAATCTGTTCGGCCGGCGCCTCGCTTGTTTGAGCTTTCTTGAGTTCGGCGCGGCGCATGGCCAGCTGGATCTTTGCCCGTTTCAGCTCGGCATCTTTTGCCGGGGCAGGTGGTGCAGAGACCGGCGGTGCGCTGCTCTCCAGTTGCGCCAGCGCCTGTTCGGCGGCTTCGAACTGCTGTTGCAGCACGATCAGTTGCGATTGCTGTTCGAAGGTCGGCGGATGCCCGAAGGCCTTGAGCGACTTGTTCAGCTGCGCCCGGCTCATCGCCAGATCGACCTTGGCCTTTTTCAGCGCAGCATCGGCATTGTCGGTCTTCTGTGCGCGGACGCGCTCGAGCGCGGCCTGAACCGGGTCGAGCGTCACTTCGCTGTGCTGCACGGCGCGTTGGGCGCGGGCCTGGCGTTCGGCGAGCTTCTGTTCCTCTTCGCGATGCAAACGGGCATTGCGCTGTTCGAATCGGCGTCGCGCGTGATTGCGTTTGGCGGCCCGGGCCTGTTGTTCCTCCAGGCTGAACGCCAGCCCGCCGACAATCGGCAGCACCGTGGCCAACGGTAACGGATGCATCTCGATGCAATCCACCGGGCAGGGCGCCACGCAGAGGTCGCAACCGGTGCATTCGTCGACGATGACCGTGTGCATGAATTTCGCCGCGCCGACAATGGCGTCGACCGGGCAGGCCTGGATGCACTTGGTGCAGCCGATGCATTCGGCTTCACGGATGTAAGCGATCTGCGCTGGTGCCGAACCGCGACTGACGTCCAGTTCCAGCACCGGCACTTTCAGCAGGTCGGCCAGGGCCGCGATGGTTTCGCTGCCGCCCGGTGGGCACTTGTTGATCGGCTCGCCGCTGGCGATACCTTCGGCGTAGGGTTTACATCCGGGGTGACCACACTTGCCGCATTGAGTCTGCGGCAAGAGGGCGTCGATGCGTTGAATCAGACTCATGTTTTGATCAGCCCGCTGAATCCGAGAAAAATCACCGCGATCAATCCGGCGCCGATCAATTCGATCGGCAGGCCGCGAAAGGGCAGGGGGATATCGTTGTCGAGTGTGCGCTGGCGCAAGTCGCTGAACAGACTCAGCACCAGCCAGAAACCCAGTCCGGCGCCAAGGCTCAGGGCTATGGCGTGGAAAATTCCCTTGTCTTCTTGAGCGTTGAGCAGCGTCAGCCCAAGCACCCCGGCATTCCCCAGCAGCAGGGGCCAGAGGCCATCAAATGAAAGCTTCGCCAATAACCGTGAAAGCAGCTTCAGCAGGGGGGCGATCAGCAGAACGCTCAACGGCAGGAACACGAACAGACGCAGCGACGTCAGCCCCAATGGCACTAATAGCCAGTGGTAGAGCGCATAGCCAAGTGCGCCGACGATCAGCATCAGACACGTTGTCGCGATGCCCAGCGCATGGACCTGTGGCCGCTCGCTGCCCAGCACCGGATCGACGCCCAGCGGCCAGTGCAACACGAGGTTGTTGATCAGGGCAGCGCTGATAAGCGTAAGAAGCAGTTCGGTCATGATCGGTCTACCTGAAGCGTCCGTGTCCACACATCGTTGGGCTGCTGGGTAAATCTGTAGGCGCTGCCGCAGGCTGCGACAGCTCCTACAAGGTGAGGCAGGAGTTGAGAGATAGTATGGGCCAGACATGAAAAACCCACAGTCATGCCAGGCACGACTGTGGGATCGGTCCAGCGGATCGAGCCTTACTTGATGCGTTGACCCGGCTTGGCGCCGCTGTCGGGGCTCAGCAGGTAGATTTCTTCACCGCCAGGGCCTGCCGCCATCACCATGCCTTCAGAGATCCCGAATTTCATTTTGCGGGGCTTGAGGTTGGCGATCATCATGGTCAGGCGACCATTGAGCTTGGACGGGTCCGGGTAAGCGCTCTTGATCCCGGAGAACACGTTGCGTTGCTCGTCACCGATGTCCAGGGTCAGGCGCAGCAATTTGTCGGCACCTTCCACGGCTTCGGCCTTGACGATCAGCGCAACGCGCAGGTCTACAGCGGCAAAGGTGTCGAACTCGATCTCTGGCGACAGCGGATCCTTGGCCAGTTCACCGTTGCCGGCGGGCGCAGCTTCGCCGGTGTCGGTTGCGCTGGCGGTCAGGTCTTCTTTCGAGGCGTCGGTCATGGCTTGTACTTTTACCGGGTCGATGCGGGTCATCAACGGTTTGAACTCGTTCAGCTGATGGTTGCTGAGCAAGGTCGCGTGATCGTTCCAGGTCAGCGGGGCGACGTTCAGGAACGCCTCGGCATCGGCGGCCAGCAGCGGCAGTACCGGTTTGAGGAAAATCACCAGTTGGCGGAACAGGTTGATGCCCAAGGCGCAAATAGCCTGGACTTCATCCTGCTTGCCTTCCTGTTTGTTCAGCGACCACGGTGCCTTGTCGGCGATCCAGGCGTTGGCGCGGTCGGCCAGGCCCATGATTTCGCGCATGGCACGTGCGAAGTCGCGAGCCTCATAGGCATCGGCAATGCTTGGCGCTGCGGCCAGGAAAGCGTCGGTCAGTTCCGGCGCGGCGTTGCCGGCTACCAGTACACCAGCATTACCTTTATGAATGAAACCGGCGCAACGGCTGGCGATGTTGACGACTTTGCCGACCAGGTCGGAGTTGACCTTCTGCACGAAGTCTTCGAGGTTCAGGTCCAGGTCATCGACGCCACGGCCCAGCTTGGCGGCGTAGTAGTAGCGCAGGTATTCCGGCGACAGGTGATCCAGGTAAGTCCGCGCCTTGACGAACGTGCCGCGGGACTTGGACATCTTCTGGCCGTTGACGGTCAGGTAGCCGTGTACGTTGATGCCGGTCGGTTTGCGGAAACCGGCGCCTTCAAGCATGGCTGGCCAGAACAGGGCGTGGAAGTTGACGATGTCCTTGCCGATGAAATGGTACAGCTCGGCGGTGGAATCCTTGCCCCAGAACGCGTCGAAGTCCAGGTCCGGACGGCGGGCGCAGAGGTTCTTGAAGCTGGCCATGTAGCCGATTGGCGCATCCAGCCACACGTAGAAATATTTGCCCGGCTCGTCGGGAATCTCGAAGCCGAAGTACGGCGCATCGCGGGAAATGTCCCACTGTTGCAGGCCGGCATCCAGCCACTCGGCGATCTTGTTGGCCACGGCCTCTTGCAACGTGCCACTGCGGGTCCAGGCTTGCAGCATTTCCTGGAAGTCCGGCAGCTTGAAGAAGAAGTGCTGGGAATCCTTGAGCACCGGGGTGGCGCCGGAGATGGCCGATTTCGGATCCTTCAGATCGGTCGGCGCGTAGGTCGCGCCGCATTTTTCGCAGTTGTCGCCGTACTGGTCTTCGGTGCCGCATTTCGGGCAGGTGCCCTTGATGAAGCGGTCGGCCAGGAACATTTTCTTTTCCGGGTCGAAGTACTGAGTGATCGAGCGCGTGGCGATGTGCCCGGCGTCGCGCAGCTTCAGGTAGATCTGGCTCGACAGCTCACGGTTTTCTTCGGCGTGAGTGGAGTGGAAGTTGTCGAAGTCCACCAGGAACTCGGCAAAGTCGGCGCTGTGTTCAGCCTGGACGTTGGCGATCAGTTGTTCCGGGGTGATGCCTTCCTTTTCCGCGCGCAACATGATGGCCGAACCGTGGGCGTCGTCGGCGCAGACATAAATGCATTGATTACCGCGATGCTTCTGGAAGCGCACCCACATATCGGTCTGGATGTATTCCAGCATATGGCCGAGGTGGATCGAACCATTGGCATAGGGCAGGGCGCTGGTGACGAGGATCTTGCGTGGCTCGGACATGGGGCTCGGCTACTTGATGAAACGGAGGTCGGCCACTATAAAGCGCCGGCGCATATTTTTCACCCCTGCGACCTGAAGGCTTATTGTTGCAAAAGAGCTTTTGTGGCGAGGGGGCTTGCCCCCGTTGGGTGGCCAAGCCGCCCCCCGAACCAGCGACCGCGATTTGACAGATACTCCGCATTCTCCAGTATTGCGACTGCTACGCAGCCGAACGGGGGCAAGCCCCCTCGCCACAGGTAAGCTCTCTGGCCGCAGTAATCTGTTCGCCACAAATGTGTGTCCGGCGTACGATACCCGCCTGATTTTCCAGTCTTGCTATCGGAGTTGCCCATGAGCGCCGTCAATCGCGCAGCGGTGGAAGCCGTCCTTCGCCAATACACCGACCCTTACCTGAACCAGGACCCGGTCAGCGCCGGGTGCGTGCGCAGCATCGACATCCAGGGTGATCGCGTCAGCGTCCAGCTGGAGCTGGGCTATGCCGCCGGTTTGTTCAAAAGCGGCTGGGCGCAGTTGTTGCAACTGGCCATCGAAGGCCTGGACGGCGTCGTCACCGCGCGCGTCGAGATCACCAGTGTGATTGCCGCGCACAAGGCCCAGGCACAGATCCCGGGGTTGGCCAACGTCAAGAACGTCGTGGCCGTAGCGTCCGGCAAGGGTGGCGTGGGCAAGTCCACCACGGCTGCCAACCTGGCCCTCGCGCTGGCCCGTGAAGGCGCCAAAGTCGGGATTCTCGACGCGGATATCTACGGTCCGAGCCAGGGCATCATGTTCGGCATCCCTGAAGGTACCCGACCAAAGGTCAAGGATCAGAAGTGGTTCATTCCTATTGAGTCCCATGGTGTCGAAGTGATGTCCATGGCGTTCCTGACCGACGACAACACGCCGATGGTCTGGCGCGGGCCGATGGTGTCCGGCGCCTTGTTGCAACTGGTCACGCAAACGGCCTGGGGCGATCTGGATTACCTGGTCATCGACATGCCGCCAGGCACCGGCGATATCCAGTTGACCCTGGCGCAGAAAGTCCCGGTGGCCGGCGCGGTGATCGTGACCACCCCGCAGGATCTGGCATTGCTGGACGCGCGCAAAGGCGTGGAGATGTTCCGCAAGGTCAACATCCCGGTGCTGGGCGTGGTGGAAAACATGGCCGTGCACATCTGTTCCAACTGCGGGCATGCCGAGCATCTGTTCGGTGAGGGTGGCGGTGTGAAGCTGGCCAACCAGTACGGTGTCGAACTGTTGGCTTCGTTGCCACTGTCGATGCTGATCCGCGAACAGGCCGATGGCGGCAAGCCAACGGTGATCGCCGAGCCGGACAGCCAGATCGCGATGGTTTACCAGGAACTGGCCCGCCATGTCGGCGCGCGGATTGTGTTGCAGGAAGCGGCGACGCCAGCGATGCCGAACATTACCGTCAGCGACGATTGATTCGCTGAAAAGATCGCAGCCTCGCTTCGCTCGACAGCTCCTACATGGATAGGTGTACAACAGTAGGGGGGGGGGCGCGGACAGGGGGGGGCGGGCGGTTTTAGTGGGGTTATAACCCCACCCCCCCCCCCCAATAAGAAAACC